>JAFTOB010000123.1 GCA_017451545.1 Clostridia bacterium | reverse complement strand
CTCGCGCACCTCAACGTTACCGCCGAGGCCCATATGTCCGCGGTTGGGGTAGTCGTAAAGCAGGACGTTTGTGCAATCGTAGGAGATAAAGTCAAATTTAAAGCCGGATTTTTCAAGATACGCCCAGGTCTCCTCGGGGAAAATGCCCGTATCGTGGGCATATAGCATAGTCTTGCCGCCTTTTTCAACAACGTAGATCAGCGGCAGCTCGGTGCCGTGGTCGGCGCGCAGGGGTGTGATCCTATACTCACCGATATTGAAGGGCTTGAAGGCCTCGACGGTGTGAAAGACGAACTGATTTCTTTCCACAAGGCGATCATAACCCGAGTAATTTTTCTTAACCGTCTCTGCCGAATCGGCGGCACCGTACATCTCGAAGGGCTTTTCGTGCTTCATATGAGCGGCGCACTTCTCGCGGCAGAAAAGCTCCGCGGGATAGAGGTGATCGGAATGATTGTGAGTGATGACGCAGGCATCGATATTGCAGAGCTTGATTCCCTCTCGCAGGCAATGCATATAAGTGTCGGCGCAGAAATCGATGAGGATGCGGTCGTCGATAACGGCCTGACTGCGCGTTCTTATATTGCGGCCGCCCTTTTTGCGGGCGCGCTCGCAGGTCTCGCACTCGCAAAAGGGTGCGGGAACGGCCTCGGCCGCGGCAGTTCCGAGATACTTAATCTTCATTCTTTTTTCTCGCCTTTCTTGAGGTCTTCTTGAGCAGGGTCTTCAGCTCGGAAAGGAAGGTGTCGGCGTCGGTGAACTCACGGTATACCGATGCAAAACGCACGTACGCCACGTCGTCCAGCTTCTTGAGCTTTTCCATTGCCATCTCGCCGATCTGTGCGGTAGTGACCTCGGCGATGAGGCCGTTGAGAAGCTCGGACTCGATCTCGTCGGCAATCTCCTCGGGGTTTATGGGGCGCTTCTGGCAAGCCTTGAAGAGACCCGCGAGCAGCTTGGAGCGGTCGAAAAGCTCCTTGGTCCCGTTCTTTTTTATGACCATGATCTGCATGGATTCGAGCATTTCAAAGGTGGTGAAGCGCTTCTGGCAGGCGAGGCACTCGCGGCGGCGGCGGATGCTTGCTCCGTCGGACACGGGGCGCGAGTCTATTACCTTGCTGTCAAAGTGGTTGCAAAAAGGACATTTCATACTAATATCCCCCTTTCAGTATTGGTTCGATTATAGCATAAATTTTTCCTTTTGTAAATAGTTTTCTACAATATATTGATTATTTATTCCGCGGCGGCACTATATATGTCATCGAGCACGTCGCAAAGGGTGCAGGGTGCGACCTCGCCGTTGCAGATCAGCTCAAACAAGCCCTCGGCCGCAGTACGATCATTCCCCGCCTCGCAAAGGGCTCCGTATCCCTCCTCTGCGGCCGAAAGTGCATAGCTTACACCGTGTCCGTCCCGAAGCTCAAACAGCGTATAAGTGACGGCTCTGCCACCCACGCTTCTTTTTGATCTCCTGACGGCGCAAAGGCTTTCAAGCTCTCTAAGTTCAATTTTATTAAACATTCGTGTCATCTCCCCGGTTTTATGCAGTCCTTATATTTTACCACATCCGAAAAGCGGCATATTTTTTGAAATGTATACCAAACGCAGTATATTTTACAAAAATTGGTAATATTATGCCTTTTTGTCTCAAAAAATCAACAAGGCGCACTTTGTTTTCAAAAAATCTGCAAAAGCTTTACATTAACCTGCGAATTCATACACGATTTTGTAATATTTACGGAAATATTATTCGCTTTTTGCATTTTTATGCAGCGATCCCTTGTTTTGATATATGGACAAGCTTTGCAAAATATGTTAGACTTTACGCAGGTTTTAGGATCATTAGGCCGATTGCCGTTTAATGACAAAGCCGAAAATATTCAGAAATCGGGATTTTTTTGAATATTTCGGAGAAAGGAGTTAAAATGAAGAAAAAAAGGCCGAATCAGGGCAAAAAAAGTCTTATTCAATGTGTGAACGAGCTGTCGCGCGAGGCCTCCATCCTGCTTTTCTCGGGGCTTCCCATCACTCTCGTTGCCCTTCTGAGCTTTTATTCCACCGTTCTGCGCGAAATGGAGCGCGACCCAGAGCTGACGCGTCTCATATACCCTCCCATGCTCGAGTACATATTCATGGCGCTGACCCTCACCGTCATCGGCGCGATCCTTTTTGACATCGCTGACAAAAAAGAATAAGACCGCTCGTTGAACGGTCTTATTCAAGCACGAAATCGCTTTTATCGGGAGAGAATACAGGCTGAAGATCCGTCGGAAGCTCATCGACATTGAAAAAGCTCATAACTTCTTCATCTGCGAAAATTATATCCCGACACTCCGTACCTATATCAAATGAAAAATTTTTCTTCGGTGCGGGACCGTGTGTGCCGAAAATAACAATGTCGCTGTGCGAAACGTATTCGGCGCCCGTATCGCAATATTCGCTCTCCCAGAAGGATGAGCCCACGTAGGCCAGCCGCCGCCCACGGTTCTCGACGGTTACACAGTTAAGAGTCTCAACCGAGCGCGGAAGCTTATCGTAGGGCAACACGGTGAGGGTGGTCTGTCCGAAAAGCTTCAGATCACTTCCCCGCTCGTAAACCGTGACACGAACGCCTGCATCCTCGGCTCTTTCGTATATATCTTCAAGATATCCGACCTCCTCCGCCTGCTCGGGGCGCGGCACCCACAGCTCACGCAAACGCACAGACGAGAAAAATTGATCGAGGGACACAGGCTGACGGCTGTGATAATGGGTCAAAATCAGCACCTCCACCTCGGTGGCGTAATGCTCCTCGGAGGTCATGGCGGCGAGGAGGAATCTGGACAGATAACCCTCCGAAATATCGCAGATCGCGGTTCTCCCGTTCTCGCTCAGAACGATCGTGTCACCGCCCTTTTCGTGAACGTAGGTGGCGTTTACCCGACCTTCGTTCATTACGTTAAAACCGATAAGGCAGGCGGCAAAAGCAACGACCGACACGGCGGCAGGCAAAAGAGTGATCAATTTGTGTTTCAGTTTTATGACGAGGAAGGTCACCGTAAAAATAGCGAATAGTACAATTATTACAGCCGCAAAATCATATTTCAGCGATATCACTATGCCCCGCAGCTCGGAAATCTCCGCAGTTATATCGAGCATCAGATCGCCGACGATCCCGGTTAGCTCGCCGAGAAGCTCGGAGAGCGGCGCGTAAATAAAGTGAGTCATCAAGGTCATGACCGACAAAAATATCATGACCCCCGACAGGGGCGACAGCAGGATGTTCGTCAGCGGTGCCACGATCGAAACCTCGCCAAAGCAAAGCCACGAAATAAATATAACCGAGAAATTTGCAACAAGAGTTATGGCAACCGCCGACAGCAGATAGCGCAAGAAGCGGAAAGCAAATCTTTTGACGTCGCTATCACGCCGCACCGTGACGAACAGGCGCGACACGTATGGCGACACGATTATGATACCCAACGTGGCAAGGAAGGACATCCAGAAGCCCGCATCGCAAACGGCGTGGGGCGTAATGAGAAAAATGAAGGATCCCGTGGCAAAAAGCACGGTTTTGGGATCGGTCGGCGTTGAAATTATGAAGCTCATATACACGGCACAGAGCATAATAACGGCTCTGACCGCCGAGAGGCTGAAGCCCGTCAGTGCCAGATACGTCACCATAAGGAAGGCGGTGACGATACATCTCAGCCACTTCGGCGCGGCAAGGCGGCGAAGAAGCCAATCGAAAATTGCAGAGATGATGCTCATATGCAGACCGCTGAGCGCCAAAATGTGCGACACGCCGCTGCGTGAAAAATCACGCAGGGTCTCGGGGTTGAGACCCGAGCGGTCGGAAAGGACCATAGCACTTGCAAGGTCGCCTGCCTCGCCGCCAACCGCTCGCGAAAGTCGGACCGAAAGCGAGGCCTTCAGCTTTGCGAAAATAACTTCAAGATCATCGTTCAGCGTGCCCAGCGACACGAAACCGCTCTCAGCGCGCGAATGCGCGAAAAGTGTTATTCCGTCGGATATGGCGTTGAGCTTTGTCGAATATATGGGCGAGGTGTCCTCGGGCGCCGAAAGATCGACCTTCATACGGAATCTGTCGCCCGTTACGAAGCTACCGCCGTAATCGCATTCGAGCCGCGCGAGGATATCGGTCTTCTTTCCGTCCACGGAGGTGATCCGAACCGTATATATGGAGCCGTGCTCGGCGTAGCTTTTGGTTTCGATGACCGTACCCTCGACCGTTCTGTCCTCACCGTCGAGGCGACGCACGTTTTGGTAGCCGTAATCGAAATACAAGTACGAAACAAGGCAGGCAATGATCACGGGCAGGACGAAAACGAGAGCCGCTTTGGAGAATTTTACCCGACGCCTGATGAGATCAACAGTCAGTGCCGCGACGCCAAGAACGGCAAAAATGGCGGCGGCTATGAGCTTGTACTTCCCCTGCACGAGGAAGCACAAAAGCGATGCTGACATAAAAACGGCGCAAAGGAGTGCGAACGGACGGTTTTTGAAGATCTCCGTAAGTATCACTCCTTTGCGCTGTTTGTCTTATTTTATTGCGATATTCCGCGTAAATTCGTTTGTAACGAGGTTGCCGGGCTTAAGCTCGGTAACGGGATTTCCGTTTTGTGTGAGGTTTTCGATAAGAATATCCTCGCTCATATGCTCGGCATCGTAGCCCACGATCTTGATCCTGATATCCTGCCGACCGTAGAGGCGAATATCCTTGTATTTCAGATCCCGTGCCCGTCCGCGGCGCGTTCTGCCGCCCGAATACTCGTAGTGGAAGCCCACCATAACGCAGATCAGATAGGGTGCGAAATCGGGATCGCGCTCGAAATCCGAATAGGTCTGACTATCCCTTCTCTGGATCTTGGATTCGGGGATCACGTCATCGTATTCCACCGAAATATTTTCGTAGGTTATGCCGTGCACGTCGGCGTAATCTATATTCATACAATCAAGGGGGGTACCGGTCACGTGGATGATCGCGCTGTCGGTAAATCTTATGTTCCGCATTTCCTCGGCACAGCACTCGGCACCGATCTCAAAGCATTTGCCCCAATCGTTCCAGAGCACGCAGTTGCGGACGAGCAGGTTCTCGAAAATGTCATAAACCTTACCGTTATGATTCATCCGCTCCTCCGTGTTTCCTATGGCGCAGAAGCCCTTGGCACAGATGCAATCGTCATAGGTGCGCAAGAAGCAGTTCTCGATAAGCACGTTTTTGCAGTTATGCATATCAAAGCCGTCGGAATTGTAGCGCCAATTTCCGATGAGCTTGACGTTTCTGATGACTATATCCTCGCATCCCGAGGGGCAGATATTGTATGCCAGCGAATCGCGAACGGTTACGCCGTCAATGATAATGTTTTTGCAGTAATCAATGGTCACGGCGTGGCTTCGCTCGGCGTTGCCCACGTCGACCCTGTTGTCATCCCCGTTGACCTCAAAGAGGATCTTTTCGCGATTTTTGCTGTTATCGAGAATTCCGCGACCGAGGATCTTTATATTCTCCGCATCGCAGGCACGAAGAGTGGCGTAGACCACGGCGCCCTCGTCTATAAAGAGAGTTTGATTGCTCTTCAGTTCAATAATTCCCGCATCGTGCTCGCCCTCACCGAAATAAATAACGTCGGGCGAGGTCTTGTCCACGTCATACTCGGGCATCGGATCGGCAAAAATATGCAGCGCGCGGTTTCGGCCGTAGGGCTCGACGGTGTAGTAGCCCGCTCCGCTGAGCTCGACTATGATCCTGTCTCCCTCACGGCGCGAATTTACCTTCGCCTCAAGGGGGTGGACGGTGAAGCTGTCAAAGCCGTCGCTGGGCGTGATCTCAAGGGTCACGGGGCCGTCGGTAGCAAAGGAGAGGAAATTGACAAGCTCGGTCTGCTCGATCCCACGCTGATGACCGGGCCAGCGGCGGTTCAGGGGAAAGGCCGACACTCGCGCGGAGTTAAGCGGTGCGCTCTCGCCGTTTATCTTTACTTTATAATCATTGCAGACGAGCTCCGTCTGCGTCACGGGATAAATTCTGTACATATCGATCTCCTCTCGATCCGATGAATTTAGAAGATTATATCACGCACAGGGTCAAAAGTCAACAATAATGCTCAAAAAATCCGCCAAATATAACAAAAAGCGGAATTCGAGAGCTTTTTTCCAAAATTATACTTGACAAGAGTGGATTTTTCATATATAATAACTGCGTATGAACTGAAATGCATCAACATTTTGGGCTTTCGCCCGAAGAATCTTATTGGAGGATATTACTCATGTACGAAAAGTTAAAGGCTCTCCTCGTTGACGAGCTCCAGATCGATCCCGAGGACATTAAGCCCGATGCCGAGCTTTCCGCTGACCTTGGAATTAACTCTATTGAGCTTGCAGACCTCGTTATGCTCTGCGAGGACAAATTCGGAATTACCATTGACGATTCCGACATCGGCAAATTCACCACTATTCAGGACGTAGTTGACTACCTCGAAACTCTTTAAGAGGTGTAAGGAACCGCATTTTTGCGGTTCCTTTTTCTTTTTTTTGCATTTTAAAATATATATATTGATTAATATTATTACCAATATGAATATTGCAAAATTTCCGCGATTTTGGTCGAATTTTAGCTTTGATTAATATGTTTTGACATAAAAACACGCCTTCTCTCATAGTGTTTTACGAAGTACTTTTCGGAGGTTTTACGCCTTGATCAAAGACAAAAAGAGACCCCTTCTGACCGCACTCGGATTTGCGATTTTCGCCGCTGTTTTCATCGTCGTCACCCTTTTGCTGTGTGCTGTATTTGGCCGTTTTGAGGATGATAACGCAGAGAAGGTCGGGGCTGATGCCCTGCCCGTGATAGTGATCGATCCCGGTCACGGGGGTAGGGATGGGGGCGCGATCGGCGGCAACGGAGCGGTTGTTGAGAAGGATCTGAACCTCGATATTGCCAAGACTCTGGCCTCACTTTTGCGCATCGCGGGCTACGAGGTCGTAATGACACGAAGTGATGATATTATGCTCGTCGACCCTGCCGTGACCTCAAGCAAGAAGGCCTCCGACCTTTCGGCGCGGCTGAAGATCGCCGAGAGATACGAAAACGCAATTTTCATCAGCATTCATATGAACGCCTTTCCCGATCCGAAGTACGGCGGCCTGCAGGTCTATTATTCCAAAAATCACGAGGGGAGCCTCACCCTTGCCCGCGATATTCAGGAATCGAGCCGCCGTCTTGATCCGAGCAACGGGCGTAAGGTCAAGGCCGCCGGTGAGAATATTTACCTTCTTCACAAGCTCTCCTGCCCTGCTCTGCTTATCGAGTGCGGATTTTTAAGCAACGAGGCCGAATGTGCGCGGCTTGCCGAGGATGAATACCGAGATCAGCTTGCTCTGCTCTTTTTCGAGCGTATATCCGATTATATTTGCAAAAATTATTGATTTTTCTCCCCCGTCGGTGTATAATTAAGGTAGTAAAATCAGGAGAATTCGTATGAAAGCACCGAAAACCGTTTATATATGCGCCGAATGCGGCCACAAAAGCGCGAAATGGCTGGGAAAATGTCCCTCCTGCGGCGCCTGGAACACATTTGAGGAGGAGACCGAGGCTCCCGTCGCTACCACCCTGCGCACCAATGCCATCGGCATTGCCGACAATCACGCTGTAACGTTTGCCGAGCTTGAAATGCCCGACTATATGCGCGACACCACGGGTCTTGCCGAGCTTGACCGCGTGCTGGGCGGCGGACTTGTAACGGGCTCTGTGGTTCTGCTTTCGGGCGAGCCCGGAATCGGTAAATCCACCCTTCTTATGCAGATATCAGACTCCCTCGGTGAGAGCCGCCGCGTGCTTTACGTTTCGGGCGAGGAATCGGGCGGACAGCTCAAAATGCGCGCCCGCCGCCTCGGCGTTGACGGCAAAAGTCTTTTCGTGCTGACCGAGACCAATATCGACCGCATCCTTGAGGAGGCCAAGAAGATCAAGCCCGACACCATTATCGTCGACTCGATCCAGACCATATACAGCGAGCGCTCGGCCTCAACTGCGGGCAGTGTCACCCAGGTCAAGGAATGTGCGCTGTCCTTTATTGCCAAGGCAAAAAGCGAAGGAATTTCGGTTTTGCTCGTCGGTCATGTCAACAAGGAGGGCGGCATTGCGGGTCCCAAGGTGCTTGAGCATATGGTCGATGCCGTGCTCTATTTCGAGGGCGAGCGGCAGCAGTCCTACCGAATCATCCGCGCCATCAAAAACCGTTACGGCTCCACCAACGAGATCGGTGTTTTTGAGATGACCGATACCGGGCTTGTCGAAGTGCCGAACCCCTCCGAAATGCTGCTTGCAGGTCGCCCGAAGAACACCTCGGGCAACTGCGCCGTCTGCACCCTTGAAGGCACGCGCCCGCTGATCGCCGAAATTCAGGCGTTGGTCACCCCCACGCCCTTCCCCGCTCCGCGCCGCACGGCCAACGGAATCGAATACAACAGAATGTGCCTCATCCTCGCCGTTCTCGAAAAGCGGCTGGGACTTAAATTCTTCACGAGCGACGTTTATATGAACGTCATCGGCGGCCTGCGGCTGGACGAGCCCGCCTCCGATGCCGCCATCGCCCTTGCCTTGATCTCAAGCCTCACCGACCGCGTCGTTCCCGACGATCTGGTGGCCGTGGGTGAGCTTGGACTTTCGGGCGAGGTACGCGCCGTGTCGAATCTCGAACAGCGCGTCAAGGAGGCCGCACGCCTCGGCTTCACCAAGGCCATCGTCCCATACAGAAACGTAGAAAAGCGCAAGCTCACCGTCGACGGCATGGAGCTCATCCCCATAAAGTCCATCTACGAGGCGCTGAAGGTCATGAAGGCGGAGAATAAAGAATAAGGAGATTACAAATTTGGACAAGGCAGTTTGGAGAGGCAAAATATATTTTGCTACAGATGTTGTCAAAGAATATAGTTTGGAAAGACAAATCAAAGATGCCAGCAAAAAAGGCGAGCTACTTTGCCCCGACGAAGATTGTACAGATAGAAGGCTTAAATACTGTCACGGACCTATTAGAGGCATTTATTTTTCACACGTAAATAATTGTTCATGCGATTATTCCAAATTTGACAGAGAAACGCCGGACACCTTTAAGAATGCAGCGCGAGTAATATGTAGTCATTTAAAAAACATGGGTTTGTCTGCCCAATCGGAAGTCAAAGTTATATCACATCATATCACACCTGTTTTAATTTTCTCGAACAATCGCAAACTTGCCATCGAGTTTGGCAATCAAAAAACATCAAAAAAACATATTGATGATATAACATCAAAATATAGAAACGCAAACATTGATCTACAGTGGGTCATAGTGACTGACGTTCCGACTCCAAATGAAGAGAACGATGAATTGTGCTTTTGGATACGCCGTTATTTATTAAATGAGTCGAAAAGCCGGTCTGTTTTGGAAATCGATGAAAGCTGTCAAATTTTTCGGAAATATATAATCGACCACAACAAATATACTTTTGACGGAAAGGAATATTCGTCCGAGAATTACCCAAACAAGTGTCAGCAAGAATTTCAAATTTCAGAGTTAACCCTTGAAAACAATGAGCTAACAGTATCCGGTTTTCACGTTTGGTCGGAAGGTAAACTTCAAAAAAAGAAAGAAAAATTTGATGAAATGGTTCAACGTCTTCGAGCCGACAAAGCCAAACAAGAAGCAATCAAAAAAGTAGCACAAAAGGCTCCTGCGCCGAAACCTGACGCATTTCCCGCCAAAACACACACGCAATCAAATGTTTATGACCCGAACAAATATCGTCCAGAAGTCAAGCCTCTTTTTGGACAGCACGATCGAGAAATTGTTGATTCTACCGGTATGCGTTGGTATATGTGTGTAAATTGTAAAAAAGAAAAACCCAGAAAGGCTTTTTCGCTGTATGGATATGGTGGAAAAATAAACGACGGCGTGTGCACAAGTTGCTACAACAAAAATCCAAAGCGTTGGCAAAAATAAATTGTTATAGTGAAAACTTTTATAATATATCCAAATGGCACTACTTGTTACTATATCAAAACTGCTTGAATAAATACAAAAAACTTATTGAAAATGGAAGTCGAATCAATGTACAAATACGAAATGCACGTTCACACGGCGGAGTGTGACCCGCACGCGCACGTGGCGGCGCGGGAGATCGTGCGGATATACAAGGAGCTTGGCTACGACGGGTTGGTCATTACCGACCACTATGCGGCCATGTTTTACGATTGGTTCGCCGACGAGCTTGAAGGCGCAGACCATAAAGCCTGCATCGAGCGCTGGCTTCGCGGCTACCGCGAGGCGCGCGACGAGGGCGAAAGGCTCGGGCTCACCGTTCTGCTCGGGGCTGAGGTGCGCTTTAACGGACAGATCAACGATTACCTGATCTACGGCGCCGACGAGGATTTTTACCTCTCTGCACCGCCGCTGAACGAGCTTTCGGATCTATCCGAGCTTGTTTCGATCCTGCCCGAAAACGCGCTCGTCGTTCAGGCTCACCCCTTCCGCGATAAAATGACCGTTTGCGACCCGGCCCTGCTTTTCGGGATCGAGGTGCATAACGGCGGAACCGACCCGTTCAGAAACGAAATGGCGAGGGTGTTCGCCGAGCATTACGGAAAGCGGATGCTTTCGGGCTCGGATCTTCATCGGCTCGAGCAGGCGGGGCGCGGCGGCATTATGACAGATAAAAAAATAAAAGCGCAGGTCGATCTTATCTCGGTCTTAAAGAGCGGAGACTACTCACTTATCTGCGGAAAGGAATAAAAATGTTCAAACTTGGTCTTTCTTCATGCGGCAAGCCGCTTTGCGAGGAGCTGTTTAAAAATTACAAAAAAGCGGGCATTGAGGCTATGGAGATCAGCCTCGGCGTCGACGAGTACGCGACTCTTGATCTTACCGCTCTTCGGCACATGGCCGACGGGCAGGGCGTGGAGCTTTGGTCGCTCCATCTGCCCTTTATGCCCTTCGACAAGATAGATATTTCCCGTCCGGAGCTGGCCGAGGAGACCGTCGAATATCTTTCGGGGCTCATACGGCGCGGCGCCGAGGCGGGCATTGATAAATTTATCATACACCCCAGCGGCGAGCCCATCAAGCCGGAGGAGCGCGCCGAGCGGATGGCTACGGCGAAGTCAAGCCTTGCAAAGCTTGCCGAGGTGGCGCGCGAGTGCGGCGCGGTCATTGCCGTGGAGGATCTTCCCCGAACCTGCCTCGGAAACACCGCCGCCGAGATCGCAGAGCTTATCTCGGTGCACCCCGATCTGCGGGTCTGCTTTGACACCAATCATCTATTGACCGAGGACGCGGCCGATTTCGTCCGTGCGCTGGGCGACAAAATAATCACCACCCACGTTTCGGACTACGATTTTCTCAACGAGCGTCACTGGCTCCCCGGCGAGGGCAAGCTCGATTGGCAGTCGATCGTGAACGCCCTGTGTGAGGTCAATTACAGCGGCCCGTGGCTCTACGAGCTGGGTTTTGCCTGCCCCAAAACTCTGATCCGCGACCGCGAGCTGACCTGCGAGGACTTTGCCCGCAACGCGGCGGAAATTTTTGAGAACAAACAAATCTCAATATTTTCAAAGCCAAAGGAAAATATATGAACTAACTCTTTATTCCGATACCATCTATATGATTAGAGAAGCAAAACTTAAATATATTAGGCTTTCCGCAATGATCTTTAAAAGTTTTGGAGGAAGTATTTTCCCTACATCTGTTTACGTTATTACCGTGACCAACTAAAAGCCTCGTCCTTTGGGAGAGGTGGCGGCGAAGCCGACGGAGAGGGTGCGATGAAGCAAAAAGCATTAAAGGAAAGCAATAAATTGTTAAATATTGCAAAAATTTTACGCCGTAATATGACTCGACAAGAGCGGCATTTGTGGTATGATTTTTTGCAGCATTACCCTGTAAAAATATACAAGCAACGTATCATAGACAGCTTCATTGCAGATTTTTATTGCCACAGCGCTCGTTTGGTAATAGAACTCGATGGTTCGCAACACTATACAGACAAAGGTACTGCGTGCGACAAAGCAAGAACTGAAATTCTTGAACGATACGGAATTTATGTTTTGCGTTTTTCTAACAAAGCTGTGGATGATAATTTTGAGAGTGTCTGTTATACGATTGATAACGTGATCCGTGAGAGAATTAAAGCTCTAAAGTAAACACCCTCTCACCCGCTATTGCGGGAGCTCTCCCAAAGGGAGAGCCTTTTGAAAGTGTTCGTGCAACTTTATTGGTATAGGCTTCATCTGCCCCAAAGCACTGCTGTGCGACCGCGAGCTGACCTGCGAGGACTTTGCCCGCAACGCGGCGGAAATTTTTGAGAACAGACCTATTTCTGTTTATTCTAATATCATTAATATGTAACATAAAAAGGGGCTCCAAAAAGCCTCTTTTTATGTTTCATTATAGTTTAGCTTATGTAAACCTTATAATTAACTTAATTTTGCTTAATCGTAATATTCGTTATGCCAATCCATAAAGCTTTCGGCACATTTTTCGCAATATCCATAAGCAACAACGGGAGATCTTCCGCAATTCTTACAACTTTCTTTGCCATCGCCACCGGAATATTTACCACATCCTCCACTAGGTCCGATTGCTGCCACAATGATACACACAACAAACAAAATAGCACATATTATAATTGTTGGCCAACCGATTAGCGGCTTTTCTTTTTTTTCGTTTTTATTATCCATATTTTCCTCACTTTCTTTTGTTCCTTAGACAAATTGTTTTCTCTTTGACATCAATCACATACCCATAATCTTGTGCTACCCTTGAAAGCGCAGATTTTCTTTTTAAGTAATATACATCTTTAGGCAAAGGCTCTCCTGTGCTTTTTTGATATTGAGTTTCCGTTAATGAAAAATCTTCTTGAGCTTGAAATAGCGGCAACAGTTTTTCAAAATTCGGATGTTTCATGTGTTTCACCCCCTTTTTTATGTTATGTATACATTATATAATGCAAAAGTCTATTTGTCAAGTCTTTTTTTGAATATAATTTATACATAATATAATGTTGAGGTGATATAATGAAATTGCGCATATTGGACATTCTTCAAGAAAGAGGAAAAACCAAATACTGGCTTTATATCCAGTTAGGACTTAGTTATCAAAATTTCAACAAAATGGTTAACAACCAGACCTCCGGTATAAAATTTGAAAACCTGCAGTCCCTTTGTGATATTTTAGAATGTACTCCAAATGATCTTTTTGAAGAATATCACAAGAAGTAAGACTTATTTAAATAAAAATCCGATGCTACTCGATTAGCATCGGATTTTATTATATTTGTTCAAAGCACTGCCATTATTTAATAATTTCAACCGCCGAGCCGTCGGGCACGTAGAGCAGCTCCCTGCTTTCGGCGTCCTCGCGGAAGGTATAGGACACGTTCTTCAGCTCAAGGGTGAAGGGCAGCTCCTTCGGTGCTATGGTTTCCGAGGCCCTAAAAAGGTCGGTGATACGCACGTTTTCAAGGGTCATTTTGCGGAACAGCGTGCCCGTCTGGAGCGGTCCGCAGCCCGAGCGGTAACGCATAAGACTGTCAAGACCGTCAAAATGACAGTTGCGGAAGGTCATTTCCGAGGGCTCGTAGGGATAATTCATACTCGCAAAATAGTTTACGAGGCAAAGCGTGTTGTGCCGACCAGCCTCGCGGGGCAGATAATCGTTTTTGCCCTTGACGATTGTCTTTCTGTGGGGATAGTAACCGGGGGCGTAGGAGTAACAGTTCTCGACGAGGATATGGACGCCGCCCATACGGAAAAGGTTGCATGAGGTGTTGAAAATACAGCGGTTGACGCGTAGACCCTTGACGTTGATACCCGCGATGCAATCGTCGCCCGTTCTGAAAAGGCAGTCCTCAATAAGGGTGTTTTCGCTGCAATGGAGGTGAATACCGTCCGAGCCGCCGAGGCAGGTGACGCGGCGCATTGTCAGATTTTTGCAGTTGTTGGCCTCGTGGAGAAAATTGCCGCTGTGGCAGGCGGTATAGCCCTCAAGGGTCACGTTCTCGCAGCAGGTAAAGAAGATGGCGTGAGGCCCGCGGTAGCCCTCCTCACCGTTCGGATCGTAGCAATTCGAGCCGTCGATATAAGAGTCGCCCTCGCCGATAATGGCGATATTCTTCTCACCGTAGGACGAGATGATCGCGCGGCGGTAGGTCTCCCAGGGCGTGCCGTAATACTGTGTGATCATCTCCATATCCGAGCGCATATCAATGCCATCGGTTGAAAAGACCTCGTAATCGTCGCAGTCGTCGCTGCCGATGAGCTCGGCGCCGCGGCAGAGATAAAGGGTGGTGTTCGAGTGCATATAGAGGGATGACACGCGGAATTTTCCGCGTGGGATCACAACGGTGCCGCCGTCCTCGCGGCAAAGGTCAAGCACCGCCTGAAGCTCCCGTGTCTGAAGCTCGGCGCAATTTTCGCGCACACCGTGTTCGGTTATAATATATTTTTTCATAGCAGATCCTCCGTGGCTTTTTTACAATTATAGCGCACAAGCGACCCCTCTGTCATTGGTTGATTTTTACTTTTGGGGCAAAAAGGCTTTACTTTTTTCCGAGACGCCGAACCGATAAATCGGAGTTTATTTGAAAGATTTTTTTCGAGAACCTTCTTGCAAGAAGGTTCTCGAGCTCTCCAAGAAACTTTAATGCATTGGTTAATTTAAGTGGGATGTTTATCCTTCAAAATTCGCTCGGTCGCGAATTTT
>JAFTOB010000122.1 GCA_017451545.1 Clostridia bacterium | reverse complement strand
TTCATACCAAAAACTATTAGGGAACTACGACCTTTTTGTGGCTCGTATCGAGTAGCGCGCGATTATTTCATACCAAAAACTATTAGGGAGCTACGACCGTTGGTACGGGGCGCGGGGCGGGCAAGGCATTATTTCATACCAAAAACTATTAGGGAGCTGCCGCGAGCTGCGTTTTGTATCACAGCGTCCTATAGAAAGATGACGACCGGCAAGCCGATCGTCAGAGCTTTGCGGTTCACTACGATAAGTAGCGACCTTATCATAGCAACCTAATAGTTCTTGGTATGAAATAAGAACATATTAATTATATCATCCGACGTCGTATTTGTCAATAGATTTGATATAAATATATATTTTTTCGTTTGCAACGCAAAAAACAGCCTGCCCCTCAAGCCTCATTATTGCGAAGGCTTTTCGTTTCCCTATTGAAAAAACGCGTAGGATGTGGTATAATGGGTATATCAAAGACTTGGAGAGACAGATGGAGCATCAATTTTTGCCGATAAACCGCGCCGAGTGCGATGCGCGGGGCTGGGACAGACCTGATTTTGTATACGTTACGGGTGACGCTTACGTGGACCACCCCTCCTTTGGCGCGGCCATAATCACGCGCGTCCTTGAGGATATGGGCTTCCGTGTGGCCGTTTTGGCTCAGCCCGACTACAAAAGTGCCGACGCCTTCCGCGAGTTCGGTCGCCCGCGCCTCGGCTTTCTCGTCACCTCGGGCAACATAGACTCCATGGTGGCACATTACACAGTCTCCAAGAAAAAGCGCACCTACGATTACTATTCCCCCGGCGGCAAGATGGGCGCGAGACCTGACCGCGCCGTCATCGTCTACTGCAACCGCATCCGCGAGGCTTACGGTGACGTACCCATAATCATCGGCGGCCTTGAGGCCTCCCTGCGCCGCTTTGCCCACTACGACTATTGGTCGGACAAGGTGCGCCGCTCAATTCTCGTTGACTCCCGCGCCGATATTTTGACATACGGTATGGGCGAAAACATCATTCGCCGCATTGCCACGCTGCTTGACCGCGGCGTGCCGATAAAGAAGATCCGCGACGTGCGGGGCTGCGTTTATCTCGCCTCGCCCGAGGACAAGATCCACTTTGAGCTTGCCGCCACCTTCGATTACGACGAGCTGAAGAACGACAAGAAAAAATACGCCGAGGCCTTTGCAATTCAGTATAAAAATCAGGATGCCATAAACGGTCGCGCCATTGCCGAGAAATACGACGGCAAGCTGCTGGTGCAGACACCGCCAATGCCGCCGCTTGAGCGCGAGGAGCTTGACCGTGTTTATGCCCTGCCATTTATGCGCACCTATCACCCGAGCTACGAGCCCCTCGGCGGCGTGCCCGCCATTGAGGAGGTCCGTTTCTCGGTAACACACAACCGCGGCTGCTTCGGTGCCTGCAATTTCTGCGCTCTCGCCTTCCATCAGGGGCGGACGGTGCGCTCGCGCAGTGCGCGTAGCGTTATTGAGGAGGCGCGGAAGATCACCGAGATGCCCGATTTCAAGGGCTACATTCACGACGTGGGTGGCCCTACAGCCAATTTCAGATACCCCGCCTGCGAGCATCAGCTTGAGCACGGCGTTTGCGCCAACCGAAAGTGCCTCGCTCCCACGCCCTGCAAGAACCTTCGCGTGGATCACACCGAATATATGAAGCTAATCGAGGAGATCGAGGCTCTGCCACGGGTGAAGAAGGTCTTTATCCGCTCGGGCATCCGCTTCGACTATCTGATGCTCGACCAAAACGATGCCTTCTTCAAAAAGCTGGTGCGCGACAACGTCAGCGGTCAGCTGAAGGTCGCCCCCGAGCATTGCTCGGCCAACGTGCTGGGCTATATGGGCAAGCCGCGCTTTGAGGTCTATCAGGGCTTCCGTAAGAAGTTTTTCGAGACCACAAAGAGCATGGGCAAGGAGCAGTATCTTGTGCCCTACCTTATGTCCAGCCACCCGGGCTCGACTCTGAAGGACGCGCTGGAGCTGGCGATCTGCCTAAAGCGCGACGGCTATGCGCCCGAGCAGGTTCAGGATTTCTACCCCACCCCCGGCACGGCGTCCACGGTTATGTTCTACACGGGGCTTGATCCCTTCACAATGAAAAAGGTCTTCGTGGCCACGGATTACCGCGAAAAGCAGCTCCAGCGCGCGCTGCTTCAGTTCAACAAGCCGCAGAATGCGCCGCTGGTGCGCGAGGCTCTCATCAAGTGCGGCCGCGCCGACCTTATCGGTAACGGCAAGGACTGTCTGGTGCGCGCCGAGACCCGCTTTGAGCCGAAAGGCGGCACCCGTGTTGCGAAAAACGGCGAAAAACGGGGTCAAAATGACCGCAAAAAGCCGACTGCCCCCGCGCCGAGAAGCGGCAAAAAGAACGACCGTCCCACGGGCAACGGCAAAAAATTCAAAAAAAAATAAGACAGAATAAAGGAGATTATTATGAACGCAGTTGAAGCAAAGCTTAACGCTTGTTACGAAAACATTCGGAAGCTCACCGATTTTGAGCCCCGCGTGGCCATCGTGCTGGGCTCGGGTCTCGGCGATTTTGCCGAAAACATCAAGGCCGTTTGCGCCGTCAGCTACCGCGACATCGAGGGCTTCCCCCATTCCACCGTTCAGGGTCATAAGGGACAGTTCATCTTCGGCTACATCGGTGACGTGCCCGTGGTTGCCATGCAGGGTCGCGTTCACTACTACGAGGGCTACGCTATGACCGACGTGGTGCTGCCCATTCGCCTGATGCGCCGTCTGGGTGCGCAGACCCTTATTCTGACAAACGCCGCCGGCGGCATCAATTTTGATTTCTCCTGCGGTGATCTTATGATCATCAAGGATCACATTTCTTCCTTTGCTCCCTCGCCCCTGCTCGGTGAGAACATTGAGAGTCTCGGCACCCGCTTCCCCGATATGACGGCGGTCTACGAGCCCGCTCTTTGCGAAAAGCTGGCAGAATGCGGCAAAAAGCTGGGCATCGCCCTCCGCGAAGGCGTGTATCTGCAAACCACAGGTCCGCAATACGAGTCGCCCGCCGAGATCCGTATGTTCCGCTCCCTCGGCGCCGACGCCGTGGGTATGAGCACCGTTTGTGAGGCCATCGCCGCCCGCCATTGCGGCTACAAGATCTGCGGAATCAGCTGTATCACCAATCTGGCCGCGGGAATGAGCGGTAAGCCTCTCTCCCATGAGGAGGTCAAGGAGACCGCCGACCGCGTGGGCCGCAACTTCTCCGCTCTGCTCACCGATTTTATCAGCACTCTCTGAAAAAGCAAATGCCCCGACAGCAACGGTCTGTCGGGGTTTTCTTATGCTATTCCGAAAAGTCTGCGCGAGTTTTGCATAAGCTGCTCGGCGAGGGTCGCTTCATCCTCGCCCCGCGCGTCTGCGAGGGCGGCGAGAGTGTGCCTCATCAGCCCCGAGTGGTTCAGCTTTCCGCGGTATGGTACCGGCGCGAGGTAGGGGCAATCGGTCTCGATGAGGATGCGATCGGCGGGCATAGCCTGCGCCACCTCACGGACGCGTGGCGCGTTTTTGAAGCTGATCACGCCCGAAAATGAGATATACCAGCCACGTCTTACAAGGTCGATCGCCATCTCTCGGCTTCCGCTGTAGCTGTGAAAGACGCCGCGGAGCTCCGGGTACTTTCGCACCGTGTCAAAGCAATCGCCGTGTGCGTCGCGGTCGTGGATTATAACGGGCAGGTCATATTCAAGCGCCAGATTGATCTGCCGCTCGAAATACTCGGTCTGAAGGGGCTTATCGGTGTCATCGTAATGATAATCGAAGCCGATCTCGCCCAGGGCGACGATCTTGTTCTCTTCCCTTTTCTCAAGCAGGGCGCGGATCTTTGCAAGCTCTTCGTCGGGTGTACCCTTCAAATACTGCCCGTCTGTGGGATGGATGCCGACGGCCGCGTACATACCTTCATATTTTTTCACCTGCTCGATAGCACGGAGGGAATTTTCGGGATTCGTGCCCACGTTTACGACGTACGAAACGCCCGAGGCAAAGACCTCGGGAATAAGTGCGGCGGCGCCGCCCTCATATTCCTCCTCAAACCGGGAATCTATATAGTGCGCATGGGTATCAAAAAGAGTCATATCTTTCTCCGTGATTTAGTTTTGATTTTATGTTGTTTAAATGCCGATAAATCGGAGTTTGAAGGTTTAGGCTGAACCCCTTCTTGAAAGTTTTGATAAAACTTTTTCAAAAGTTTTTCGGGAGCCGGCGCCGAAACGCCGGTCGCGCTCCGCAGAGCGCGAAAAGCTCCACGCGGCCTTTGCGTATGTGAAAAAGAAGCGAAAAATTGGGTACAAAGTACCTAATTTTTGGCTTGTTTTTCAGGCCGCGCAAACAAACAGGATGGGCAAGGTAAAATCGCCGCCTACGGCGGGATCCCGCC
>JAFTOB010000121.1 GCA_017451545.1 Clostridia bacterium | reverse complement strand
GCGTCCTCGACGGTCCGCGAAGATGGGAAAGGCGAAACGGCGAAAAACCTTTGATTTCATTGATTTTTCGTATAATGGACCGTCGAGGACGCCGGTCCCTACAGGGTTTAATTTTAACCGTCCGCGATCCGTCTTGGTTAAATTTGTTTGAAACCTTCAAACTCCGATTTATCGGTGCGTTAAATGTAAGAAAAAAGCCGACGGCGTGCCGTCGGCTTTGGTTTTGCTTTGAGGATCAGCACATAGGTACCGAAATTTCCTCATTATATTTTCCGTGGTATATATTTCGGTATCCTCCCACAAGCTCCACAAGGGAGTCTCGGTCGATCGTGCGGTAGGCCTGCTGATCGGGATCGTACAAAAGATAAAGATCGTCGTAATACTGTACGTACATATCATCGGGATTTTCATAACGCCAGGCGGTCTTTATGATCCCGTAAATTTTGCCGTCCACCTTTGCGTACCAACCGAAAACGTTGAGACACATGAGCTTTTTACCGTTCGGGTCGGTGTGTGGGGGTACGGGGAGGACTTCTGTGTACTCCTTTGCCTTGTCCGCGACACCCGCTGCAACGTTCACAAGGTTTTTGATATCTTCCGCCGTATACCGCACATCCGAATATACAACCTCCTCGGTTTCAAAACGGATGGTAACCGTTTCTTCGGTCTGACAGCCGTTGATAAACCGTCTGAATGTTATTCCGTCGCGATTTGGGGCTATGGATTGTTCGAACACACCGTTTTCAAAGGGCTTGACGTATTCAAGTGCTTCACGTGCCGCCTCGCTTTGGAAATTCAAAGAAGCTATATTCGAATACACCCCCTTTGATTGACCGATCTCGCTTTTAATGTTTTCGATCGCTTCGGCTTCAGTTCCTCCGCGACGAACCATAAGAGGATAGGCGGCCTCGTCCGGATCATCCAAGTAATGTTTGCCCCATTGATAGCCGTATAGCCAATTTGGGGATTGCCATAAGCTTTCGTCAAATACTCCATCGGTAAAAGCTATCATATTTCCAAGCACGGGCTCGTATGAGTGATCACGGAAGGGAAACAAGGGTAGAACCTCAATGCGATTTTGAGTGACGTTCTTCATCACGTAATTTTCGGCGCCCTCCTGTACCATTGAGATGATCAGCGAATCATATGCCGTCATATCGACAAAATAATATTCAGGCATAAGATACAAAAAGTATTCGGGCATTTCCGAGCCCTCACCGACCTGAATAACTTCAAGGGTCTGCATCAGAATGAGTCGGTATTTTGGCGGCGGATACGTGGAATTCGCATCAAGGTGGCAGTACGTATCGGGATAATTTTCCACCACTTTTGCTTTTACGATAACGTGCCGCATTTCAAACTTAAATGCGGGCGGTGCAGGGCTTACTGCGCCATCCGTATTCATGGAATTACCCAACACGAACTCCAAGGCCGAGCCGTTCAGCCCGTCGGGTGCGACGGTAAAGTCAAAATCGGGGACAATTCCGCTTATAGGGTCATCACTCACCGAAGAGTCGGGCGGAGTTACTGAGGGCGGGTCATTTTTGTCCGATGAGGCGGGAGGCGGAACTATTGGCGGTTCGTCCTCCGTCATTGTGGGGAAGAGCATAAAGGCGGCGAGAAGCAATGCGAGGCAGGCCGCGGCCGCCGCGATGCGGATCAGGAGCGGCTGCGGCTTCGCTTTTTTCGCGGTCTCGGCGCGCTCGATCAGATCGTCGTCGAGCTTGCCGAGCTCTTTAAAAAACTGTTCTTTCTTCATAAATTATATCCCTCCGATTGCAAGTGGACTTTCAGCTTTTGCCGCGTGCGCGAGAGGATCTTTTGCGCGTTTGCCACGGATATTCCGTATTTTTTCGCAATATCCGAAATAGAGCTGACGTGAAAATAACGGTTTATAAAAATATTGCACTCACGCGGCGAAAGCGAGCGGAGAAAACCGTTGACCGAACGCAAAAGCTCATCGTATGCCGCATCCTCCGCGCTGTCGTCTGCGGCAGGGATGAATTCGCTTATTTCGTCAAGCGCCACCTCGATCTCACAGCCGCCGCGCTTTTGACTTTTCGCGGCGCGATAGCGGTCAAAGGCCAGATTCCGCGTTATTTTTGCCAGAAAAAGGCGGAGCGAATTTGGCTTTTGCGGCGGAATGGAATTCCACGTGCGCAGCCAGGTGTCATTCACGCATTCCTCGGAATCCGCGGTGTTTTCAAGGATATTGTTGGCAATGCAAAAGCAATAAGTACCGTATTTTTTGTCGCTTTCGGCGATGGCTTGCTCGTTTCGCTGATTGTAAAGCTCGATGATCTGTCGGTCGTCCATGTTTTTCTCCTTTCTTTCTTGATAGGCGCCTTCATTCTATAAGACGTAATTTTTTCGTCGGGCTGACAAAAAAACGGTTGCGTGGCAACCGTTTTTTGCTTATATTTCGGTAAGCTCAATGGCTACGACGCCGTAGGCTGCCTGCTTTTCGGTGGAATAGTAAAGCTCCATGTCGCGCGGGTCGGCGGTAGACACGTCGGATTCGGTGTAGCCGCAGCGCGTAAGGGGCAGGGAAGCATAAAGCTCGGTGAAGCTCGCAAATCTGTGGATGGCGACCACGCGGCGAGTGAGCGTTTCGCCCTCGCAATCAAACTCCACAAGGTCGCCCGACGCCACGGCGCTCCGCTTTTCATCGTAAAGGCGAAGCTCAAAGGTCTTCTGCCCGCTCTTTATCAGCTCAAAGGGGCTTCGGTTCAGCTTCATTTTGTGCAGAGTCTGCCGATCCTCGGTCCAAAGATGGGTGACGGGTGCGGTGAGACCCTCGAAAACACCCGGGATCCGTGTCTGCTCGGATCTCAAAACGCCCTGCCGCTTCAGCTCGTAGAGCACGCGGTAGACGGCGCAGGCAGCTTGCTTACATTCGGCATCCTCAAAAAGAGGCTTGATCAGCTTTGCAAGCTCGGGCATTTTCTTCTTCTCGGTGCGTAGGGTCTCGCAGATCAGACTGCGCGCGCGGCAGATCAGCTTGCCGTCGAGGGGCGCCACGGTTGCGGGCGCACTCTTAAAGGGCAGGGCGGTGTAGCCGTCCTTCTTTATCAGACCCGCCGAGAAAATGGGGAGCAGCTCAGGCTCGCCCGCATCGTCGGGGAAGGCTTGGGGGGCTGTGGCAAGATAGATGCCGTGGTCGGTGCGGCCCACGTGCATGGGCTTATTGATGCGCGCCCAGACGATGGAGTCGGGCTCGGAGAGCGAGAGCATCAGCCCCACGATCTCGGCCGGTATCTCGCAATAGCTCTTTTCCATGGCCCCGACGGCGCTGTCACCCTCACACATTCTTTTTGCGATAAGTTGGCACATAAGGTCGCTGATGTGAACGCGCGTGCCGTCGGTCAGCTCCAGCCTTTTGCCGTTTGCGGGCACGCGGGAGCGCATATTGTAGCCTTCGGCGATGAGGCTTTCCGCCAGCGCGACCCTGCGGTCATTCAGATACTCAAAATGGCCGAGGCTGCCGTTGTACACCTGAGCAGAAGTGATCTCGCCGTCGCGCTCGCTGACGAAGGGATGCGACCATTCGTCACCCTGATCGCCCGGGGTGCGGCTGTGGATAATGCCGATCTTGCCGGGCAGAGACGCCGCATCGGTTCGCTTGAGCAGCGCGTCAAGGTCGCCCACGACCTTTCTGTAATATATTTTTCCCTCGTGCAGGGTGGCGATGCCGGTGTAAAAGCCGCCGTTGAGCCCCTCCTGCTCGCGGATCATTTCAATAAGTATGGGCGCGGCATCCCGCTCCCCGATATAGCCTGCAATGTTGCACATAGCGCTGTCCTTTCGCGTTTTTCTGATTTTATTATAGCAAAGCAGAGGAGAAAAGTCAAGATAAACATTCATCGCGCCTCTCGCCAACGTCGTGCCCGAGGATCTTCCCATTATCGAAAAGGGCAGGGATCTGATCGATCGCGCCATGAGAGAGTTTTGCTGAGCAAATAAAAAGTGCACCATTCTTTTTTTACAAATTCAACCACAGGTTGCATCGCAGTTCGAAAAACAAGTTATTGTTTTGGCATTTGATGTGTGTTATAATAATATCAGAATCCGGATTCAATAAATTTCAAGAGGTGATTCTAATGACAATAGGCGAAAAAATTAAAGAATTACGAAAAAAGAACGATTTGACACAGGAGAAACTTGCAGACTATCTTTGCGTGTCTTATCAAGCGGTTTCAAAATGGGAGTGTGGATTATCAAGTCCCGATCTTTCGTTGATCGGCCCTTTGACGAAATTGCTTCACGTTTCAGCCGATGAATTGCTTGGCCTGAAAAATGACAGTATAGATTCACGCCGAGAAGAACTTGAGAACGCTGAACGTGAAACATGGAAAAGCGGTGATCTTGCCAAAAGATATGAGATTGCCTGTACTGCTGTGGCTGAGTATCCCGGAGAAATGAAATATCTTGATTGGCTTGCATGGTGCGAGGCGATGCGTTCTTTTGATTTCAAAGATGATAGTGAGTATATTGCTGAGCAGGAAAAAGCGATCAAGCATTTTGCGGCTGTTATAGAAAATACGACGGATGAAAAAATAAAAACAAGCTCGGTGCAAGGTATAGTACAGTATTTATGTTTCAGAGGACGACACGATGAAGCAAAAAAATATGCTGAGCTTTATCCCGAAAATTTGTCGGTCAGTAAAGATAGAGTTCTTTTGGATTGCTTGCAGGGCAATGAAAAAATTAAGTATTATCAAAAGATGTTGGCGAATATGCTGTCAGAAATATTGAATCATATAGGCTGTGATAATTTAGAAGCTTGCGAAGCACAGGAGAAGATATTAAATGCGATAATTACAGACGGTAATTACCTTTATTACAATTATTATCTCACGCATAATTATCGCAAACGAGCAGCCATATATACATCAAACGGAGAATACGAAAAGGCTGTTCTTCATTTACAGAAAGCCCTTGAATATGCGACAGCTGCCGATGCTGCTGATAAAGAAAATACTGTCTATCGCTTTACAACTCCTTTTCTCAATCAATTGGAATATAATCCTGATGATTTTTGGAGGACTGGCGGGACAAAATATGTGGAAGATTTTTATGAATATATAAAGTGCAATCCATTAGATAAGTTGCATAACAGAGAGGATTTTCAGAAATATTTTAACATCTGATTTTTGCACCACCTTGTGTGGGGCTTCGCTTTGTCTCCCCAAAAGCAGTGCTTGTCAGGAAAAACAGATAGACTTTCGGATCACATAAATCAAAGGCTACGTTGTGTTGCAGAAGCGCAAAGCGCATCTGCGGGGAGCATGTCAGCGAAGCTGACTGAGGGATTGTTTTACGATGAAATTTTGCTTTTACAACCCCTCCGTCTTGCTTCGCAAGCCACCTCGGCTTATTACCGCTCGATAGTAACAAAAAGGAGTACGCAATTGATCGTACTCCTTTTACTTTGCGGCAGGTAACAACATGCTTCACGGAAGACACCCTTTCAAGCCGCACTTTTATTATTGAATGTAGACCGTTTGTTTCTTTTCGCTCGCCTCGTAGGCCGAGAGGATCACGTCCACGGCGCGACGGCCGTCGCAAACGTCTACGAGAGGTCGGGTGTCGGTCTTGACGGCGCGAACCATATCGGCGATCTGATGTCTGTGCAGGTCGAAGGCGATCTTCGAAGGATCGTTGTGGGAGGAGGTCTTGCCGTCATCCGTATCAAGCTTGTCGGTCATATCCTCGCCGTCCACCGACCAGAGGGTGATCTTGTCCTCGGTCAGAGTGATGCTACCGCGGGTGCCGTTGAGCTCGATCCGCCGCGGAAATCCCGGGGAGACCGACGTGGAGCCCGTGATGCTGCCCACAGCGCCGTTTTCAAATTCCACGGTCAGAGAGGCCGTGTCCTCCACCTCGATCTCGTGCACGCGGGTCTTGCAGATGCCGCTCACCGAGCGGATGGGACCTGCGAGATATTGCACAAGGTCGATGCCGTGAATGCCCTGGTTCATCAAAGCACCGCCGCCGTCCATTGCCCGCGTTCCGCGCCAGGGCGACGAGGCGTAATATTCGGGGGACCTGTAATATTTCATAGTCAGATCGGCAAAAATGAGCTTGCCGAGCAGACCTTCGTCCATTGCTTTTTTGGCCTTCTGCACGCCATCGGAGAAGCGAAGCTGGGATATGACGCAGCCCTTTACCCGATTTTTCTCGCAGGCCTCGGTCACCGCCGCAAGCTGCTCGCGGGTTATGGCGAGGGGTTTTTCGACCACAAAATGCTTGCCCGCCTCGGCGCATTTTACGGCGTACTCGGCGTGAAGGCCGCTTGGCAGGCAGATGCAGAGAACGTCGACCTCCGGGCAGGCGATGAGGCTGTCGGCATCAGGAAATGCTCGGCAACCGTACTCGGCAGAAAAGCTCTGCGCCCTGCCCACATCGGTATCGACCGCGCCCACAAGGTGCGCGTCGCTTATAGAAACCACCGCCTCGGCGTGCCATTTTGCGATCATTCCGCATCCGATAATGCCGAATCCGATCTTGTTTTTATTGTCCATTTTATTTCCTTATAACCGTATTTGATATTTTAATTATACCATCGGGGCAGGGAAATATCAAGCGACGTACTTGCTTTAAAATAGCACGATATTGCTGCGTTTGGCGTGAAAGGCGTGGAGTTTGTGACCGTTTTGTCAATCGATTGATATTTTGATGTTGCCCGTGGTGGTGCGGATCTCGCAAAGACCGCCAGATTTCGTGCTCGGTACGCGAACGCTTCCCGTGGTGGCCGTGGCAACAAAGACCTTCTCGCTGAGCAGAGTTCCGGTGACGCTGCCCGTGGTGGTCTTGAGGGACAAGCTGTCGCCGTCGCACCCCGTCAGCTTGATGTCACCCGTGGTCAGCTCTACCAATATACGCTCGGACGCGATCACGCTTTTGAGGGTCGAGTTGCCCGTGGTGCCGTCAATCTTCAGCTCACGGCAGTTGAGAGAGGTCAACTTTATATCGCCCGTGGTGGTTTCGATCTTGACCTTGCCCGTGCAGGTCACGCCCGACACCGAAATGTCGCCCGTGGTGACCGAAAGGTCAAGGGAATTCAGCGAAAGGTTCGAAAGCTCGATCCTTCCCGTGGCAGTATTGACGCGAATGGAATCAAACTCGGCGCGGGGCAGATAGACCGTGAGATGCGGGGAAGAGAAGGAGACGTTGAAGATATAATCGGTCCATTTGCGTGTGTTGTTGACCTCGATCTTCAGCACGCCGTCGACGACCTCGACCTTGTGCTTTGCCTTTACGTTCTCGTAACAGACCACGCGGCATTTTCCGTCCTCGGAGGGGAGAAAGACCACGTCCGAGGTCTCGGTGTCGATAGAAATGCCGTTAAAATCCTCGGTTATTTCGTGTGTGTTGGTCTCAAGCTCGACGGTACCGAGCTTCGCAAAATCCCAACCGCCCACCGTCATAACGATGGTAAAAAGGAGCAGTCCGCCCACCGTGAGCGCGGCGGCAATAATAAGCCAGATTTTCTTTGCCATCAGATCTTCTCCTTTCGCACGATCAGATTTTTTATGCCGATAAAAGTCTTTTTAGTCAGGATCGCCGAGCCGACGGTGGCCGAAAGGCAACCGAAAAAGAGGAATATGGCAAGTCCCGCGCAGAACAGCGCGGCGGCGATAAGTGCAAGCCCCGCAAATGCGTTGCTGACGATTGCCACGGTAATGCCGCCGATAATTCCGCCAAAGCCGGCGGCAACAAGCGCCGCAAAGACAGACCAGACCACGGCGACCAGCGACCAAAGCACGGCGTAAAAGGCGATGAGTACGGCAAAGGCGGCCACGGCCAGCGACAGCCAGATGGGTGAGCCCAGCGCCAAGAGTACGATGACCCCTGCACCGAGCTTGCGTTTTTCCTTTACCTCGACTCGCGCGGGCGGTACCTCCGAGAGAATCTGATCTGCAATATCCTCAACCGATCCCACACCGTCGACCGCCTCCTCCTCGGAGAGCCCTTCTTCAATGCGATCGTCGATCATTTCACTGTAAAAGCCTATGCGCTCCTCACGCTCAGCCACGGGCAGGGCAGAGAGCCTTGCCCTCAGCGCGGCCAAAAATTCATTTTTTCTCATTTTTTGTATCTCCCAACGTTACGAATTGATAGATTGACATGACCTCGCGCCACTCGTCCTTGAAATCCTCAAGCCGACCGAGCCCTGCCTTGGTTATGTGATAATATTTGCGAAGCCTGCCTCCGTGCTCGGAGGTGCGCACCGTAAGCATCCCGGCAAGCTCCAAACGCTTTAAAATGGTGTACAGCGTGGATTCCGAGATCTCAATGTAGGGCTTCATATCCTTGATGATCTTGTAGCCGTAGGAATCCTCGCTTTTTATGGCGGCCAGCACGCAAACGTCAAGCAGACCGCGTTTAAGTTGAATGTCCATATAATACCTCCGATCGTGTAATACATCATATCACGAAGTATTATTTTTGTCAAGATGTTTTAGAAAATTTTTGAAAATAAACCCAAATAAAAAGTGCCGCACAATGTGCGGCACTTGATGTAGACTTATTGATTTCGGCGGTAGGTGTATGAGCAATTCGCAAGTTAACCGCTTTTTCGGGGGGGCTGGTTGCTTATTATGATATGTTACCTTACGTCAAATCGGAGAAATCAATATCGCCAACAATTTTGTATCCTTCATCGTTCAAACAGAAGTATCCACACGCCGAAACAAACATATACGGGTCAAGTTCATCACATTTCAAAGCAAACTTGCTGTAATCAATTTTTACTTCATATTTGCCAGGTGCAGTAGGAATCGTATCAACCTTTTCTCCGTTAACGTAGATTATTAAATCTGAAAAATCGTTGATCAATACATTTGATCTGTTGAATTTCCATCCTCTGAAGGCTACGGTTAAAGGATCGTTGCTTTTTTTGACGATTGATAAAGTGATCGATTTTTCATCAAATCCTTTGTGGATAATTTCAGTGAATTGATTTGCACATAGGTCTCCTTCATAGTAGAACGAGGATGTTTCTGTATATCCCGGGTAGAATATGGAAGGAATTTCGGGTGCATCATTACCAACATTGCCCGCAATAAGGTACGTTGCACCTACAATCACAAAGCAGAGGCATGCGGCTGCGGCAGAAGCCCACTTTATCCAACCGTTCTTTTTCTTTTTTTGCACCTTCTCGGCAGGTGCGGCCGCTTCAATCATTTTGGGATCTATGTTCCCAAACTCTCGGTAAAACTCTTTGTTTGTCATACGTTAAAGCCCTCCTTTTGCAAATGAGTTTTAAGTTTGTTGCGCGTACGTAGAAGAAGCATAGCGACCGCACTTTCTTTCATCGAATACTCCTCAGCAATCTCTGCGATGGAGCTTGTGTACCAATATCTGCGAATAAAGACGTTGCGTGTTTTTGGCGGTAATCCTCGCAAAAAGATATTCAACGAATCGTGCAGGGCAATGCCTGACACAACGTTCCACTCTTCGTCACTACTCGGCAGGCACTCCGCAAGCTCGTCAAGAACAAGTGTGAGTTGTCCTCTCTTTTGGGTGTGCTGTTCCTCATACGCATTGAGCGCAAGCTGTCGGCTTATCATACCTACGTACGGCTTCAATGCATCGGGACGCTTGGGCGGGATGGTTTGCCACGTTTTCAGATACGTATCATTTACGATCTCCTTCGCATCCTCATTATTTTCAAGGATCTGATAGGCGATATAATGACAATATCTGCCGTACTTCTTCTCGGTTTCTGCGATAGCGGATTCGGAACGTTCCCAATATAAATCCACTATTTCCTTATCTTCCATATTTCACACTCCTTTCGTGTGTTCTAAAGCGCTTTCACCTTAAATAACAGGAAAACAAGCCCCCGCATCACTCTTTTAGGAAAACTTTTTTATATTATTCTCACATATTTAGAAAACGCCAAATATTACACTTTTCAAAAATAATTATAACATATTTTTCGAAAAGGTGACAATATTATGGGGCAGTTAATATTTAATTTAGGCACATAACAAGGCACTTATGAGAGGTGCTTTAGCACTTAATTTGTGCCATAAAAAGTGCCGAAATGAAAAGACAACCCCTTGTCAAGAGCACCTTGACAAGGGGTTGTTGTCTCCTCAATAGAGGATATTTAATTTTGTTCTAAGCACACTGTTTGGGTGTGTTGGGGAACACGTTTATTATTCCCACTCGCTCCCTGTAATTTAATCTTAAACAGATTTGCTTATGGGATTTGCTCAGATTATTTATATTACTTTCATTATTCAGATAGTATGGGCTATCTGATTTTTTGTTGCCATTCTGTTGCCACAAAGACATTGGAACTTACTGATTTTGGGGTTGCTTTCTCAATGTTTCGGGGAGCATTTGGTTTAGCTCCTG
>JAFTOB010000120.1 GCA_017451545.1 Clostridia bacterium | reverse complement strand
TGGCTCTCCCTTTGGGAGAGCTGGCGCGAAGCGACTGAGAGGGTAAAAAAGCCCTCTCCGGCACGGCAAGCCGCGCCACCTCCCCCAATGGGGGAGGCTTTGAGTGAGTCGCGGTTCGATTATTTAGCGGTCTAAATTTTGCAAACATTTTCAAACAAACTCAGATTTGTCGGTGAGATATTCAATAAAACGAGAACCGCTTTTTCTGTTGCATTTGACGGAAAAAGCGGTTCTTTTACTTATTTTATGACTTCGATGGAGCTGTGGCCGTAGTATGCCATAAGCTCGGTGTGTGCGTGTGTGATGCGCTCGCCGCTCATTACGATGGGGACGGCGGGGGGGCAGGCGACGGTGGGGGCGGCGCAGATGCGTCCGACGGCCTCGCAACGGGGGACGGTCTCGCTTGGGGCGAGGATGGCTTGTCTTGGGGTGAGGATCGCGTTCGGAGGTATCACCGAAAGCGCATGGCTTTCGATGGGTGCGCGCGTGCCGATGGCTTCAAGGGCTTGGGCAAGGCGATCAAAGTCGCTGTCGCGGGTCTCGGGGGTGACCATCAGGACGAGATAGTCGGGGTCGGACATTTCGCATTCGATACCGTGGCTTTTGAGCAGGTCGGCCAACTCGTCGCCGTGATATCCGCTCTTTTTTGCGTTGAAAACTATTTTCAGCGGCTCGGTGTCGAGGGTGGAAAATCCGATCTTTTCTGCGTGTGCGCGCGCCGATTGTGCTTTATGGATGCAGGCAACGAGCCTTGCGCGGTAATGTTTATCGAGGTAGGCGTTGCACAGGTCGAGGGACTGCAAAATGAGGTAGGATGGGCTTGTGGAGGCAAAAAGCGAGAGGTATTTTCTTGCGTTTTCGGTATATTCGCGCGGTGCTTTTTTTGCCACGTGGAGATACGCGCCGCCCGTGAGGACGGGGAGTGTCTTATGTGCCGAGTCACAGCAGGCGGTGGCACCGAGGTCCATTGGGTGGAGGCTACCCGGCAGAAAGCGCAGGTATGCGCCGTGGGCGTTGTCCACCAAAAGCGGGATGCCGTGCTTGTTGCAGACGTCCGCCAGCCCGCCGATATCGGCGAGATCGCCGAGGTAATCGGGTGAGGTTATGAAGACGGCGTCGGGCTTTTCCGCCATTTCCGAGAGGCGTTTTTGCAGCGCGTGCGGGGGGATATCGCATCCGCAGACGTGGTTCGGTGTCTCGGGGCAGAGCCATTCGACCCGCAGGTCGAGCAGTGCGCAGGTGTAGATGAAGGCCTTGTGCGCGTTGCGTGCGGCGAGGATCAGGGGCTGTGCTTTGTCGCTTGTGCTTTTGGCCAGCGCGAGCATGGCGCGGATGGCCAGCGACGAGCCCTCCGCCGAATAAAACGTATGCGCCGAGCCGAAGAGGGAGGTGGCGTTGTTCTCGCTCTCGGCGATGATGCCATCGGGGGCATAGAGCACGTCGGCGCCTCCAATCTCGGTGATATCGCGCTCCTCGCATCCGAGAAAGGCGCGACCCTTATGGCCCGGCATATGGAAGCGCGCGGCATCCGAATTTATGTAATTTTGCACGAAATCATAAATAGGGGTGTTCATTTTGGCCTCCTTTTGCTGTTTTACCTTGGATGGGTATGCTTTATGAGCATTATAACACTAACTCCCGAAAAAGTAAAGTGCAATGTGCAAATTTTCGCTGTGTCTCGGGTTTTCGTTGACAGCACGTATCGGGCGTGATATAATGAAACAAAAGCACTGATGGAGGCAGACATATGAAAATGCAAGCGTTCAATCCGTTTTTGCCCGAATATGAATACGTTCCCGACGGGGAGCCCTACGTTTTCGGTGATCGGATCTACGTTTTTGGCAGTCACGACCGCTTTAACGGCAAAGGATATTGCGAGAACGATTACGTGGGCTGGTCCGCGCCCGTTGACGATCTTGGCGATTGGCGTTACGAGGGCGTTATTTTCAGAAAGGATCAGGATCCTCTGAACGCCGACGGGCCTGTCCTCCCTCTTTACGCGCCAGACATTCAAAGGGGCAAGGACGGGCGGTATTATCTGTACTATCCCACTCATAGCGGCACCTCGGTGGCGGTTTGCGATACGCCTACAGGGGCTTATGAGTTTTACGGTCACGTTTGCTACCCGGACGGTTCGCGCTATGGCAAAAGACCGGGCGGTGATATCATGGCCGCTGATCCGGCAACGTTTATGGACGTGGACGGTCAGCTTTATCTCTATACGGGCTACACTCCCATGGACGCGCCGAGCCTTGAGCATTGCAAAAAGACAGGTCGCCACTATCACGGGGCATACTGCGTTCGTCTTGAGGACGATATGAAGACCGTTCGTGGCGAGGCGGAGATGATAGTTCCCGGATGGGAGCTTGCTCCGGGCACGGAATTTGAGGGTCACGGCTTTTATGAGGCCTCCAGCATGAGGCTTATTCACGGGCGTTATTATTTTATTTATTCCTCGTCTCGCTCTCACGAGCTTTGCTATGCGGTGAGCGACCGACCCGACGGGGGCTTTCACTACGGCGGTACTGTTATAAGTAACGGTGACGTGGGTTACGGTGGCTCGCAGAGGGCGAAAAATCAGCTTGGAAACGTCCACGGCAGCATTGCTGAGGTGGGTGGGCATTACTATATTTTTTATCACAGACACACGAACCGGTGCGGATATTGCCGTCAGGCCTGCGCCGAGGAGATCTTTTTTCTTGAGGACGGCTCAATTCCTCAGGTGGAGATCACCTGCTGCGGTCTCAATTCCTCGCCTCTTCGCGGGGAGGGAAGGTACAGGGCGGCCATTGCTTGCAACATCTGGAGCGATTTGGGTCGGGCGGCATTTATCACCCAGGACGGGGAGGACGGCGACACTTGCGCGCGCCAATATTTGTCGGAGCTTGAGCGCGGCGGGCGCGTGGGCTACAAGTATTTTGATTTTTCCGGTGACGAGGGAACTGTCACTCTGACCTATCGTGGTAACAGCGACGGGTACGTTCTGATCTCCTGTGATGATCCGGACGGCGAGGCTGTCGCGAGCATCAAGCTTGAAGTGTCGGACGGTTGGACCGATGCGCGTGCCGCCGTCAGACTGCCACGGGGCAAGCACGCGCTGTTTTTTCGCCTTGAGGGTGACGGCGCGATCGACATTCTGGAATTTGAGCTCAGAAAATGAAAGCAAAGGCAATACCCATGTGCAAAGGGTATTGCCTTTTATGTTTTGATTATTCTTCGCTTTCTGCGACCTGCATCATTACTGCGCACTCTATGCGCTTTTTGAAGAGCTCACAGCCGTATTCGTAGACGCCGCCGATGCTTCCCGTGGCGTGGTAGGAGTTTGCGGCGCAGCCGCCCGAGCAGTAGAGTCTTGCCCAGCAATCGCGGCACTCGGGGCGTGCGTAGGCGTTACAGGTACGGAACTCGTCCTGAACGTCGGTATTCTTTACGCCGTGCCAGATGTCGCCGAGGCTGTACTTTTCGTCGCCAACGAACTGGTGGCAGGGATAGAGCTCGCCCCACGGGGTGACGGCCATATATTCGGTTCCCGAGCCGCAGCCCGTGATGCGCTTATAGATGCAGGGGCCGTTCTTTAAGTCGAGCATATAGTGGTAGAAGGTGAAGGGTCTGCCTTCCTTCTTGCGCTTGATCATTTCCTTGGCAAGGATCTCGTACTGCTCCTTGACGAGGGGCAGATCCTCCTGAGTCAGTGCGCAGGGATCGTCGGGAGAGCAGACCACGGGCTCCATTGAGAGCTCGGTAAAGCCGAGGTCGGCCATATGCTTGATATCTTCCGTGAAGTCCACGTTGTGGTGTGTAAAGGTTCCGCGGACGTAATATCCCTTGCCGCCGCGGCTTTCCACGAGGCGTTTGAAGTTGGGGACTATGGTATCGTAGCTTCCGTTTCCTGCGTAATCGCGGCGGAAGCGGTCATTTACCTCGCGCCGTCCGTCGAGGGAGAGGACTACGTTATGGCACTCGCGGTTGACGAAGTCGATGATCTCGTCATTGAGGATGACGCCGTTTGTGGTATAAGTGAAGCGGAAGTTTTTGCCGCGCTCCCTTTCCACGCTTCTTGCGTATTCGACGAGGCGTTTGACCACGTCGAAGTTGAGCGAGGGCTCGCCGCCGAAGAAGTCGACCTCAAGGTTGCGGCGGTCGCCCGAGTTTTCCATAAGGAAGTCAAGTGCGCGCTTGCCCACCTCGAAGGACATAAGTGCGCGCTCGCCCTGATACTTGCCCTGGCTTGCGAAGCAGTAGGAGCAGTTCAGATTGCAGGTGTGTGCCACGTGGAGGCAGAGGGCCTTTACGACCTTGCTGTTATTTTTGTAGGTGTAGGCCAGCTTTTCGTATTTATCCTCGGAGAAGAGCTTGCCCGCCTCCTCGAGGGACTTGACGTCATCGAGGCAGAGAAGGATCTCCTCGCGGGTCACGTCCTCGCGGTCGCCGTATTTTTCGAGCATTGCGTCGACGATCTGCTCCGACGTGTGGGTCTTGTACATTTCGATGATATCGTACGCGACCTCGTCCACAGTATGTACCGAGCCCGAGCAGGTGTCGAGCACTACGTTATATCCGTTGAGCTTGTATTGATGTACCATTTTCGTTTTCCTTTTGTGATGTTTTGTTGATCTATTCTTTGAAAGCTTTGATAAAACTTTCTCGAAAGTTTTTCGGGAGCCGGCGCCGAAACGCCGGTCGAGCTCCGCAGAGCTCGAAATCCCCCTCTACGCGGCCCTTGCTTCAGTGAAAAAGAAGCGAAAAATTGGGTACAAAGTACCTAATTTTTGGCTTGTTTTTCAGGCCGCGAAAACGAGCGGGTTGAGCAAAGCGATATTTCTGTTCGCGTATCCTCGCCGCTCAGCCACCCGCTAACCCCCACCCACGCCCCCGACCGCCAGCGGTCGACCCCTCGCGCCCCCCGAGGGGTTGGAGGATCAACCTTTAATTGTTTGTTTTGTGGTTTGGGTGAAATGGATTGAAATCACTTCAAACTCCGATTTATCGGTGAGTTCCCCATTGGGTGATCGC
>JAFTOB010000011.1 GCA_017451545.1 Clostridia bacterium | reverse complement strand
TATGCCCGAGGCGAGGGCGGCGAGTATGACGGTTTTGCGCGCGGCGTCGGGGCCCTCCACGTCGGCGGCGGGGTTGCGCTCTGCGTAGCCCTTTGCCTGAGCCTCGGCCAGCACGTCTCCGAAATCCGAGCCGTTCTCGGTCATTTGAGTCAGTATATAGTTCGTAGTTCCGTTCAGTATACCGTCCACCGACAGTATATTGTTGGGGGTCAGGTCGTTCATCATGGGGCGGATAACGGGAATTCCGCCGCCCACGCTGGCCTCAAACATATAGCGGACGCCGTGAGCCCTTGCGATCTCGTGGAGCTCGGCGCCGAAACGGGCAACGCACTCCTTGTTTGAGGTGACAACGCTCTTTCCCGCCTCAAGGGCGGCCTTGGTGAAATCGTAAGCGGGGTGGGAGCCTCCCATCATTTCCGCAACGATACTGACCTCGGGGTCATTTAATATAATGTTGAAATCATGCACCACGAGATGCCCGAAGGGGCTGTCGGGGAAATCGCGAAGGTCGAGAATATATTTGATCTCGACGTCCTCGCCCGCGCGGTCTGCGATGATATTGCGATTATCGGTAAGAACCTTTGCAACACCGCCGCCCACGACTCCGAAGCCGAGCAATGCAACCTTGATCATAAGAACTCCTATCCGCCGCAAAAGCGACTTTTTTTCTTTCGTTTGGACTTTTTGAAAATGCAATTTGCTTTTTCTTTTATTCAAAAAGTCGCTCGAAAAAGAGGGTTTTGCGCGAATAGCGGCTAAAAATTGACAATTTTTTGACGCTATCCTTCACTTTTTGGCCTATTTTTCTGAAAATGATGGTTTATTATAACACACTTTTTTGAAAAATGCAATTCCTATATTGAAAAAAAATCAAAAATATGATAAAATATATTGCAGAATTTTAAATTTCAGGAGGAAAATATGGGATCGAACCTCGGAAACAAGCGAAACGTCAAGATTTTCGTGCTTTATCTGATGGAAAATATAAATTACCCCATGGACTTTATCACACTCAACGACGTGGTGATGCAGACCGACTATATAATGTATCTGGATTTTGCCGAGAGCTTCGGCGAGATGCTGGACAGCGAGCTTATTGAGTGCGTCGACAAGGACGAAAACGGCGATGCCCTCTATATGCCCACTCAGAAGGGAAGGATCGTGGCCGCCGAGCTCAAGAGCGATATTCTGCCCTCCATCCTCGACCAGAGCCTGGCTTGCGCCCTGCGCTATCTGAACTTCAAAAAGCGCGGGATCACGGCGCGCTGCGCTTCGGAAAAGGCCGAGAACGGATACTACCGCGTGACCTTCATCATCGTGGAGAAGGAGAACGTTATTTTCAAGACCGAGCTTCTCGTGGACAGCGAGCTCCGCGCCAAAAAAATGAAGGAAAACTTCCGCGAGCGCCCCGAGACCATCTATCGCGGCGTCAACGCACTCCTTGCAGGCAACGTAAATTATCTCTTCGATTAAGCGATTTTTGCCCCCTTGCGCGCGGCACGAGGGGGCATTTTCGCTTTTTCGACACTTTGTAGGATAAATTTAATAAAAATATCATTATTTTTTTGCAATTTTGACAAATTTTTTTTAAAAATGTATTGACAATTTGGTTTTTTGTGATATAATCTATCATAGATATTAATGGGATATAGTGCAATTTGCACTATGTCATCGGTCGAAAAGGATAAGCAATGAACAATCGAAAAACCCAAGCAGATATAATCTCCCTCATCCGCAAGGTGCGCGTCGGTGATGAGCTTGCTTTTTCCGAGCTTTTGCGACTTTACGATCCGCTTTTGTCATCCACAGTCTCGCGCTACGGCACCCCTGCCGAGGCCGAGGATCTGGCGCAGGACGTCCGCCTCGTTTTCTATAACGCGGTAATGAAGTATGATCTTGAGCAGACGGAGGTCGAGTTTGGCTTTTTCGCCAAGATCTGCCTGCGCAACGCCATGGTCTCCTACCTCCGCGAGAGGGATCGGGCCGTGGTCACGTTGCCGCTGGACGAAGCCTCGGGGCTTCGGTCGCCCGACGATCCGGGCAGCGCCTTCATTGAAAACGAAAGCGCGCAGACCCTGCAGAGACTTATCGACGAAAGCCTGTCCGAATATGAGAGACGGGTGTGGCAGCTCCACTTTGAGGGCAACACGCCGAAGAGCATCGCCGCCCGGCTCGGGCGCGATACCAAGTCCATCTGCAACGCCCTTTGCCGCATCCGCGCCAAGCTCAAGGCGGCAGTCAGCGGACAGAATAATTAACGTAAATATGCCTTCGTAGCTCAATAAGAGCGACCTTTCGGGAGATGGCGGTCAAAATCCGTCCGTTGGCAAAAAAATACCTATATTTACAAAGCGAGGAAAAGCAATGTTCTACGAAGAAGAGGTTGTAACCACCACAGAAGAGCTCCAGGACGAGACTATCGTTTGCAAGGAGTGCGGCAAGGAGTTCGTGTTCACCGTTGGCGAGCAGGAGTTCTACAAGCAGAAGGGCTTTATGAACAAGCCTAAGGTCTGCAAGCCCTGCAGAGATGCAAGAAAGAATGCCGGAAAAGCACCGCGCGAATATTTCGAAGCGGTTTGCGCCGATTGCGGTGGTGTAGCAAAGGTTACATTCCAGCCTTCCGGAGACAGACCCGTATACTGCAGCGAGTGCTTCGAGAAGAGAAAGAACGCACAGTAAGCAACATACGCGGACGTATATTTTAAATAAAATATAGCCTGTCGGCAGTGAGCATACGATTCGGTGTCCCCGAGTCGTATGCTCGTTGTTTTTTGCACTTCATTCAGCGAAAGCAAACGATCCAATTAAAAAAAGAACCGCTTTTTCCGATGGAAGAAGCGGTTCTTTATGTTTTTATGTGCGTTTTTCAGACGCGCCCGATCACGCCTTCTGCATCCGAACGGATCGCCCCGAGCGTCACTCTTCAAATTCAATATTCAGTATATCGGTCTCAAAAAGGGCGTAGGGTGACATGGGAACTCCGTTCGAGGTGACTATGAGGTAAAAGCCGGTGGTGGGATTCGGCGTATAGCCCGTCTTGGCGGCGGTGCCGATGGGCTCGTTCTTGGTGACGAGCTTGCCCTCGCTGACGTCGGTGCCCGCCAGATGGCAGTACCAGCTCTTGAGGCCGAGTCCGTGGTCGACCACCACGTAATTGCCCAGCCACTCGCAGTAACCGGTCTTGACGACCTTGCCTCCGTTGATGGCGGTCACGCTGCCCGAGGCCGTATACTCAACGCCGTCGGTGACGTAGTATTCGTCGCTGTCGGTGACACTGACCTCGCGCCCGTAGCCGATGAAGAGGGTCGCGCCGCTGTCTCCGCTGTCGGGAGATTCGAATGCGCCCTTCATATAGACCGTTCCTTCGTTGAGCTTGCCGATCTCGCGGAGCAGGGTCTTATATTCCGTATATGCGGTGCCGAGAGCGGCGCTGTCCCGCGCGGGATACTTATTTTGAGAGGGCGCGGTGCCGCGCTTTTCGATCTCGATCTCACCGAGGCTGTATTCGATGCCGTCGCAGGTGGCGGTAAGGGTGTAGGTGCCGTTTTCGGTTCTGTGGGACACGGGAATTATGGCGATGGAGTTGCCTCCGCAGGGGAAGAAGCCGACGTCAATGCCCGCGGATGGGGCCATTTTCAGGCTGAGCTTTGATGCATCGCTGACGTTCTGCGCGGTGACGAGGATGAAATCGGTGTATTTGCCGTCCGAAAGTCCCTCGCTGACCTTGAATTCCACGGGCAGACCGATTCGGGAATAGAATCGGTATTCGGCCGAGCCCTGATACTTTTCTCCGTCCCAGGTGGCTTGCAGGACGTACTCAAGGGTGCGGTTCTCGTCCTCCACGAAGCTGTCGTAGATCTCGCCGTCCTCGCTCATGATCGTTATTTCAAGGTCGGTGGGCTCCACAGAAAATCTGAGTCCGAGCGAGCCCGCGTGGTAGTAGTTTTCGACAGAATTATCAACGGGAATCTTGACCGTCACGAGCTTGCCGTCGCAGGCGGCGTATTTCCAAAGGGCTCGGTCGGGCTTGATGACGTCGCCCTTCGCGTCGGTAAGGGTTGGGAATTCCGAGTGCGGGTACAGCTTGGCCGCGTACGGTGTGCAGAGGAAGCTCTTGACGCTTTCGGGGGTGAGCTTGTAGCTTTTGCCGTCAAGGGTCATGTAGCCGACGCCGTCGGGGCAGAGAAGGAATTTGCACTCGTCCGTATGCCCGTCCTTCTCGAAGGTGGCGAGGTATGTATGGGCGGAGGAAAGCTCGGACGGAAGAGATGCCTCGGAGGCGTCCCTTCTCATAACCATAAACATTTCCTTTATCTTGTCCTGCCCCTCGAGGTCGAGGACGACTCCGTCGGGGTCTGTGACGCTTATCTCATAGCCCTCCATATTAATGGGCTGGGGCATTGAATTTATTATAATGAAGCTTATGATCGCAACGTAAGTAGGAATAAAAACGGCGGCGACAATGGCGGCAAGCAGCAGGCGCGAGCGTGCCTTTTTCTGCATATATCCACTTCCTTTCCTTTTATTACGTACATTATACACCAAAAATCCGAAAAGGTCAAGCGTTAACCACCGAATAACCGTAGCTGACGGCAAACTTCTCGGCATAGGATCCCGCGGGGCAGTAGATGGTCAGCTTCGGACAGTTTGAGAAGGCGTCGTATCCCACCGAAGTGACACTGCTCGGCAGGGATACGCTCGTCAGCGATACGCAGCCGAAAAAGGCAAACCAGCCGATGCTTTCCACGCCCGAGGGAATAGACACGCCGGTGAGCGAGCTGCCCGAAAATGCGTTGTCGGCAATGGCGACCACGGGCTTGCCGTCTATCTTCTCGGGGATGACCAGGATCTCCACGTCTCCCTTGAGGCCGGTGACCGTGATCTTGCCGTCCTTTTCGGTGTAGGTGATGGGAAGCTCGGGCGCGGGCTCGGTCTCGTCGGGCTTCTCCTCGGTGCTGTCGCCGCCCGTCAGCTCGGCAATGCGCTCCTCAAGCTCGCGGATGCGCGCCTCGTATTCGGCGGCCGCGAGGCTCTGGTCGTGGCGGAGCTCCTCGAGCTCGTCGCGCAGAAGATCCACAAGCCCTGCGTAAACGGCGAGGGAGGAGTCCTGCGGCGTGTCGGCAGGCTCGGTCCTCTCGGGGGTACAGCCCCAAAGCCCCAAAAGGGCGACGGTCAACAAAATCGAGATCAGTTTTTTCATTTCTTTTCCTCGGCTTTAAATAAAGCCTTCCTTTCATACTTATTCGGGGCGCGTGGTGCCACCCCGATAAAAGTATAACTGCAAGGCGCGGGTAAAACAAAGCCTTTTTTGTCGACGGCGGGCAAAAAAGTTTCGACTTTTTCTGCCGTGCGCTTGACTTTCGCCGAGGTTTGGTATATTATATATATAAAAATGAAACAAAGGAGCTCACCGTGTACACAAAGCATCAATGGGACTCGGACGTCCACTACAATTTTAAATACGTAAAGAATCTTCCCGCAGATTTTGACGGGAATAAGAAATATCCTCTGGTATTCTTCCTCCACGGAGCGGGCGAGCGCGGTGACGATCTTGAGGTCGCCAGCCGCCACGGCTTTATGAAGCAGGTGCGCGAGGAGGGCCGCGAATTTCCTTTTATATATATAGCTCCCCAGTGCCCCGCGGGCAAATATTGGGGCTGCTTTACCGAGTCGCTTCTCGCCTTTATCGATTATATTTGCGAGACGCTGCCGATTGACCGCGAGCGGATCTATCTGACGGGCCTCAGCATGGGCGGTACGGGTACCTTCATGCTTGCCATGGCCGACCCTGACCGCTTTGCCGCCGTGGCTCCTATTTGCGGTAGCGGCATCTGCTGGTACGGAGAACAGTTCCGCGATCTGCCCGTGATGATGTACCACGGCGACTGCGACGATACCGTGCCTGTCAGCGAGAGCGTGACCATGCTCCGCGCCATACATAAGCGCGGCGGCACTGCCGAGCTTCGCATACTCAACGGGGTAGGGCATAACGCTTGGGAGGCGGCCTACGCAGGTGACGAGCTTATTGATTGGTTTATGTCACACAGGAGGGATATTAAATGAAAACGAAAATTATAATGATCCGTCACGGCGAGAGCGTGACCAACAGAACGGGCGTATTTACGGGCGAGTCCGACGTGGCGCTGACCGATATCGGCCTTGAGCAGGCCGAGCTTGCGGGTGTCGCCCTTCGCGACGAACACATCGACGTGATCTATTCAAGCGACCTGAGCCGCGCCACTGACACCGCCGCACCCGTTGCACGCTCACACGGGCTTGAGATAATCCCCGACCGCCGCCTCCGCGAGATATGCGCGGGCGAGTGGGAGGGAATGACCTTCGGCGACATCGCAGAGAAGTACCCCGAGGATTATAAGATCTGGAAGACTCGGCTTGGTGCTATGGTTTGCCCCGGCGGCGAGTCCATCGTTGGGATGTGCGAGAGGGTCATCGCGGCCGTGACCGAGATAGCCGAGCGGCATCCCGGTGAGACGGTCTGCATCGCAAGCCACGCCACACCCATCCGCGCCATCTGCGCCATCACCTCGGGTGTTCCCATCGGTGAGCTGGAGCGCGAGCCATATCTGCCCAACGCGTCCATCAGCCGCTTTGAGTACGAGGACGGCAAGTTCACGCTGGTCAAAAAGGGCGACGTCTCCCACCTTGCAGGCAAGATCACAAAGCTTCCCGATACGATCTGATACAACGAAAAAAGAAGGCCTTCGGGCCTTCTTTTTTTGCGCTTTTCGGAAAAAATCTCTTTGTGCAATATGACGAAATTTGGAAGGATTTTTTGTGGATTCTGTTCATTTGATATAAAATCCGTGCTGAAAATCCATAAAAATGGTAAAAAAAGATTTTATTTCCAAAAAATGGGTTTGATGTGGCGGATATAGTGATCGCGCCCTTCGAAGATGCGAAAAAAATCGAAAAAAAGTGAAATTTTTGCAAAGAAATTTCAAAAAGGGTATTGCATTATTTGTAGAGATAGTGTATAATAATAGCACCCAAGTGGTGGAAAATGGTGCGAAGTGGAGCAAAGTGGTGCGAAACCGAGCAGGAAAGGAGCAATACGCGATGTTAGCATCTGTTTACAGACATTCAGTTGACGCAAAGAAGCGTCTTTTCATCCCCGCAAAATATCGCGAGGAGCTCGGCGAGAAATTTTTCATCACCCGCAGTCTGCGAGATAAGTGCCTTATCGTCTATTCCGAGGAGGAATGGAACAAGTACGTCGCGCCGCTGGAGGCAATGCCCCGTAAGGAGCAGGAGAAAATAGTGCGCTATCTTTACCAGACGGGAACCTGGGCAGAGCCCGATTCGCAGGGACGAGTTCTTCTTAACGACGATCTCATCCGCCACGCAGGCCTCACGAAGGGTGCGGTCATTTCGGGCTGCGGCAAATATGCCGAGATCTGGGCAGAGGAAGTCTACGATGCACTTGAGGAGGACGTTGATTCCATCCTTGAGGCTCTGGACAAGTACGGTCTGTGATCATGAGTGAGGAAAACAACGTTTTTGTACATAGCTCGGTCTTGCTTGACGAATGCATAGAGGGATTAAGCATCCGTCAGGGAGGAATCTACGTCGACGGTACGGCGGGGGGCGGCGGTCATTCGTTTGAGATCGCCGGACGCCTTACCGATGGGAAGCTCATTGCGATAGATCGCGATGAGGCGGCGATCCGGGCGGCGGGCAAGCGCCTCGAGCCTTATGGGGATAAGGTTCTGTTTGCCCGCAACAACTTCAGCGAAATTGCCGAGGTCTGCGCCTCCTTCGGGATCGGGCAGATCGACGGTGTACTGCTTGATCTTGGGGTCTCGTCCTACCAGCTCGATACTCCCGAGCGCGGCTTCTCCTATATGGCAGACGCCGAGCTCGATATGAGAATGGACAGACGGGGCAGCTTGACCGCCTACGACGTGGTCAACACCTACTCGGTGGCCGAGCTTCGCCGCATACTCTTTGAGTACGGCGAGGAGAGGTTTGCCCCGAAGATCGCGTCCGCCATTGCGGCGGCAAGGGAAAGGTCTCCCATAAAGACCACGGGCGAGCTTTGCGAGATCATCAAGAGCGCAATGCCCGCGGCGGCCAAGAACGGCGGCCACCATCCTGCCAAGCGGAGCTTTCAGGCCATCCGCATTGAGGTGAACGGTGAGCTTGACGCCATTGAGCCCGCCATCCGCTCTGCGGTGTCGCTTCTGGCACCCGGCGGCAGAATTGCAATTATCACCTTCCACTCGTTGGAGGACAGAATAGTTAAACAGACATTTGCCGATCTGGCTTGCGGCTGTGTCTGTCCTAAAGACTTTCCCGTCTGCGTCTGCGGAAAGAGGCCGCAGGTCAGATTGGTTTCCAAAAAGCCCATATTGCCGAGCGACGAGGAGCTTGAACGCAATCCTCGCTCGCGGAGCGCGAAATTGAGAGTTGCCGAAAAGATTTGAATTTAAGTTGGGGGGATCAAGATGCCGAAGCAGAATAACACGTCATACAATGCATGCATGTCCGAGCTGCACGCCAGATATTCGGACAGAGGCGTCAAGGCCTCGGCCGGCCGCGAGGCGGCAGGTCAGATGAAGCGCGAAGCATCGGGCCCCAATGCATATCTTATTTCGAGAGTCAGCAGAAACGCAGACTCGGCGGCTTACCGCAACGGTGAGTTCAACGGTCAGAAGTATATGACCAGCGGCGATTTCCTCAAGTATTACAACAACAGAAAAACAGTCGGCGGCTATGCCCGTCCCGTGGTTCAGAGCGGCGACAAGGCACAGACCAAGGAGTTCCGCCGCGCGCCTCAGGTAAACGACTTGAGCCGTCAGCCCGCCCGCAATCCTGCCGATACCGGCCGTATGAGCGCGGTAAAGCAGAGCGGAACGGTCACAATGCCCGCATCCAAGGCATCGAGGTTCGACCCCAACGCAGAGACCATCGTGCTCCCCTCCGTAAAGGAGCAGAAGAGCCTGCGCAGCCGCATCAACCGCCTTGTCAGAAAATGGTTCCCCAAGGAGGACAAAAAGGAGGAGACCACCACCTTTAAGCGCAACGTTCCCGTTGCCGCCATCGGCCTTATCGTCTCCGCCTCCCTTGCGATGACAATGATCATCGGAAGCAGCGTTATGGCCAGCGAGGCCAACGTGGAGGTCAGCGATCTCAAGTACGATATCTCGGTCCTCAAGGAAGAGGGCGAGACTCTTGAGGAGCGCCTCAGCAGAAAAGAGAACCTTGCCGAGATCAAGGATTACGCAACCAATCAGCTTGGTATGATCTCCAAGGATTACGTGGCGTCCGAGTACCTCGCACTCTCCGGTGACGATTCGGTAGAGAGCTATGAAGAGGACGAAGGCGTGAACGTGGATCTCTCCACTCTGCTCAGCGGTATATTCGGAAACTGAGAATATATCGACCCTAAAAAGCATATCATTTCAGTACAGCATACATATGTGAAACTGAGAAACGGTGAAGAGCGATGCCGTATGCCGTATGTTAGATACGGGAGACGGCAACGGAGCCCGTTTTGCGGCGGCCCATCCGCAAAACGGGAATTCCGGTCTCTGTCACCGTTTTTTTAATCAAATGAAGGAAGGTAAACAGCTTGGAAAGAGGATCTGCAATAATCAAGCGGTCGGGAATCGTGGCGATCATCATCGCCGCTCTTTTTGCCGTCCTTATACTCAGAATTCTCATAATTCAGACGTTCCAGTACGAGACCTATCAGTCCAAAGTCATAAATCAGATCACCACGGAGGTGACGGTCAAGGCGCGGCGCGGTAATATTTACGATCGCAACGGAAATATCCTCGCCACCGACGTGACGGCCTACAATCTCGTTCTTTCGCCCAGTGCCATCAAGACCGCGCAGGCTGACAGAAACGGGAATCTCGTTGAGCTTATAGCCGCGGGCATCGAGGAGATCCTCGGCGAAAAGCACCCCGAAATAGCCGACACGGTGCGCGAAAACGCCTCGGATAAGTACGCCACCAAGCTTTATCGGAACATCTGCCCCAATCTGCGCGACGATACCGAGGAGGGCGACGAGAGCATCATCAACCGCCTGCTCGCCTTCATTGACGAAAACGATCTGCACAATCAGGTCTACCTTGAGGAGACCAGCATAAGATATTACCCCTACGGCAGCCTCGGCAGCCATATTATCGGTTTTTGCGGAGCTGACGGAAACGGACTTTACGGCATCGAGCGTTCGTATAACCACGTGCTGGCGGGCAAGGACGGCAAAAAGGTCATCGCCCGCGACGCTTACGGCAACGAGATGGTCTACGATTACGAGAGCTACATCGTGGCGGTGGACGGCTGTGACGTCTACACCACCATTGACGTGGAGGTTCAGGCCGCCCTCGACGAGCAATGCCTTCAGTCGCTCATTAACACGGGCGCGAGAAACCGCACCTGCGGTATAGTTATGGATCCCTACACGGGCGGCATTCTGGCTATGTCCACCGCCCCCGCCTTTGACCTCAACGATCCCTTCAAGTTGGTGGATTACTATCAGACGAGGCTCGACGCCTTCGTGGCAGAGAAGGGGCTTTACACCGAGAGCGGCGAGGTGGATGAGGAAAACGAGGAGTACAGAAAAAAGCGGAGCGAGCTTTACGCCGAAATGTGGCAGAACAAGGCGGTCAGCGACGCATACATCCCCGGCTCCACCTTCAAGATCATAACCTCGGCTATGGCACTTGACGACCGCGTGGTCACAAACGCCTATGCCACCGATCCGAGATTCACCTGCGTGTCTCTCGACGGCACAAGGCTTGGCGGAAGCCGCGAGGCGGGCGGCGTGCTTATGCATTGCCACTCTCTCCACAACGGTCAGTGCTTTGCGGAGGGTCTTATGAACTCCTGCAACGTGACCTTCATCAGCCTCGGCCTCGGCATCGGTAAGGACAGCTTCTACACGAGCTTTGACAAGTTCGGCTATCTGGACAAAACGGGAATCGACCTGCCCGACGAGGGACGGAGCATTATGCACACCTACGACAATTTAGGCGTGGTCGAGCTCGCCACCTCGGCCTTCGGCCAGAACTTCAAGATAACCGCCATTCAGCACATCGCGGCGGTAAACGCCGTGGTCAACGGCGGCACGCTTTACAAGCCCTTCACCGTCTCAAAGGCAGTGGATAAAAACGGCAACACCGTTTTCTCTCAAAGTCCCTCGGCTCTCCGTCAGGTTGCCAGCGAGGCCACCTGCGAGCTGCTCCGCGAGATACTTGAGGAATGCGTTTCGGGCGGCTACGGCGGTAAGAACTGCTACGTTCCCGGCTACCGCGTGGCGGCAAAAACGGGTACCTCCGAAAAGGTCGGCGACGATAAGGACGGCATTTCGGGTAAGGATCTGCGAATCGGCTCGGTTATGGCCTTCGCGCCCGCCGACAAGCCTGTCGCCACAGCATTCTTTATGTGCGACGAGCCCGATCCCAAGTACGGAAGCACCTACGGAAGCACCGTGGCCGCTCCCTATATGCAGTCTCTGATGGAGGAGATCCTGCCCCACCTCAACGTGGCACCCCTCTACACCGAGGCCGAAAAGGAGAATCTGGCCAAGGAGGTTCCCAACTACACCTATTGGTCGGTGGAATATCTGAAGAAATTCTACGCCGAATATTATCCCGACGAGGAGCTGCCCGAGATAATCGGCGGCGGTGAGCATATTATCGCTCAGTATCCCGCGGCAGGCACAAAGGTGCTTGACGGCAAGCTCAAGCTCTATCTTTACACGTCAAACGAGGCGGCTGACACCAACACCGCCAAGGTGCCCGACGTGACGGGTTACACCGCCGCGGCGGCAATACAGAATCTTATAAATCAGGGCTTCAACGTGGCGGTCTACGGCACGAATTACTACAAGGACGTCACCTTCGCAAAGGTGGTGTCACAGTCGGTAGAGCCCGGAACCGTTCTCGTCAAGGGAAGCCTTGTAAAGCTGTATTTCGACAGCTACGACGCCGATGACGAGGCTTGGTGGCCCGAGGACTAAAGCGACGGAGGTTCAAAGGATAAAAAACTTCCGGAGGCTCTATGAAGCTTGCAGAGCTTTGCCGCGCGGCGGGCATCCCTTGTCCCGTCGGCTCGGAGGACGTTGAAATAAGCTCGGTCACTTCAAATTCAGAAAAAGTCAAAAAGGGAAGCCTGTTCGTATGCCTCCCCGGTCTGCACACCGACGGCAATCTGTTTGCCGAGCGGGCAAGGGCTATGGGAGCGGCGGCGGTGCTTTCGGATAAGCGGCGCGAGAGCGACCTCTTTTGCGAGGACGCCTACGCCGCGCACGCGCGGCTCTGCCGCAAGCTCTACGGCGGGGGCATCGAAAAGCTCTGCCTTGTGGGCATTACGGGCACAAACGGCAAGACCACCGTGGCGGCCACCCTGCGCTCGATCCTTCGGGCGGCGGGCGAGAGCTGCGGCAGTATCGGAACTCTCGGGTGCATACTCCCGAGCGGAGATGCGCTGGACACGGGCGGAAATATGACCACGCCCGATGCCGAGGTGCTTTATCCCGCGCTGTCGAAAATGGCGGCGTTGGGAGCGAGATACGCCGTGTGCGAGGTCTCCTCCCACGCGCTGGCGCAAAAGCGGGCCGACGCGCTCCGCTTTGAGGTTGGAATTTTCACAAATCTGACCCGTGATCACTTGGATTTTCACGGAACCGAGGAGGCGTATTTTGCCGCGAAGCGCAGACTTTTCGGCCTTGCGGACAAAATGATAGTCAACGGAGACGACCCGAGGCTTGCAAGCTTGCCCGATGCCTTGACCTGCTCGGCTCACTCTGCGGCCGATTTTATGGCACACGGGGTGGAGCTTTACGGCACCGAGGGCTGCGGCTACCGCTTTCTCTCGGAGAAAAGCTCATACACGGTCATTTCCCCCATTCCGGGGCGGTTCACGGTTATGAATACCCTTCAGGCGGCGGCCGCCGCCGAGCTGCTTTCTGTCGACCCCTGCTTTATAAAGCAGGGCATTGCCACCCTTTCGTCGGTCAGCGGACGGATGCAACGGGTGGAGCTTGAGGGAGCGGACTTCGCGGTCTATATCGACTACGCCCATACGCCCGATGCCCTCGAGAAGCTGCTTCTCACGGCCCGCGGCTTTGCTCGCGGTCGAGTCTTCCTGCTCTTCGGCTGCGGTGGCGACCGCGACCGAGGAAAACGGGCAAAAATGGCAAAAAACGCAACACGTCTTGCGGATTTCACGGTGATCACCTCGGACAACAGCCGAAGCGAGAACCCGATGCAGATCTTTTCTGACATACTTGAGGGCGTGGACAGAAGGAAGCCCTACGTGCTGATCCCCGACCGTCGGCAGGCCATAGCCTACGCCGTCGCGCAGCTTCGGGGCGGCGACGTGCTCCTGCTTGCGGGCAAGGGACACGAAAAATACGAAATAAATGCCGACGGGATCTGCCCCTTTGACGAGGAAGAGACTGTGCGGCAGGCATATAAAGGTCAAATTTGAAGATACTAACAGAGAAAAGACGGTGAGAACGGATGAAAGTGAAAATAGGAAAGGGTGCTATGACTATGGCGCGCTTGGCCTCTCTCACGGGGGGCATCCTCGGCGGATGCGGTGCGCAGAGCTTTGAGTATATCTGCACAGATTCGCGCGAGGCCGACGGGGATACCCTTTTCGTAGCCATACGAGGCGAGCGGGTGGACGGTCACAGCTATATCGCAAAGGCCGCAGAGCTCGGCTGTCGGTGCGTGCTTGCGGAGCGCGAGGTTGAGGACTGCGCGAATCTTTCATTCGTCAAGGTAGGGGACAGCGTATGTGCACTGTCTACCCTTGCCCGTGGATACGGAGAAGGGGATAAGCGCAAAACGGTTGCCATAACGGGCAGCGTGGGCAAGACCACCACCAAGGAAACGGTGGCCGCCGCCCTGTCGAGCCTTGAACCCTACAAAACGCAGGGAAATTACAACAGCGTTATCGGTTCGCCCCTTTCAATGCTTGAAATGGACGAAAATACCGCCGCGGCGGTGCTCGAGATGGGTATGAGCGGACTTCACGAGATCGAAAGTATGTCCCGCGCCGCCCGACCCGACGTGGCGATCATAACCAATATCGGAAGCTCCCACCTTGAGATGCTGGGCAGCCGCGAGAATATTCGCCGCGCCAAGCTGGAGATAACCTATGGTCTCAAGGAGGACGGAATTTTGCTTATCAACGGCGACGATCCCATGCTCCGCGACTATGATTGCGGTGTTAAGACTATGCGCGTGGGGCTTGCCGACGAAGATCACGATTTTTACGCAAAGGACATAGAAAACGGCGACGGGTGCGTCAGCTTTACCGCCGTTTACCCAGACCGCACCGAGCAGAGAGTGACTCTTCGGGCGGTGGGCGACCACGTGGTGCAGGCCGCACTTTTCGGATGCGCGGCGGCATATCTGCTGGGCGTTGATAAAGAGACGGCGGCCGAGGGGCTCGCCCGCTTTGAAAATACCGGAATGCGGCAGAATATCTACCCTCTGGGGCAGATCACCGTGGTGGAGGATTGCTACAACGCAAGCCCCGAGTCCATGCGCGCGGCCATTCGCGTGGCTACGGGTCTCGCCGAACGGCGCGGCGGTCGAGCCGTGGCTTTGCTCGGTGATATGAAGGAGCTTGGAGACGGCTCCGCAGAGCTTCACCGCGGCGTGGGTCGCTTCGCCGCAGAGCAGGGCATCGACCTGCTCATCACCTACGGCTCTCTCGCCCGAGACATCGCCGCAGGCGCCGCCGAGCTCGGCGGCTGCGAGGTCTTTGCTCTCGATGCCGACCCCGAGGCGGCGGCAGATCTGATCACCGAAAAAACACAAAGCAACGATATTCTGCTCTTCAAGGCCAGCCGAGCCATGGCACTTGAGGAGGTCATCAAAATTCTGAAGGAAAGAACGGTTTAAAGGACAATGAACAACGAGCACGTTATAGAATTTCTGATCGTTATGCTTGCCACATTCGTGGCCAGCGCGGTTCTTCTGCGCTTCATAATTCCGATCCTGCGCGCCCACAAGCTGGGGCAGACCATCCTTGAGATCGGGCCCATCTGGCACAAAAAGGATAAGCAGGGAACGCCGACAATGGGCGGTATCGGCTTTATTATCGCAATGCTTCTCGTACTGCTGACCGTGACCGTGGTCTCGGCCATACGCGGTACTGTCCGCGAGCTTGCGCCGCTGGCACTTACTCTTGGGCTTGGCGTGGCAAACGGAATGATCGGGTTTTTCGACGATTATCAGAAGCTGGTCAAAAAGCAGAACGAGGGACTCAAATGGTATCAGAAGCTGACCCTTCAGATCCTCGTTGCGGTGGTCTACGTTGTGACTATGGTGTGGACGGATAATCTGACCACCGTTCTCCATATCCCCTTTACGAGCTTCGCCTTTGACCTCGGATTTTTCTACTATATCGGTGCCGTGGTTCTCATCGTGGGCATCGTCAACAGCGTGAACCTGACCGACGGTCTCGACGGCCTCGCCGCCACCCAGACGGTCATAGTTTCGGCCTTTTTTGCCCTTGTTTCTTTCTTCGGCTTCGGCGCGGCCTTCCGCTCGCTGACCCTCATCTCGGCGGCCACTATTGGCGGCGCGCTGGGCTTCCTCATTTACAATTTCCACCCCGCACAGGTCTTTATGGGTGACACGGGCTCGCTGTTTTACGGCGGCATCCTCGTGGGCGCGGCCTTTATGATCAACGAGCCGCTGATCATTGCGGTGGCGGGTCTGATCTTCGTCATCGAGGCTCTCTCCGACATTCTCCAGATCGGCGTTTTCAAGCTGTCGGGACGGAAAAAGAGACTCTTCAAAATGGCCCCCATCCACCATCATTTTGAAAAATGCGGCTGGAGCGAGGTCAAGGTGGTAGTCGTTTTCTCGATCTGCACCGTGATCTTCTGCGGTCTGGCCTGTGTGTCTTGGTTTATACTTTGATTTTTCGGAGGTGACCGGAATTGAATAACAATCAGCAAAAGCCGGTCAGCTTTTTCGGGCGCGTGATCGGCAAGATCAAGAAAAAGATCTCGGAGTTTTACTCGGATTACGAGGAAAAACGGGCGCGTCAGGATATAATCTTCACCGAGAGGATCCACGCAAAGGAAGAGCCCCCCGAGAAGATAACCTACGTGCGCGGCGGCATCGATATGCAGTTCCTCGTGCTCGTTATCGCGCTTATCGCCTTTGGTGCCACAATGTGCTTCTCGGCCAGCTATTTTTACGCGGCACAGGAGTACGGCGACAGCTTCTATTTCTTCAAGCACTACATATTCTTCGCCATCGTCAGCGTGGCGGGTACGGCACTTTTCGTTATTTACGGCACGCCCCGCTTCTGGAAAATGTTCAGTATGGGCGTTTACGCCGCCTCCATCGTCCTGCTCCTCTTGGTTCTCGTTATCGGAACCACGGGCGGCGGCGCGCAGAGATGGATACAGCTCGGCCCCATCACCCTTCAGCCCTCCGAGATCGCGAAGATGGCGGTGGTGATGATGCTGGCGCTTTATATGTCACATTACCATAAGGAGATCGAGTCGACACACGTCTGGGGCGGAAGCGTCCGCAAGGGCGTGCTTTTCCCGGGACTCATCGTCGGCTCTGTGCTGATGCTGGTCATGCTCGAAAAGCACATTTCGGGCGTTATGATCATCGGTATCATCAGCATCGCGGTTATGTATATGGGCGGCACCAAGCCCAAGTGGATCGCGCTGATCTTCGGTGTGATCATCCTCGCCGCCGTTTTCCTTGTGCTTGTCTCCGACTATGCTCAGGACCGAGTGATGACCTGGCTCTTTATTGAGGACGCCGATCCGCTGGGCAGCGCGTGGCAGACCCTTCAGGGGCTTTACGCCATCGGCTCGGGCGGTATTTTCGGGCGAGGGCTGGGCAACAGCTGTCAGAAAAACGGCTACGTCTCACAGCCTCAGAACGACTTTATCTTCACCATCATCTGTGAGGAGCTGGGATTTGTGGGCGCGGTGCTGGTCCTCGTGCTCTTCGGCCTGCTCATCTGGCGCGGCTTTAAGATCGCATCCCGCGCTCCCGACCGCTTCACCAAGCTCGTGGCCTACGGCTTGACCGTCAAGCTGGCTCTGCAGGTGATACTGAACATCGCGGTCGTCACAAACTCTATGCCCAATACGGGCATATCCTTGCCCTTCTTCAGCTCGGGCGGTACGGCACTTGCGGTGCAGGTGTTCGAAATGGGAATACTTCTGTCAATATCGAGGTATTCCGCAAAAAAGACTTGAAAAGGAAAATGCTATGAGAGTGTTACTTACAGGCGGCGGCACGGCGGGTCACGTTAACCCCGCCCTCGCCATTGCCGACGTTATAAAAAAATACGATCCCGAGGCCGTTATCGCCTATATCGGCACGAAAAAGGGAATAGAGAACCGACTTGTGGGCAAGGAGGGCTACGATATCTTCCACGTTGAGGCGAGGGGGATCTCGAAGTCGCTCAACCCGAAAAACCTCATCGCGGCTTGGTATTATATTACCGCCCCCTCTGCGGCCAAGCGGGTGATCCGCCGCTTCAAGCCCGATATCGTTATCGGAACGGGTGGCTACGTTTGTTACGCGCCCCTGAAGGCGGCAGCAAAGTTAGGCATACCGACAATGGTGCACGAATCCAACGCAAAGCCCGGCAAGGCCGTCAAAATGCTCCAGCATAAGGTCGATCGCGTGCTGCTCAATTTTGCGAAGAGCGCCGACGAGCTCGAGGCCAAGGATAAGCTCCGCGTGGTAGGCAACCCTCTGCGCGGCGAATTTGGAGCGTACAGCAAGGCCGAGGCCCGCAAAATGCTTGGGATCGACGGCAAATACAAGCACGTCCTGCTCTCCTACGGCGGAAGCCTCGGTGCCCCCGCCATCAACACCGCCGCCCTTGAGATAATGAACGAATACGTCAAAAACCACCCCGAGGTGCTCCATATACACGCCACGGGCAAGGGTCGCTTCGATGAATTTATGGTCGGGTTCAAGTCCTCGGGGCTTGACGCTTGCGAGAATATTCAGGCGGGCGATTACATTTACGATATGCCGCAAAAGCTGGCGGCGGCCGACCTTGTCATCTCCCGTGCGGGAGCTATGACGGTCACCGAAATGGCGCGTATGCAGAAGGCCTGCATTATGATCCCGTCGCCCTACGTTGCCGACAATCACCAATACAAAAACGCGAAGGTGCTGGCCGACGCGGATGCGGTGGCTCTGATCGAGGAAAAGGAGCTGACGGACGGTCGCATCGTCCGCGAGGTCGAGGCTCTGCTGTCCGACGCGCCTCGCAGAAGAAAAATGGAAGAGTGCATCGCCGCCTTTGCGGGCGAGGATGCAGGCGAGCTTATCTATAAAGAAATAAAGGAACTTGTAAAATGAAGCTGAAAATGCCCGAAAAGCCGAATATCTCGCGCCGCACCGCCACTGCGATCATTATTGCCGTGACCTCCGCGGTGCTTCTCGGCTTTATCATTTTCGGTATAATCAATCTCGGCCACGTGGGAAGCATCCGCGTGGAGGGCGAATCCCACTACTCGGACGAGCTGATCATCGAGCTTTCGGGCATCAAGGTGGGGGACAAGGTCTCCTCCCTCGACCTCCGAAGGATAGAAGAAAACATCGTCCTCGGCGCGCCGAGGATCAAGAGCGCGAGGATAGACCCGGGTCTCTTCGGCGACCTCGCCATCAGAGTAGAGCCCGAGGTGCCGAGATACTATATGGCTCTCTCCACGGGCGAGTATTTTCTGGTCTCCGACGGCTTCCGCATCATCGATATGTCACCCGACCCCGAGGAGTACGAAAAAATGGGCGTGATAAGGCTGACCCTGCCCGAAGTCAGCTCGGCTATGGTCGGCGATTACATCGAATATAAGGGCAAGAACGAGGAGGAGCGCGAGGCCAACCGTGACCGCGCCCGCAGCTTTATCGCTAAGATAGAGGAGCTTTGCGGCGATTACGTTACCGCCGTGGGCTTTGAGGATATCTACACCGGAGTTTACGTGGTGCTTGAGGGAAAATATAAGATCGAGCTCGGGAATATGAACGATACAGAGCGCAAGATCGAGGCCGCCCTTGAGACCATCAAGGCTCACGGGGAAGAGAAGGGTTGCGCCGTGGTCAACGCCGCCGATTATTCCGAGATATATTACAAAAGCGTGGAAAATATCGAATATTGACCGAAAAACCACAAAATATGGGGTCTGATCTCAAAAAAACCCCAATATATAAAAATTTTTTTGAAAAATTTTCAAAAACCTATTGCAAAATTCGTAAAAAAATATTATTATATATATATAACTGTGTAAATGGGCGTACTATGCGCTCAGGAAGGTCAAAAAATAAGATTATTATAAATCGGGAGGAAACAAAACATGGCATTCGAACACGACGATACCTTGGATTATGTTGTTAATATAAAGGTTGTTGGCGTTGGCGGCGGCGGAAACAACGCGGTCAACAGAATGATTGCGACAAACATCCGCGGAGCAGAGTTCATCTCCGTCAATACTGACAGACAGGCTCTCCGCAGATCCGATGCGGCAACTCAGATCGTTATCGGTGAAAAGATCACAAAGGGCTTCGGCGCAGGTGCAAACCCCGCCATCGGCGCTCGCGCCGCAGAGGAGTCCATCGAGGAGATCAAGCGCGTGCTCAACGGCGCTGATATGGTCTTCGTAACCGCAGGTATGGGCGGCGGAACCGGAACGGGTGCGGCTCCCATCGTTGCCCGCGTGGCAAAGGAGATGGGTATTCTCACCGTCGGTATCGTAACCAAGCCCTTCGCTTTCGAGGGTAAGCGCAGAATGGATCAGGCTCAGACCGGTATTGCCGAGCTCTCCGAGTACGTTGATTCTCTGGTCGTTATCCCCAACGAGAGACTGAAGCAGATCTCCGACACCAGAATCACTCTTTCCAACGCGTTTGAGATCGCTGATGACACTCTCCGTCGCGGCGTACAGAGCATTTCCGAGCTCATCAACGTTCCCGCATTCATCAACCTCGACTTTGCGGACGTTACCTCTGTCATGGCAGATGCCGGCTACGCACACATGGGCGTCGGCTCGGCCAACGGTAAGGACAAGGCAGAGCTTGCAGCTCAGGCCGCTATCTCCAGCCCCATGCTCGAGACCTCTATGAGCGGAGCCACCGGTATACTTATCAGCATCACCGCTTCTCCCGACGTCGGCCTGGAGGACATCGACCTCGCCTGCACCATGATCGCAAATCAGGCATCCGAGGACGCAAACATCATCTGGGGTGTTGCATTCGATAACGAGCTTGACGACGAGATGCGTATTACCATTATCGCTACCGGCTTCACCAAGAAGGAGGGCGATGACGATCGCACCGTTACCGTCACCGCAAAGCCCGTTGCAGAGGAGAAGAAGGCAGAGCCCGCATACACCGCTCCCGCAAGACAGGCTGCTCCCGTTCGCGAGGCACCCAAGAAGGTCGAGGACAGCGGAGACGGCTTCTCCGACGATGACTTCGACGATATGATGAGCATCTTCAAGAAGAGAAAATAAGATAAAATGAAAACGGACTGCTTCGGCAGTCCGTTTTTTGCTTCATAATATTAGAGGTTAGATTCAAGAAGAACAAAAAGACCCGACGCTTTTGCGTCGGGTCAATTTTGTACAGTCGAAATAAGTGGGCGTGTGGGTTAAATTACTTAACCTCAACAGTAGCGCCGGCTTCCTCAAGCTGCTTTTTGAGAGCCTCTGCCTCTTCCTTGGAAACGCCTTCCTTGAGTGCCTTGGGGCAACCCTCAACGAGGTCCTTAGCTTCCTTAAGGCCGAGACCGGTGATCTCACGGACAGCCTTGATAACGCCGAGCTTCTTGTCACCGAAACCGGTAAGGACAACGTCAAACTCAGTCTTCTCCTCAGCTGCGGGAGCGGCTGCGCCTGCAACTGCAACAACGCCTACGGGAGCAGCGGCGGATACGCCGAACTCTTCCTCAACTGCCTTAACGAGATCATTCAGCTCAAGAATGGTAAGGCCCTTGATTTCTTCAACTATAGCAGTAATCTTCTCAGATGCCATTTTTAAAATCCTCCAAATAATTGTGATGTGTTTTTTGTCTTGATTTTGCGAACAGAATTAAGCTTCAGCGGATGCTGCTTCCTCTGCGGGAGCAGACTCTCCGTCCTTGTCTGCAACTGCCTTGAGGGCATATGCGAGACCGTACAGCGGCGACTGGATACTTCCGAGGAACTTCGCAATAAGAACTTCCTTCGAGGGAATATCAGCGAGTGCGTTAACTGTCTTTGCATCGACGACGGCACCGTCAAGGTAACCGGCGAGGATGGTGAAGGACTCGATCTTGTCGGCGTATTCCTTGAGAACCTTTGCGGGAGCAATAGCGTCCTCAACACCGATAGCGATCGCAGTCATTCCGTTGAGGTAGGGCTTCATATCCTGAAGACCTGCTTCGTCGCAAGCACGACCGGTCAGAGTGTTCTTCTGAACCATGTACTTAACGCCGGCCTCACGAAGAGCTTTACGCATCTTTGTGTCGTCCTCGACTGTGATACCCTGGTAATTTACCAGAACACCGGAAGCCGAGTTTTTCATCAGTTCGGCGAGGTCAGCAACAATCTGCTGTTTTTGCTCAAGAATTGATTTGCTGGGCATTTGTGTTTAACCTCCCTTTGAAAATAAAAAATCTTTCTCCCGTTTTGCGCACGCATACCGAAAGAAAGATAATAACCGACTGTAAAGCTATTAATCTATCCTCGGCAGGGAAGCGTTTGCTTTTACGGGAACCTGCTGTCTTTGGATAACGCGGGTATTATACCACACTCCCGTCGGTTTGTCAATAGGTTTTTGAAATTATTTTTTATTATTTTTTAAAATTCTTTCCGCGGCCTCAACTGCGCGCTCGCGGAGCCACTCGGGACTGAGAATTTTAACGTCTGCATTCAGCGAAACGAGCATACCGAGAAAGAGCTCCACGCTGTGGAACTCGCAGACGTAGCGGTTGCGACCCTTCTGCGCCGTTATGAGATTCTTGAGCTCAACCACGCCGAGGCGGCTTTTGACCTCGATCTCGGCGGTGTATGGGATCTGCATCTGGATGACTGTGCTGTCCGAGCTTGCCGCGCCTCCCATTTTGCCCGAGAAGCCCGAATATTCGTCGTCGTTATCCGACGTTATATATATAGGAAGGGAAAAATGCTCGGTATAGTAGTATCCGAAGCGGGAGGGATCGTACTCCAGCGGCGCGCCCAGCTTTGTGCGCAGAAAATCAACGTCACGCTGAGCCTGACGGTGGGAGATACCGAATTTGGCGGCAACCTGGTTCGCATTGGGGTAATTGCCGGTGGATATTCGGCTGTGTAACCATTGGATGCGTTTGTTGGCTGACATATTTGCCTCCGTTTATAGCTTGATCAATCGTTTTCGTTTTCGGCTTCGTCCTCGGCGGGGAGGAGGTCTTCCTCGGTGTAGGTCTGGTCGGAGATGCGCTCAAGCAGGTCGCGGGCGCTGACGAAGACTATGAGGCGGCCGACGGTGTAAATGAGGATGCAAAGGCTGAAGATCGCGTAAAGGAAAGTGGGATAGCCTGTGAGCTTGCCGCCGAGGTAGGCGACGATCTGCGGCACCGACGAGACCGACGAGAAGAAGACGGTGAGCATGGCCAGAGCAAAGTAGGCTCTGGGGCGGGGCTTTCCGATCAGAGCGCGGAGCTCGTAGACCGAGAAAAGAATGAAAAGCACCGTGGAAAGCTGGAAGTGCAGCTTTACGGGAGAGTTAAGCGGAACGAAGAAATCAAAGTAGGTCAGGGAGATAAGGAGCACGGCGGCGGGCGGGACGAAGAGTCCGAGAACCGCGGTCTCGGTCTTCTTCTGCATCGAGGGGAACCAAGCCAGCGCGAAGTAGATGGCCGAGATCAAAAGGAAGACGCTTGCCAGCATGACCGGCATGGGAGCTCCGTTTGCCATCATCCTCACGATGCCGAGGGGATTGCTCTGATGCTCGAGGTAAGCATAGAGGAGGAAGCCTCCGAGGAAGAGCGACCATACGCAGAAGGGCGTGGCGCAGAGCGAGGTGACGAGGGTGGTCGGCGTTGCGCCGTCAAGGGCGTTCTTCGGAATAACGAAGAGCGACGCGAGGAACCACACCGCCGCCGCAAGGCAGAGAGCATTGGCTATGGATGGCAGGACCGTGTCCGAGAAATATCCGATGCTGTCGAAGGCCACCAAATAGGAAACCGCCGTCAGCAGCATCGCCAAGGCCGATAGAGCCAGGGCAGAGTAAAGATATATTTTGAGCTTGCTTGCTACTTTGATCATAAAAACTCCGTTCTTTTGCTTGGAATCGTTAAAGTCTTCCATATAATATTATATTATAATCCATAAATGTGAATTTTTTGTATACAAATGGCAATTTTTGAGAAAAAATCCTTTAAAATAAATTAAAAATGAGGGGATTTTCGGTGAGTTTTTACTGATTTGTGAAAAATGCACAAAAATATCCTTAAAAATTCTTTGATTTTCTACATATAAAAAATGAAAAATCTGTTGCAAAATGAACTTTTATATGGTATAATAGCTCTGCTTGATGTGCGATGAAACGGGAGATTGCGGTTTCAGGGACGCCTGTTACCGGTAACTTCCGCGGAGTATGTCCGATAACCGGGCGATTGTAACAGACCGGAGCTCTGCTCCATGACGATTCTTGAGGTCCCTACCCGGAGTTTGCCTATCAGAATGCTGCTGATGGAACGCAAATCCGGATTTTTGCAGGGAAACCAAAGAAACGCACGGGAGCGTGTTCAAGGTGTACACGCCACTTCAAAGGATACGCAGACCGCGAACGCTTCATTTAATATATATAGCGCGCGGACAGGCAAATCTAAAAAGGAGGCAAAACAAATGGCAGTCAAAGAAAAGATCAGAGTGAGACTTAAGAGCTACGATCACACACTTATTGACGCAGCCGGCGAGAAGATCGTTGAGGTCGCCAAGAGAAACGGTGCAACCGTTTCGGGCCCCCTCCCGCGTCCCACCGAGAAGGAGATCGTTACCATCCTTCGCGCTGTCCATAAGTACAAGGATTCCAGAGAGCAGTTCGAGCTCCGCACTCACAAGAGACTTATCGACATCATAAAGCCCTCGCAGAAATGCGTTGACGCTCTTATGAACATCGAACTTCCCGCCGGAGTTGAGATCGATATAAAGCTCTAATCAAGCGAGCTTTTACCATCAAGCAATCGAGATCAACAAAAGCAAAACTGACAGAGCGCCACGGGCGCCCTGCGGTCAAGTTGGCGTAACCCGAAAGGGAAATTCACAAACGTCAACCAATAACCCAGGAGGAAAAAATGAAAAAAGGTATTATCGGTAAGAAGATCGGTATGACCCAGATTTTCGATGAAATCGGAAACGTCATCCCGGTAACGGTAATAGCAGCCGGACCTTGCGTAGTATCGCAGGTCAAGACCGTCGAGAACGACGGCTACAATGCAATCCAGCTTGGCTACCAGGATGCTAAGGAAAAGCACCTGACCAAGGCTGAAATCGGACACTTCGCTAAGGCCGGTGTCTCGAACAAGAAGTACCTCAAGGAGTTCCGCCTTGATGATTGCGCTGCCTACGAGGTTGGCGCAGAGGTCAATGCATCGGTCTTCGCCGCAGGCGACAAGATCGACGTTACCGGCATCAGCAAGGGTCACGGATACACCGGCGCTATCAAGCGTTGGAATCTCCACAAGCTCAGAATGACACACGGTGTCGGCCCTGTGCACCGCCAGTCCGGTTCCATGGGTGTTATCGACCCTGCCAGAATCTTCAAGAACAAGAAGATGGCCGGTCAGTGGGGTAATGAGCAGGTTACGGTTCTTAATCTCAATGTTGTTAAGGTCGACGCAGAAAACAATATCATCGCAGTTAAGGGTGCAATCCCCGGCGCTCGCGGCGGCATCGTTTTCATTCGCGATTCGGTCAAGGCATAAGCGGTAAGGAGGAACTAACATGGCAACTGTAAAAGTAGTTAATATGAAGGGCGAGGAGGTCGGCTCCATCGAGCTGCTCAACTCTATTTTCGCCGTGGATGTCAACGAAGCCGTTCTTCACGCCGCGACTCGCGCTTATCTTATGAATCAGAGACAGGGCACTCAGTCCACTCTTACCCGTACCGAGGTTTCGGGCGGCGGTAAGAAGCCCTGGAGACAGAAGGGTACCGGTAGAGCCCGTCAGGGTTCCACCAGAGCTCCTCAGTGGACTCACGGCGGTATCGCATTTGGTCCTAAGCCCAGAAGCTACCGCACCGGCATGAACAAGAAGACCAAGAGAGTTGCTCTTTACAGCGCTCTTTCCGCTAAGCTTGCTGCCGGCAACGTCATCGTAGTTGACAAGATCGAGACCGAGACCTTCAGCACCAAGACCATGGTCAACATGCTCAAGGCTGTCGGCGCAGAGAAGAAGTCGCTCGTCGTACTTCCCGAGGTCAACAAGATGGTCGTTAAGAGCTTTGACAATATCCCCGGCGTTGTAACCTCTCTCTACAACACCATCAACGTATACGATATTCTCAATGCTGACAAGTTTATCATTACCGAGGCCGCGGTCAAAATGCTCCAGGAGGTGTATGCATAATGAAAATGATCGAAGATATCATCATTAAGCCCATTATCACGGAAGCAAGTATGGATATGCTCGAGAGCAAGAAGTACGCTTTCAAGGTCCGCAAGGACGCAACAAAGCCCGAGATCGCAGCAGCCGTTGAGCAGATGTTCAAGGTTGAGGTCGCCGAGGTTAACACAATCAACATGAAGAGAAAGCCCAAGAGGCTCGGCTATCACAGCGGCTACACCGCCGCTTGGAAAAAGGCTATCGTCACTCTGAAGCCCGATTCCAAGACCATCGAGTTCTTCGAAGGTCTCAACTGACGGTAGGAGGTAAAGGAAATGCCTACAATTAAGTATAAGCCTACGACACCTGCGAGAAGAAATATGACTGTTCCGTCCTTCGACGAGATCACCAAGTCTACCCCTGAACGCAGCCTGATCGTTATCAAGAAAAAGAATGCCGGCCGTAACAGCTACGGTAAGATCACCGTTCGTCATCGCGGCGGCGGAAACAAGCAGAAGTACAGAATTATCGACTTCAAGAGAGCAGACGAGTCTGCTAACACCGTAATCGGTATCGAGTACGATCCTAACAGAAGCGCATACATCGCACTTCTTCAGAACGAGAAGGGTGAGAAGAGCTACATCATCGCTCCCGTTGGCCTGACCGACGGTATGACCGTTTACTCGGGTGCCGATGCCGACATCAAGCCCGGTAACACTCTCCCCATCGCAAACATTCCCACCGGTACCTTCATCCACAACATTGAGCTCTACCCCGGTAAGGGCGCACAGCTTGTTCGCTCCGCAGGCGTTTTCGCACAGCTCATCGCTAAGGAAAACGGCGTAGCACAGGTTCGTCTCCCCTCCGGTGAGGTAAGAATCATTCGTCTGGACTGCAAGGCAACCATCGGCCAGGTCGGTAACATCGAGCATGATACCGTTAAGGTCGGTAAGGCCGGTAAGACCAGACACAAGGGCATCCGTCCTACTGTCCGCGGTTCGGTCATGAACCCCTGCGATCACCCCCACGGTGGTGGTGAAGGTAAGTCCCCGATCGGTCATCCCGGTCCGCTTACTCCTTGGGGCAAGCCCGCTCTCGGATATAAGACGAGAAAGAAGAAGGCCCGCACTGACAAGTACATTGTCAGACGCAGAAACGCTAAATAAGGAGGGAATAGAAGAAGATGAGCAGAAGTATGAAGAAGGCTCCGTTCGTAGAAGAGAAGCTCTTTGCAAGAATCTGTGCTATGAACGAGAAGAACGAAAAGAAAGTCTTGAAGACTTGGTCGCGCGCATCGACGATATTCCCCGAATTCGTCGGTCACACGATTGCCGTACACGACGGCAGAAAGCATATTCCGGTATATGTTACCGAGGATATGGTTGGACACAAGCTGGGTGAGTTCGCGCCTACACGTCTCTTCAAGGGACATTCGGGCTCGAAGACCTCGAATAGTTAATTAGGAGGAAGATTCAAATGGCAGAACAGGCAATTGCAAAGCTCAAATATGCGAGAATCTCTCCCCGCAAGGTAAAGATCGTTCTCGACCTTATCAGAAATAAGGACGCGAATGTTGCCATGGCAATACTCAAGAACACCCAGAAGGGTGCTTCCGAGTATCTTGTAAAGCTCCTCAAGAGCGCAATGGCAAACGCAGAAAACAATTTCCAGATGGATCCCGATAAGCTCTACGTTTCCGAGTGCTATGTTTGCCCCGGTCCTACGCTCAAGAGAATCATGCCCAGAGCAAAGGGAAGCGCAGACAGAATCCTCAAGAGAACGAGCCACATGACCATCGTTCTTAAGGAAAGAGATTAAGGGGAGGTACGCATAATGGGACAGAAAGTTAATCCGCACGGCCTTCGCGTCGGCGTAATCAAGGATTGGGACTCGAGATGGTTCGTTAAAGACGAGCAGTTCGGTGACACCATCGTTTCCGACTACAACATCAGAAAGTACCTCAAGTCCGAGCTTAAGAAAGATCACGAAAAGGACAAGGAGAAGAACCATGACGCAGGCGTCGCCAAGATCGAGATCGAGCGCGACTCCCACAGAGTCAGAGTCTTCGTCCACTGCGCAAAGCCCGGTATCGTTATCGGTCGCGGCGGCGCAGAGATCGAAAAGTACAAGAACGCTCTTGAAAAGATGGTTGGTATGCCCGTATCCCTCAACGTTGTTGAGGTAAGACAGCCCGACCTCAATGCTCAGCTCGTTGCAGAGAACATCGCTTCTCAGCTCGAGAAGAGAGCAGCTTTCAGAAGAGCTATGAAGATGGCGATCCGCAACACCATGAAGATGGGTGCTAAGGGTATCAAGATCTCCTGCTCCGGCCGTCTCGCCGGTGCCGAGATCGCAAGAACCGAGCACTACCACGAGGGTACCATCCCGCTTCAGACCATCAGAGCTGACATCGACTACGGTTTCTGGGAGGCAGCAACCACCTACGGCCGCATCGGTATCAAGGTATGGATCTACAAGGGCGAGGTCCTCAATGAGGTCAACAGACCCCAGGGTGTACGCGAGGCTCGCAACGACCGCAGACCCGGCGACCGCAGAAACGGTGAGCGCAGACAGGGTGGCGATCGCAGACAGGGCGGCGAGCGCAGAGGCGATCGCAGACCCGGCGGCAGATTTGACGCCAAGCCCGAGTACAAGGGCAGCAACCGTGCACCTCGTGCCGCTCAGGCACCTCGCGCGGAAAAGACTCCGACAGAAGGGGGTAACTGAGAAATGTTAATGCCTAAGAGAGTTAAGTTCCGTCGCGTACAGCGCGGTAGACTTAAAGGAAAAGCAATGCGCGGCAATGAGCTGGCTTACGGCCAGTACGGTCTCGTTGCACTCGAGCCTTCCTGGGTAACCAGCCAGCAGATCGAGGCAGCCCGTATCGCAATGACTCGTTACATTCGCCGTGGCGGTAACGTATGGATCAAAATATTCCCCGATAAGCCTATCACTGAGAAGCCTGCTGAAACTCGAATGGGTTCCGGTAAGGGTTCACCCGAGTACTGGGTAGCAGTTGTTAAGCCGGGCAGAATCATGTTCGAAATGGGCGGAGTCGCAGAGGACGTTGCAAGAGAAGCTATGCGTCTTGCATCCCACAAACTGCCGATCAAGTGCAAGTTTATCAGCGGCACGCCGGCAAATCAGAAAACGGAGGGTTAAGTCATGAAGGCAGAAGAAATCAGAAGCATGAGTGCCGAACAGCTCAATGACAAGCTCAAGGAGCTGAAAGGCGAACTTTTCAATCTCCGTTTCCAGCACGCGATCAATCAGCTTGAGAATCCCCACAGAATTGCGGACGTCAAGCACGATATCGCCCGTGTTATGACAGTTCTTCGTGAGAAGAATGTCTGATAGGAGGATAGAACAATGACTGAAGAAAGAAACCTCAGAAAAGTCAGAGTCGGTCGTGTGGTCAGCGATAAGATGAACAAGACCGTCGTCGTGGCTATCGAAGACAACGTAAAACATCCGGTATACGGAAAGATCATTAAGCACACCCTTAAGGTCCATGCTCACGACGAGAACAACGAGTGCGGCATCGGCGATAAGGTCAGCATTATGGAGACCCGCCCCCTTTCTAAGACTAAGAGATGGCGCGTCGTCACCATAATCGAGAAGGCCAAATGATTGGCGAATACGGCAAATATCGTATTGAATCAGGAGGAAAAGTAAAGTGATACAGCAAGAATCAAGAATGGCTGTTGCCGATAACACCGGCGCAAAAGAGCTGCTCTGCATTCGCGTGCTCGGCGGCACAGGTCGCAGATATGCAAATATCGGTGACGTCGTCGTTTGCAGCGTAAAGAAGGCTGCTCCCGGCGGTATGGTTAAGAAGGGCGAGGTCGTCAAGGCTGTCGTTGTAAGAAGCGTTAAGGGACTTAAGCGTGCCGACGGCTCTTACATCAAGTTTGACGAGAACGCCGCAGTCATCATCAGAGAAGACAAGACACCCCGCGGAACCCGTATCTTTGGCCCGGTGGCAAGAGAGCTTCGTGAGAAGGACTACCTTAAGATCCTCTCCCTCGCTCCCGAAGTACTGTAAGGAGGAATTAGAAAATGGCAAATCTTAACGTAAAGAAAGACGACGTCGTTATCGTTCTCTCCGGCGACGATAAGGGTGCAAAGGGTAAGGTAATCGCCACCTCTCCCGAGGAGGGCAAGGTTATCGTTGAAGGTGTGAATATCATTCACAAGCACGTCAAGGCCCGCAGACAGGGCGAGACCAGCGGCATCGTTGATGCAGAGGGTGCTATCTACGCATCCAACGTAGCTGTCTACTGCTCCAAGTGCGACAAGGGTGTAAGAACCAAGATCCAGGTCGTTGACGGCAAGAAGATCCGCGTTTGCGCAAAATGCGGCAAGGAAATCTAAGGAGGGACTGAACAATGGCAAGACTTAGAGACGTATACAAGGCCGAGGTTGCTCCCGCCCTTATGAAGAAATTCGAGTACAAGAGCCCCATGCAGATCCCGAAGTTCGATAAGATCGTTATCAACGTCGGAACCAGTGATGCAAAGGACAATGCGAAGGTTATCGATAACGTAATTGCTGATCTGACCCTCATCACCGGTCAGAAGGCAGTTCCCACCTACGCAAGAAAGTCGGTCGCTAACTTCAAGCTCCGAGCGGGCATGAAGATCGGTGCCAAGGTCACCCTCCGCGGTGAGAAGATGTACGAGTTCATGGACCGTCTCTTCAACTTCGCTCTCCCCCG
>JAFTOB010000119.1 GCA_017451545.1 Clostridia bacterium | reverse complement strand
TAAACAGCCCACTTAAATTAACCAATGCATTAAAGTTTCTTGGAGAGCTCGAGAACCTTCTTTCAAGAAGGTTCTCGAAAAAAATCTTTCAAATAAGCTCCGATTTGTCGGGGTGTTAAAAAAGAGAACCCTCTTTTTAGAAGGGTTCTCGAAAAAGCAAAATTACGCTTCAAATATTTTAACCGCGCCGAGGGCGGTAGAGCGGGCGACGGCCTCGTCGGAGAGGGTGACGACCCGTTTTTCACCGTATCTGCGGAGCAGGGAGGAGAGGGCAAGTCGGAACTGCTTCTGACCGCCGATGATGACGGCCTCCTCGGGTCTGCCGATGATCGCGCCCACCTCGTGGCAGAGAACACAGCCAAGTAAATAGCTGTAACACTCCTCTTTCGAGGCGGCAAAAAGATTTTTCAGTATACGGGTCTTAAAAAGCGCTTCGTTGATTCCGCGGTCGCGGCAGTATTCGTAGCCGCGGTAGAGCTTTTCTTCGATGACCGTATTGTGCTCAAAATCGGCGGCGTCGCGCAGAATGGTGTTCTGCATCACGGCGGCAAAAAGCTCACCGCTCAGCATAGTGCAAAAGCCGACTATTCGCCCCTCGCCGTCCACCGAGACGTGCTTGGAGTGTGAGCCCGGCAGAACGTAGAGTGCGCCCGATGCGGCATCTCCGTCGAGAATGCCCATAAGCTCGGTCTCCTCACCCCGCATAACGTCGGTCTCCTCAAGGGTCTCGCCCACCGACTTGACGCCGCGGATAAAATACCACGGAAGTGCCGATATTTCGGGAAATTCCACTCGTTCCATAGCCTCGCGGAGCTCGCGCCGACCTGCAGGGAGAGTGATATGGGGCAGATTACAGAGCCCATACTCGGAGGTGATCATACCCGATGCGAGGATGGCGGTCACTTGGTTTTCGGTGATCCCGCACCCGTCAAGCAGACGGGAAATGCCGTCCTTTACGGCACTCTTCAGTGCCTCCGCGCCGTTGCGCGCACCGACCGACAATTTTTCTTCGGCGACTACCGAGCCGTCACACACCAGATAAAGCCGTGTATTGGTGGTGCCGCCGTCAACTGTTATATAGCTTGCCACGGTCAGTCCTCCCACAGCGTGCGGTTGATGTTGGGGGTCAGCTGTGCGAGCATACCTCCATCTACTGCGAGCTCGGTTCCCGTGGTGTTGCGCGACTGGTCGCTGCCGAAATACCAGGCGGCGTTGGCCACGTCCTCAAACTCGGCGATATCGTGAATTGGCGTGTAATTTGGCAGGCAATACTTGGTGTTATTTACGTTGTTGACCCAGCGCTCGGTCTTGATCATACCCGGCAGCACTACGTTTGAGCGGATGCCGTACTTGCCCCAATCCACGGCGAAGGACTTGGACATAGCGATAATGGCGTTCTTTGACGAGCAGTAGGCGCAACGGTTCTCGGTAACGCGCAGGGCGGAGTTTGAGCCGATGAACACGATGGATCCGCGACCCTTCTCCTTCATCTGACGGGCGGCCTCGCGTGCCATCAGGAAATTCCAGCCGATATTGGTGGTGTAAACACCCATAAAGTCATTGATATCAACGTCGAGGCTGACCTGCCCGATGCCGAGGTTTGCGGCGTTGAAAACGATGGTGTCGAGCAGATATCCAATGGAGCGGATATCGTCGAAAATGCCCTTGACCTGCGCTTCGTCGAGGGTCACGGTCTGATATTCGTAGCCCTTGGCGAAAACGCCGTACTTTTCGGAGAGAGACCTTGCCGCCTCCGTGGATTTTTCGAGCTCGCGGCTGCCGATGAAAATGTCGTATCCCTCACGAGCAAAGCGTTCGGCAATGGCGTAGCCCGTGCCGTTCGTGGCACCCGTTACAAAAACCGATCTGTTCATTTTCTTTCCTCACTTTCGCGTTTGAAATCCTCGTCGGCTATGGCGCAGAAACGCTTGATAAGCTCGATCTCGCGGGGGTCGTAGGGTCTGTGGTTGGGGCGGTAGAGATCGTGGAACCACTTGGTGAAATCCACGTCAACCTCGGTGCCCTGGGCCCAGCGCGACCAGGTGCCCTCCCAAGGCTCGTAGGTCTGATACTTGCCCGCCACAAACCCCCAGTTGTAGCATCCGATCTTTTCAAGGTAGAAAAGAGGGAAGAGGTCAAAGACCGTGTTGTGCAGGCAACGGCCGAGCCACTCGGTGTTGAGTATGGGGCGGCCTTCCTTTTTCAGTCGCTTGATCACGCGGATATGCTCTTCGTAATCTCTGTAAAAATGATAGGATACGATGTCCGAATTTTCCAGCGCGAACTGCTCGCAGGGCTCAAGAGGTGTGTTCTCGTCGCCCTTGATGTGGAAAACTCCCGCTGTCAGAGGCTGGATAGGATCGCACTCGCGGACGATCTCGAAAAGCCGTTTGATGTTGGGCAGGGTCACGTCGGTCCTGCGGCTGTTGCCGGGCTCGTTGTAAACGTCCCAAACGCAGATGCGCTCGTCCTCACGATGAAGTGTGACTATCTCTCTGACCATCTTGAAATAGTCCTCGCGGCTCTCCTCCTCGTCGAGGTAGAAGTGGGGCGCGGGGCCCGTGTGCATCGTGCTGTGCTGGGAGTGCTTCTTGCCGCCGTGATAGCCCCAATCGTAGGTCTGCTCGCCGACGTAGGGCGGCTTCCACAGCTCGGTTTTCGGGGGCATACAGTCGTTGGCAAGGGTGATCATACAGGAAATGCCGTATTTTGCGCAAAGTGCAAGGTAGCGGTCGAAGTGCTCAAGGAAGAAATCGTGCTCCTCCTTCCAGACCGCGTACTCAATTATCAGGCGAACGGTGTTGAAGCCCGTTTCCTGCATCAGACGAAGCTCGGTCTCGGTGGTGGCAAAGCGCTCCTCCCAGCCGAGGGACTGCCATTGGTCGATGCGGTTGGCGCAGTCGGCGCTCATATAATTGCAGCCGCGCATCCACGGGCGGGCGTCGTACCATTCCCAAATCTGTTCTTTAGTCCATCTTTGTTTCATATGTTTTTAGACCTTTCTGATTTTATTTTTGTTCGAGAACCTTTTTTGCAAAAAAGGTTCTCGAGCTCTCCCAAAAACCTTTAATGCATTTGGTTAATTTGAATGGTAAGTTTATCTTTCAAAATTTGCTCGGTCGCAAATTTTGAGTAATTATTTCGTCCGAATTTATCGCGCTACCGCCGGCGCGCAGTCCGGTGAAAACTCCTCCTGGCGCGCCCTTTCTAAATATTACGATCAAAAATTGATTGTAATATCACCGTCGTGGCCGTGAGGAGGCGGTAACGCCGGACTAAGGCCTGCGTGAGCGCAATGAATTAGGACGAAATATCATCTCAACCCGACCGGCCGAGGGAGGGTTGAAAATGTATCGTAACCTTAATGCAAACCATTTTTTCAAAGTTTTTTTGGAGAGCTCGAGAACCTTTTTTGCAAAAAAGGTTCTCGAATAAAAATCTTCAAACTCTGATTTATCGGCGTGTTATTTTTACCAATCTGCTACGCTGCCGTCCTCGTGGTAGAGGCGGGGGGTCGACCATTTACCGTCGTAGATCTTGTCGGCAAGGGCTTCCTCGTCGAGCTCGACGCCGAGGCCGGGCTTTGTGGGCACGTCAATATATCCGTTCTTAATGACGAAGGGCTCCTTGATATAGCCCACTCCCAGATCGGACTTGTCTGGGTTGCCGGGATGCTCCTGCACAAGGAAGTTGGGCGTGCAGGCATCGAGCTGGAGGCAGGCGGCAAGGGAGATGGGTCCGAGTGGATTGTGAGGCGCCACCGAGCCAAAATAGAGCTCGGACATAACGGCGATCTTGCGACCCTCAAAGATACCGCCGCAGTGGCAGATATCGGGCTGGACCACGCTGACCGCCTGCTTTTCGAGAAGCTGACGGTACTCCCACTTGCCGAAAAGTCGCTCGCCCGCGGCAATGGGAATAGAGGTGTTGCGGGCAATATTGACCATACAGTCAACGTTTTCGGGCAGGCAGGGCTCTTCGATAAAGAAGGGCATATAGGGCTTCAGCTCCTCGGCAAGTCTGGGTGCCATAGCGGGGCTGACACGACCGTGGAAGTCGATGGCCAGATCAACGCCGAGACCGATGCGCTCGCGCACCGCCGCAAAGCGCTCCACGTGCTTTTTCACGTTGGCGGGGTTGTCAATGGGCTTGATGGGTGGAATGATGGAGTATTTCAGCGCCGTGTAGCCCTCGGCAAGGCGGTCGTCGGTGATCTTCAGCATCTCCTCGATGGAGAACTCACCGGGCACGCCCGCACGCTTGACGTGGGTGTACATACGGATTCTGTCGCGGCACTTGCCGCCCAGCATCTCGTAAACGGGCATACCGTAATACTTGCCCTTGATATCCCACATGGCCTGCTCGATGCCGCTGAGGGCAGAGAGCATCAGGGGGCCGCCGCGGTAGAAGCCGCCGCGATAGAGAGCCTGCATATGGTGCTCGATGAGCATGGGATCCTGACCGATCAGGTACTCCTCATACTCGCGCAGAACGGCCTCCACCGAGGTGCAATGACCTTCGAGAACCGGCTCACCGAGACCGATAATGCCCTCGTCGGTGTGCATCTTCAGGAACATCCAACGGGGCTTGACCTTTATGATTTCAAGCTTTGTGATCTTCATAATTTTTCTCCTTATTTCAGTTTTATTTCTTTGTAAAATTCGGGAACTATCTTGTTTTCAAAGGGGAAATCCTCGAGCCTCAACGAGTCGAAAAGACCGCAATGCAGGGGGATGGCCACAGCACCGATGCGCTCACAGAACCGCGCGCCGTCGGCAAAATTCATATTGTTTCCGACACCGTTGACGGGCAGAAAAACGTAATCGATGTGCTCGGGCAGATCGGCGAAAACGCGCTCGTTGTAAAGGGTGTCGCCCGTGACGTAGTAGACCTTGCCCTCAGCCTCGAGAGTAAAGCCGATGGCGGCGCTGTCCGAATGCTCGGCGTAGACGGCGCGGAAGCGCAGCTCACCCTCGGTCCACTCGGTCAGACGGTTGAACATAACGTAATTGTGGCGGCCTCCGAACTCGCGCCGCACGTTCTGCCAGGCGTTGCCCGAGGCGAGAACGGTCACGCGGGAGTCGCGGGTCAGATAGTGGCAAAGAGTGTCGGGGTCGGTGTGGTCAAGGTGGTTGTGGGTCAGAACTATTATGTCGGGCTTGACCGCCAGAAAGCGCTCGTCCACCGGCACGCGGCGGCGGTTTTGGGGCTCAATGCGCTCCACGCTGTCCGAAAGATAGGGGTCGACGATAATAGTCTTTGTGCAGGTCTCAAACATAAGACCCGCTTGACCGAGCCAGGTTATCTTCATTTTTTGATCTCCTCTATGTAAATTTTTGACGTGTATTTCTTGGTTGCATGGGGCGGGATAAAGTCAAAGCCGCCCTCGTCACGCCCGAAGGGGGCGTTGGGCGCGTTGGCCGAGCAGTTCTGTGGCTCGAGGCAGATGTATTCGTCGCCTGCGCCGTTGTAGATCAGCCGAAAGCCGTACTTTTCATCGTTTTTGTAGACCACTCGCAAGCCGCGCTCGGCATCGGTCAGGGTCATAAGGCCGCCCTGCTTTGCGCGGTAGTGTCGGCTGATAGCCTGCCCGAAGGGCGAAAACTCGCCGCGTGACAGCTCACTCGTAACGCCGTCGGGCTCGGGTGTGCGACCCGTGGGCAGATAGTTTTTCATATTGCGCTCGTATTCGCGCTCAAGCTCAACTAAAGCCGTGATCTGCCGACCGCCCGCAAAGGACGAGTTGAAGGTGGTGTGAAAGCCCAGCATACAGGGCATATTTTGCTCCGAGTGATTGGTGACCTCAACCTTGTGGGTCAGCCCCTCGGGCGAGAGGGAATACTCCATACGTATCTCAAATTCGTGGGGGAAGGACAGATAATTTGCCGTGCGGTAGCGGCAGACTATTCGGTTTTCGCTTTGCTCCACAAGCTCAAATGGCGTGCGGTGAAGCTCGCCGTGAAGGTGGCATCCCGTGGCGGGCTCGTTTATGGGGAAGCGGTAGAGCCGACCTTCAAATTCGTATTCGCCCCCCGAGATCCGATTGACGGGGAAGAGGATCGGCATCCCATAAAGATATGGATTGTCGAGCTCGCCCGCACCGTAGTCGGGCTCACGCAAAAGGCGGGCGCCGTAGCCCGAATGGCGAAGGGAGACGCAGTTCGCCCCGCGGTCAAGATTGATAACGGCACTCATCGCGCCGCTCTTTATGGTTATAAGTCTCATAAAAACTCCAATTTTACCGTTTATATTATAATAATACAATATATTTTCTTGACTTTCAACCAAAAATGTGATAAAATATCACCAAATAGTAATATTTTTGAGGTTTATTATGATAGTATACCAAACCGAAAATTTCGGCAAGCACTATGAATACAGGAGCAATCCCCACAAAAATTGGGTGATGCCGCCACACATTCACGAGTTTTCGGAGATCGCTTTCACAAAAAGCGGCACCACCACGGTCATTTTGAACGGTCAAAAATACCTGCTGCCCGAGAATCATCTGATCTTTATAATGCCCAACCGCATCCACGAATACACCGACGAGACCGAGTCGGTCCTGCGTTGCGCCGTCTTTTCAAACGATCATATCCCCATCTTTTTTGAAAAGCTGGGCGGGCTGACCCTCAAAGATCCCGTGGTGGATATGAGCGACTCGGTGGCTTTGCTCGACGGGCTTGAGGCCACCGCCCACGGCGACACTCTGCGGCTCTGCGGCCTGCTCAATCTTATCTGCGATAAGCTGCTCCGCTCAACCGAGCTCGTCCCGCTCGGCGGCGGCAAGCATTCTATGTATTATGACGTTATACGGTATATTTCCGAGAATTTCCGCGAGGATATAACCCTTGCCGATGTGGCTAAAAAGTTAGGATATCACGAAAAATATCTGTCCTCGGCACTCCATTCGCTGACGGGTATGAATTTCCGCTATTTTCTCTCGTCCTACCGCATCAATTTTGCAAAGCACCTGATGCGCTCATCGGAGGGGGCGAGCTTGCGGATCTCCGACGTGGCCCTGCGCTGCGGCTTTGCATCCATAAACAGCTTCAACCGCGCTTTCCGCGAGCTGACGGGCGTCACTCCAACCGAATACAGGAAAACAAAAAGAACCTCGCAGTGATGCGGGGTCCTTTTCTTATATAAACCGTCGTGCGTAGCCGCAACGGCGGCAAAGCTCCTCGGTGGCGCAACGTTTCTCGAAGCCCTCGACCATTGCCGTGGCACGGGGCGAGGACAGAATGTCGTCAAGCTCCTCGGTGAAAATATTGCCGAGAGTGAGCGCACCATCCGAGTCAAGGCAGCAGGGAACCACCGACCCATCGCAGAGGATGCCGAAATGGTCGCGCAGACCGTAGCAAAAGACCTCCGAGCCGTGATCCTCGGCCTCCATGTCGGGCCACTCAAAGCGGTCGCCCCTCTCAAGATGGAGTTTGTCGTGAATGCGTATTCCGCGCGTGTTTTCGACCCACTCGCCGCCGATGCGCGAGCGGAGCATATCGTACAGAACGTCGTTGCGGCCGCCGTCGTGCCCTCGGTTCCAGAGGCGGAGAACCACGATGATGCCGCGCGCCGAGGCGGCCTCGGCAAAGTCGATAACGCCCTGCATATATCGGCCTAGCGCGGCCTCACCGCCGCCTTCAAAGCTGTGGAGCGAGATGCTGACCTTGTAAACGCCGGCGTCGATCAGCTCGCGCCCTCGCCGCTCAAGCAGAGTGCCGTTGGTGGTGACCACCGATTTGAAGCCGCGTGCGTTTGCCTCGCGGATGAAATCGGGCAGGGCAGGGTGAGTCAGCGGCTCGCCCATCAGGTGATAGTAGACGTATTTCGTGCGCCCCTCAAGGCGGTCGAGGACGAGAGAAAACTCGTCGCCCGTCATGCGCCGAGCCGCCCGCGAATGTCCGTGACAAAAGGAGCAATTCATATTGCAGATATTTGTGATTTCGACGTAGACCTTTTGGTACATATTGATACCCTTCCGATATGTAGAGCGGTTATCCGATTTTTGTTAATCTTTATCGGAATTTCTGCCGGAGTTCTCTTTTAAAGCTTCAACTAAAAGCAAAAGAGCCTCTACTTGCATTTTGTGTATTTTGTTTGGAAGCATAGCAACGTAAATATATCCAATCGGTCCAAGCCAAAAGCACATAGCAAATGCGTGAGCTTTTTTATCGTAGCCCTTGGCAATGGCGACGTCCTCCATATGTTTTGCGATTATGTAATTGACAAGCAGTGCAATCAAACATACTGTTACGATTAAGATAGGCAAAATGATAGACGAGGAATTATCTACTTGTGTGGATTGAGAAGATCCGCTTTGAAGATTTCCAAACAGATCATCCGAGTCTGCCGCTCCAATGAGTGAGTCTGATAAAATGGCCGGAATACGCATAAAATCTCCTTTCAAATATGGCAGTGTTTACGTGTTTATTATATCAAACGGCTGCTTTCTTGTCAAGACCGTTATCTGTCAGATGTATGAATTGCGTATAACATAATGACAGTTATTCACCGACAAATCGGAATTTGAAGAATCTAATATTACCCGTAGGGGCGTCACTTTGTGCGCCCGTTCGATGGTGATAGGTTTATTTTATGGGTGTCGTCCCTGCCCCCCTCCGGGTTCGGGGGAGGGGGCAACCGCGTAAGCAGTGGGGGTAGGGGGCGGGATCCCGCCGTAGGCGGCGATTTTACCTTGCCCATCCTGTTTGTTTGCGCGGCCTGAAAAAC
>JAFTOB010000118.1 GCA_017451545.1 Clostridia bacterium | reverse complement strand
GCTACCTTCGAAGGAAAAGAAACTGTTACGTCAGGCAGCAAGATATACGGAGAAAACGCTAAGGTCTATATCGCGCAGGAAAATGACGTCCTGAACGTTACTTTGACCGATCAGACGGGAAGAACCTTCAAGCATTGGATATCCGCAACCGGTACGGTCATTCCCGATGAGGATTTCTCCCTCCTTGTATTCAGAAGCGGTTGTTATTATCCCGTATTCGAGGACACAGATGAAGCCGCATTCTCGAGCCGTGTAAAGATCTTTGAGGGCAACTGCGAAGAAGGTATTCTTTACATGTCAACAAACTCCAAGGGTGACGTCAAATACGAGCTTGAATTCGTTAATTTCGGTCGGCACGATTTTGCCGAATCGGTAAATCATAACAGCCAGTACCACAAGCAGGTATGCTCGATCTGCGGTGAAACTGTTTTTGAAGAGCACACCGAATATGACCGCGAGATCGAAAAAGAAGCGGGACATACGGAAGAAGGTATTGTGAGATACGAATGCTTCTGCGGTCACGTGTGGAGGGAAGCGATCCCCGTGACGGATGAGCATACGATCGATTATGACGATTGGCATATCGTAGAGGAAAGCAAAAACGGTCAGTACGGTAAATACCGTGTTTACTGTAAATACTGCGATTACTACGAGGAATACTGGTATTTGGGCGGCCTTGATTTCGTCGACTTCATTGACGGCAAGATGATTCAATATCAGTACACCTACGGCGGCAAGGTAAGCCACGATGAATACTATTACAGCTACAGAAACGCCGAGGGCAAAAAGGTCTATATCTGGGCATTCCAATACGAATATGCATATTCGTCAAACAAGGATTACAACGATACGTACATCTTTATGTACATAGATGACGAAGACCCCACGACCCTTGAGCCCGTTTATCTGTCAAAATCCAAGGGCGACAGAAAGGCGGCATATCTGTGGGCGATTTACGGATATGTGTACGACGTAAACGGTTGGATCGATCTTCTGGATTATCCCGACCGTAATATCGGCTGCAGTGGCGGTATGTCTATGGGAAACAGTATGAGCGCGAGAGCGTCTGTGCTTGAATCGTACCATGACCAGTGGGCTGAAACGTATAACAAGCTCCGCATCCCGACAAGCAAGGCATACGATGATCTGTCCGACACGGTATGGGAAATCTATCACGAAGGAGAATCCTTTGGCGGAAGGGAAGTTATCAGCTACGTTAAAGACAAAGCAACGTCCCTTCAGAAATATTTCTACGTTGATAAAGCAACGGGTATTACGTACGGATACGAGGATTTCGGTACGGCTTACAGAACCGTTTTTATAATGAGACAGTACAAAACCATCGTGTCTCCCGAGGAATTCGAAAAGCTTGACGAAGCGGGCAAATCGGTCAGCTACTCCTACGGCGATATCGAAAAAGATATTAAGTCGTTGTGCGCGAAACGTAATGCGTTTAATAACTTTACGTTGACCGTACCCAATGAAGCGTCTGCCTTCAGACTCAGTGTGGATTTCTTAATAGACGATCTGGTTGATCTGGGCGGATATTACGCAAGCGTTTACTACAATACGGCACAGGTTTTTGACAGCGGAAAGTACATTACCTTCACCTGGATAGGCGAAGACGGCCTTGTATTTGACCGTTATGAGATCTGGGATTTCGCAAATCAAAAGTGGGTAGTGCTTTCCGAGAGCTCGGATTTCACGTTCAACACGTCGGATAATCCCAGAAGAGATGCGGCATACGTAAGAGTGATCTATCACGAGGTTGACACTCCCGCAGATCCCGAGGAAACCTTCCGAATTACCGTGGAAAACGGATATTTTGAGATTGACGGCAAGGAATACACGGGAACGGTTGAAGTTCCCGCAGGCACCTTCGTATACGTGTGGGCCAATGAGGTTGCAGGTAAAACGTTTGATCATTGGGTGCTCGGCAACGGAGAAGAATTTGACGATTATCAGTTCACCGTTACCTCGGATATGACGCTGACGCCTGTCTACGTGGATACGGTCTACAGAGTATACTGTGAGGGCTGGAATTACGACTCATACGTAAGCATTAACGGCGGAGAAATGCATTATACCGACGAATTTGAAGGTAAAGCAGGCGATACGGTTCAGCTGAACACGACATATAATCCCGAGTACGGTTGCACCGTATTCCTCGGCTGGTATATGGAAGTCTACGGCAAGAACGGACATGAATATATTTTGGTAAGTGACAAACAAGCCTTCACTTACACAATAACGGGCGAAGAAGAAGGCTGCTTGTATGCAGTATGGACAACGGGAGAAAATCCGTTCGTTAAGAAGTACGTTGATATCAGAGTTGTAAACGGATTTGTGAATTATGCCGGCGGAGAAGGCGGTTTCGGAATGCTTGATAACGCATATTCCGCTATAAGCCTTTCCAATTCGGGAAGAGTTACTTTCTATGACGATCCCACCGACGAGACCGTTTATACCGTTTGGGATATTGCATACAGATACGAGCTTGAAGGCGAAATAATGCACGATATGGCTGAATCCTTTGAGGACGAATACGATTATTATCCTGCCGAATATTGGGTAGACAATCCGGAATACAATTATCCCGACGGCGAGATCAACGTTACGGGAACCGAGAGCTCTGATAACGAAATAGAGGGCGGCGGCATTGTCCTCGCATAAGTCGTTCCGAAAAAATGAAGGTATCGCCTGAAAAGGTTTGCCTGATATAAATCACAAAAATTCTTAATTTTTACGCGCCGATGGGGCAGGGGGATCCGTCGGCGCGGTTTTTTGTTGACAAATTTTCGGCGCGGTGGTATACTTGTACCGTAAGATCAATTTCAGAAAGGGCAGGGAAGTATATGAAAATAACCTTTGTCGGAACGTCCCACGGCGTGCCCGCGGCGGACAGATTCTGCAGCTGCATTATGCTTGAATCGGGCGGTGCGCTTTATTTTATCGACGCGGGCGCGCCCGTGATCGACAGCATCCACCGTTACGGAAGAAATATCAACGACCTGCGGGCGGTCTTTACCACCCACGTACACAGCGACCACACGGTGGGGCTCCTCCACCTGACGGGGCTTATGCATTGGTATTATAAGGAAAGCTCGGCCGATATTTACGTTGCCGAGGAGGAGCATATCGAAACGATCAGGCGTTGGAGTCGCACGGCCGACGGCGGCGAGCTTGACGGCGAGCGCATCCGCTTCCACGTGCCCGTCGAGGGGGCGGTCTACGAGGACGAAAACATAAAGGTCGAATATATAAAAACCAAGCATCTGAAGAACTCATACGCCATTTTGGTAACAGAGGGCTCAAAGCGCGTGCTTTTCAGCGGCGACCTTTCCTGGAAGCTTCTCGAAAATGACGTTCCCACGCAGATCCGCGAGGAGCTTGATGCCTTCGTCTGCGAGATGGCACACTTCGGGGTCGACCTGATCGCGCCATATCTTGCCGAGTGCCGCGCCCGTCGGGTGATCTTCACCCACGTTTTCCCCGTGGAAAAGTACGCGGACATCGAGGCTCTGCGCGGGAAATACCCCTTCGAGATCCTCACCCCCGCCGACGGAGACAGCTACGAAATATAATTTTTCAAGGGTTGCCTGTACTTCAGTGCGACCCTTTTCTCTTTTAGGCGGCTTTTACTTGACATAAATCAGAGCTTGTGATATAATGTAGGGTGAATGAAAATCGGGAGGTGTCGAATATGGAGATTTTTGATTTTCACCTGCACCCTCTTTATGATTTTCACGCCGCGGCTATGAGCCACGAGGACTTCGTGCGGCGGCTTCGCGAGGACGGTATTACCTTTTGCGCGGGGAGCGTCATTCACAAAAGCGATTCTCACCGCCCTCTCGAGGAGCACGGCGAGGTCATGATCCGTGCCAACGCCGAGGCCTTTGAATTTCACGAGGCCTTCCCCGATTTTTACACGCCCGGCATCCACGTTCACCCGAATTTCGTCGAGCTTTCCTGCCGCGAGGTGGAAAAATACGCCGACCGAGGTGTTCGGCTCGTGGGCGAGCTGGTCTACTATCTTATGTCCTGGCGCGACTATTCCTCTCGGTCTCTTTACGAGATCCTGCGAGTGGCGGCCGACAGAAAGATGGTTCTGAGCATCCACCCGTCGGTTCACGATCTGCCCGCTATGGAGCGGCTCGTTGAGTCCCTGCCCGATATGGACGTTGTTATTGCCCATCTGGGCGGCTACGGGATCTACGATTGGTCTATCGACCTTATGAAAAAGTACAAGAACGTGTATTTTGACATTTCGGCTCACGGCACGGACTATGAAGGAATGCTGCTCGATGCGGTGAATTCCGTGGGTTCCGAGCGCATACTTTACGGCAGCGATTTCCCGGGATATGAGAGCCGACCCTTTATCGATGCGGTGCTTCGCTCGGGTCTGCGTGATGACGATATTGAGGCCGTGTTCGCGGGGAACGCCAAGCGACTTTTGAGGCTTTAATTTAAAAAATACCCCCATACGTGTGCGATTTTTCGCGTTTTTGGGGATAATGAAAGGAGAAAATTACGTTGATCAAGCAAGCGATTATCGGGGCTTTTAACACTCACGCCCTCTCGATCCAATCCTTCTTCGTTTACATTGACAGCAAGTTTTTCTCGCCTAAATTCGGCAAGCTTGAACATCTGACTGTTTTTGAGGACGATTCCTTCAAGGCCATCGTTTTCATATTCTACTTTGCCCTGGTGCTGGGAAGTATTGTGATCTACTACAACCGCACTCTCATAGGCGCGCTCCCCCGCGCGCTGGCCAAGCACGAGTGCTTCTCGCCCGAGAGCGCAAAATCTCTTGAGGAGCTCGGCCTTGCCAAGAATGCGTTCATTAAATTTTCTCTGCGCTTCGGCACTACCTTCCGCAGAATAATCGGATGCGTTGACACCCGTCAGCCCGCCGATGCGGTTGATGAAAATGCCGCCGAAAGCGGCGAAAACGCAGCACGGGGTCGCGATATCGAGCCCTACGACGGCACGGGCAAGAGATACAAAAACAATTTTGAGACCGATCTTTTCTACATCCGCGAAAAATACAAGGACGCAACCGCCATCCGCTTCGCCCGCAAGGGAAACGGCATACTTTCAATAATCCTGACTGCGGTCATCGGCATTATTGCCGTGGTTCTTATCTTCAAATTCGCGCCCGTAATCATCGAAATGATCGACAGCTCCATTACAACTGACGGAGGTACTTTAAATTGAGCAGAAAAACGAACGAACAGCTTTACGTTAAGCTGAAGCGCGACCCGAACGAGGCGCCTGCGCTCACATTTTGTGAAAAGCACGGCCTTCCTCCCGTAAAGAACCTGATTATTTGCGCCGCCATCACACTCGGCTCGGCTCTTGCCGTTGTGCTTCTTCTGATGCTGACCGGTCTGCGCTTGACGACTCTTGAGCGTGCCGACGGCGTGGAGGCAAAATATTTCGGTTGGATGAGCGGTGACGTACCCACTCTCGGTGTCATACAGTTCAGCGACGGGCAGAGCGCCAACGTGGGCGGCGGCCAGGTGGTATATTCCGACGGCTCGGTCTACGTGGGCGAGATGAAGGGACTCTCAAAGCACGGTCTCGGAACTCTTGTCTATGCCGACGGCACCAAATACGAGGGCTGGTTCAAGGACGATCTTTATCACTGCGAAAGCTCTCAGGCATCTACCATTACGTACTCCAACGGCTCGCGCTACGAGGGCAGCTTCAAAAACGGAAAATATGACGGCTACGGCATTCTGACCGAGTCCACCGGCACGACCTACAAGGGACTTTTCGAGGGCGGCGAGCTCTCCGAGAAGGAGGACATTTCGGTCGTGTACTACGACGGCAGCAAGTTCGTCGGCAAGTTCAAGGACGGAATGCGCAGCGAGGGTATCTACACCTGGGGCAACGGAGAGAGCATCTCCGGTATGTTTGTAAACAACATCCCCGATCCCCTCGACCGCCTGAAGTATACAAAGGCCGACGGCTCGACCTATTCGGTCCAGATCGTGGGCGGCATCATAGTCAAGTGCGACGCATATACCGAAAAGGAAGATTCGGGAAAATAATAATAGGGCAGGGAGCGTATGCTTCCTGCTCTTTTTTAAAAATTTCAAAAGTTCGTCGAAAATTTCACAATTTCCTATTTACAAACCGCGTGCACGTGGTGTATAATAGAAGTACAAAATTTATAATAACGAGGTGCAGCTATGAACAGATTTATGCTCAATGAAACTTCCTATCACGGAAGCGGTGCCATTAAGGCCATTCCCGATGAGATCAAGGCTCGCGGCTACAAAAAGGCTTTCGTGGCCTCCGACCCCGGTCTTGTGAAGTTCGGCGTTACCGCAAAGGTGACCGATCTTCTTGATGCCGCCGGCATTCCCTACCACCTTTACACAGATATCAAGCCCAACCCCACCATCGAGAACGTACAGAACGGCGTTGCCGAGTTTAAGACCAGCGGTGCCGACTGCATCGTTGCCATCGGCGGCGGCTCGTCCATGGACACCTCCAAGGCCATCGGCATTATCATCACCAACCCCGAGTTTGCCGACGTACGCTCTCTTGAGGGTCTCTCGCCCACAAAGAACCCCTGCGTGCCGATCATTGCCGTTCCTACCACTGCGGGAACTGCCGCTGAGGTTACTATAAACTACGTTATCACCGACGTGGAAAAGAAGCGCAAGTTCGTTTGCGTCGATCCCCACGATATTCCCGTTCTCGCCGTCGTTGACCCCGATATGATGTCCTCCATGCCCGCCGCGCTGACCGCCGCAACGGGTATGGACGCGCTGACCCACGCCATTGAGGGCTACATCACCAAGGGAGCTTGGGAGATGTCGGATATGTTCCACATCAAGGCTATCGAGATCATTGCACGCTCGCTCCGCGCCGCCGTCAAGGGCGAGGCTGAGGGTCGCGAGGGTATGGCTCTCGGTCAGTACGTGGCCGGAATGGGCTTCTCCAACGTAGGTCTCGGTGTCGATCACTCCATGGCTCACACTCTGTCGGCTGACTATGACACTCCCCACGGCAAGGCCTGCGCCATCCTTCTGCCCACCGTTATGGCCTTCAACGCCGAGGCAACGGGCGAGAAGTACCGCGAGATCGCCCGCGCTATGGGCGTCAAGGGCACCGATAATATGACCCAGGCCGAGTACCGCGCCGCCGCCGTCAACGCCGTCCGTCAGCTTGCCGAGGACGTGGGTATTCCCACCACCCTCAAGGGCATCGTCAACGAGGCCGATATTCCGAAGCTGGCCGCCGACGCATATGCCGACGCCTGCCGTCCCGGCAACCCCCGCGAGGTCTCGCAGGCTCAGATTGAGCAGCTTTACAGAGATCTGCTGAAATAATAGATTTTTATTTATTCGAGACCCCTTTTGCGAAAGGGGTCTCGGTTTTTAATGAAGAATGAAGCCGCTTCGCTGATGAATAATGAAAAATGAAAAATTGAGGTAGAAAGCCTGCGGCTTTCGATTTTATTTGAATTAAACAGCCCGACAAATCGGAGTTTGAAGGGTTCAAACAGGTTTCACCACAACCAACCTCAAAAGCGGTTAAGACAATGGCTCTCCCTGTGGGTGAGCTGGCGCGAAGCGACTGAGAGGGTAAAAAAGCCCTCTCCGGCACGGCAAGCCGCGCCACCTCCCCCAGTGGGGGAGGCTTTGAGTGAGTCGCGGTTCGATTATTTAGCGGTCTAAATTTTTCAAACTCTTTCAAATAAACTCCGATTTATCGGCCTCGTCCCCGTCGGGTGATCGCGTGCGATTAAAAGTCACGCCACCCGATCCTTGCCCGCCGGGGCACCCGGCCGTCACCCTATTTTTCGCTGTCTCATTGTGAGATAAATCTGCTTTAGGGCGATATTTTTGGACTTTTCTTATAATTTTGGAAGAAAAGGTTGCAAAAAATACGTGTTTCGGCAAAGAAATTTGCTCAAATCACTTTACTTTTTCGTGAAAAAGTGATACAATAATTAAGAATGAGAATTTTTTATCAATCGAAAATAAAAAATAATATAAAACACAGGAGGAAAACCACAAATGGCAATCACACGTCAAAAGATTTCTGTTGACGGTAACACCGCTGCTGCGCACGTTTCTTACGCGTTCACAGAGGTTGCTGCCATCTACCCCATCACCCCTTCGAGCCCTATGGCCGAAACGACCGACGCTTGGTCGGCCGCTGACAAGAACCTTCTCGGCAAGCCCGCACGCAACATCTTCGGAGAGCGTGTACAGGTCGTTGAGATGCAGTCCGAGGCAGGCGCCGCAGGTGCTGTCCACGGCTCTCTTGCCGCAGGTGCTCTTACCACTACTTATACCGCTTCTCAGGGTCTTCTTCTGATGATCCCCAATATGTATAAGATCGCCGGTGAGCAGCTGCCCGGAGTTATCCATTGCTCT
>JAFTOB010000117.1 GCA_017451545.1 Clostridia bacterium | reverse complement strand
CCACCGTTTCCTGCAAGGGCAAGACCAGAAGGATTTTTATCGTCCGCGCCCTGCAAAAGAAGCTTATCGGATACGCGGCGGAGCAGGGAATAGCCCGCGGCCCCGTATTCGTCACCCGCGGCGGCAAGCCCGTTGACAGATCGAATATATGGCGCGAGATGAAGTCTCTGTGCCGCCGCGCGGGCGTTGCCCCCGAGAAGGTATTCCCCCACAACCTGCGACATCTCTTCGCGCGCACCTTTTACGGCCTCGAAAAGGATATAGCCAAGCTGGCGGATATCCTCGGACACAGCAGCATAAACACCACGCGCATATATATAATCACCACGGGCGAGGAACACCGCCGCCGTATGGAAAATATGCATTTGATAATATAAAAAAAGCAAACGGAAAAACCTGTTTGCAACAAAATGTATATTATGTTGTAGATCGAATCTTTACAGAGTCGATATACATATCACATTATACCACGAATATATTCAAATTGCAATATCTTTTTTGAAAAAGTATTGAATTATTTTGCATTTGAGAACGACAAAAGAGCCTTTTTGGACCTTTTTTCAAAAAAGAGTATAAAAAGGCTTTGTTTTTGCGCCAATTTTTAAATATCAGGATCGGCCACGGCGGGATCTACCGCCTCGGCCGATCTTTTTTACAACATAATATACATTTTGTTGTACTGCGGAATTTCCGCTCTACATAGGTTAGTCCCAAAAATCTAATAAGGAGGAAAAGACAAAATGACTAACAAGAACACTACCAAGAAGGCATTGATATTCAGCGCACTTTCTCTGCTGCTCTGCTTCTCGATGCTTGTTGGTACCACCTTCGCATGGTTCACCGACAGCGTAACCAGCGCGAACAACATCATCCAGTCCGGTAATCTGTCCATTGGTCTCTATTGGAGCACCGATGCTCAGAATTGGTCTGAGGTCAACGAAAACACCAACGTGTTCTCCGATTCCCTTTGGGAGCCCGGACACACCGAGGTCGTATACCTGAAGGTCGTGAACGAGGGCAGCCTTGCTCTCAAGTATCACCTTGGCATCAACGTTGATTCCGAGACCACCGGCGTAAATCAGGCCGGAAAGCCCTACAAGCTCTCCAACTACATTGAGTACGGCGTGATCGAGACCAACGAGGCATTTGCAGACCGCAAGGCAGCACGCGCAGCCGTTACCGACGGCAAGAGCATTGCCGGCGGCTACACTCAGGACGCAAAGCTTGAGAACACCAACGATACCGAGTACCTTGCTCTCGTTGTGTACATGCCCGAGACTGTCGGAAATTCTGCTAACCCCAGAACTCCCGATGAGGCAGGTAAGATCCACCTCGGAATCAATCTCGTCGCAACTCAGGTAACCTACGAGGAGGACTCCTTCGACGATCAGTATGACGCCGACGCTCTCCCCGCAAAGATTATCGCAACCCCCGAGAATATTCAGGAAGTTCTCGCAGCCGCTGAGCCCGGCGACGTTATCGGCCTTGCAGACGGTGAATACTATAATATGTCCATCGTAATTCCTTGCGATAATATCACCCTCGTTTCCAACACCGCTATTGCAGACCACGTTAACGTAAACGGCAAGAAGAACGTAAAGATCATCGGTATCACCTTTGATGCGTATGCTCCTCAGCCTGTTAAGGATCCCAAGAACGGCACCACCACTATCCTTGCAAACATCACCAGCGCAGAAGGCTCCAAGGGTGCTGAAAACCTGCAGATCATCAACTGTAAGTTTGTTGACCTTAATGGAGTTTCTGCAACCAAGACCGACTACTGCCCCATCGCTGTTTATGACAGACAGCGCACATCCGGTGCTTCCAACAACATCACCATTGACGGTTGTACCTTTGATACCAATGCCGCATATTATGTTTACATGAACTATCCTGGCACCGGCAAGGGCGACATCGTGATCAAGAACAACACCTTCGGAAATGTCAACACCACTCTTTCCTCCGGTACCGCAGTTTACGTAGGCGGCACCAAGAACAACGTTACCGTTGTGAACAACACTGTTACCAACGGCTCCGTCACCGTAAGTCCTCACAACAATGCTTCCTGCACGTACTCCCTGAAGGTCACCGTTGCGGACAACAACTTCGTTAATACTACCGATGCGGATATGACTGTGATCGGTCTGCGTAACTTCTACGATCTGCCCAAGTGCAATACCTACGTAGAGGGTAACGTAGCTAACTACGGTCTGTCCGAGATCAAGGCTCCTTACGTTGATGCTTCTGCATATGAGTGCTATGACATTGCTGCAGATAACGCGATCGTTGCCGTCCCTCTGGCTGATGCCTACGACGCAAACGGAGACCAGACCGCAACTCTTAAGGATGCTCTTAAGACTCCCGGTGCCACAGTTGTCCTCGGCAGCGGTGACTACGGTCAGGTTCCCACCATCGGTGAGGGCACTACCGTAATCGGTACCGAAGGTACTGTTTTCGCGTCCAACGGTACAGCACTTTACTACAACAACCTGAACAACGCTACCTTCAAGAATATTACCTTCTTCGGCAGCAATGCTCAGCGCTGGAACTATGCAAAGGGTACTGTAGTATTCGAGAACTGCACCTTCGACGCTAAGGGCGTTTATGCGATCCACTATGACGGACTGACCGGTGCTGATATCGTTTACAAGAACTGCACCATCATCGGTTGGGCGGCCCTCGGCTCCGGCGCAAACAGCCTGACCTTCGACGGCTGCACGATCATCGGTAACGGTACTTACGGCCTTATCCGCGTGTATTCTGACGCAACCATCAAGAACTGCGTCTTTGACGTTGCAGATGTAAACACCACCGACGTATTTCAGGACGGTATCCATGCAGTTGACTGCACAGTTACCGTTGAGAACTGCGAGAACGTGAACGGTGCTATTGAGGATATCTTCAATATTTCCGGCACGGGTGTGATCAATAACAACTGATAAGTTTAAGTTTCCCCCAACCGCCACGGCGGTTGGGGGATTTTTGTCTTTTTATCTTTTTCCGTAACGTGCGGCGGAGTTAAGCGAGGCCTCGATGCGGAGCAGACGGTTGTATTTCGCCACGCGCTCGCTTCGGCAGGGTGCACCGCTCTTGATAAAGGGCGCGGCGGTGGCAACGGCAATGTCGGCAAGCGTCGTGTCCTCGGTCTCCCCCGAACGGTGGGAGAGAATAAAGCCGTAGCCGTTTTCCTTGGCCACGTGGATCACGTCCAGAGTCTCGGTCAGAGTCCCAATCTGATTGGGCTTGATGAGAATGGCGTTTGCCGCGCCCTTCTCGATACCCTCGCGCAGTCGGGCGGTGTTGGTTACGAAAAGATCGTCGCCCACAAGCATTACGCGGCCGCCGAGACGGTCGGTCAGCTCGCGCCAGCCCTCAAAGTCCTGCTGATCAAGCCCGTCCTCCACCGAGATGATGGGATAGCTCGACACCAGCCCCGAAATATAGGCGATCATCTCGGCGCGGGATTTCTCGCGCCCCTGCTTTTTCAGCAGATATTTGCCCTCCGAAAACCACTCGGAGGAGGCAACGTCAAGGGCGATCTTCACCGTGTCCTTATCATATCCCGCCCGCTTGATGGCGGCGCAGATCAGCTCCAACGCCTGCTCGTCGGACTCAAGATCGGGGGCAAATCCACCCTCGTCGCCCACGGTTGAGGTCAGCCGCTTCTCCTTGAGAATACTGCCGAGGGCGTGGTAGATCTCAGACCCCGCGCGCAGAGCCTCGGCAAAGCTGTCCACACCTACGGGGAGGATCATAAATTCCTGGATCTCCACGTTGTTGGCCGCGTGTGCGCCGCCGTTCAGAATATTCATCATGGGAACGGGCAGACGGTAGCTGTCCGCGCCGCCGAGGTAGCGGTAAACGGGCACGCCGTAAAAATTGGCGGCGGCGCGGGCGGCGGCAATAGACACGGGAAGGATGGCGTTTGCGCCGAGGTTGGATTTGTTGCTACTGCCGTCGAGCTCGATGAGAACGCGGTCAAGCTCGGCCTGCTCGGCGGCGCAGATGCCCGCAATGGCGGGGGAAATTATACGTCCCACGTTGCAGACGGCCTCAAGAACGCCTTTTCCGCCATAGCGGTCGGGGTCGCCGTCGCGCTTCTCGTGAGCCTCAAAAATGCCGGTGGACGCTCCCGAGGGAACGGCGGCAACGCCCACGGTGCCATCGGACAGAAAGACGGTGGCCTCCACGGTGGGGTTGCCCCGCGAATCAAGTATTTCTCTCGCGCAACACCGCGAAATATAAGGTTTTTTCATATTTGTCTCCAATTTCGTTGAAAAGATTACAGTAATATTATCCCACGCAACGCGCCCAATATACGCGAGAGTGAATGTGTTCCGCCGCAATGTGATAAAATATAGGTAATATCTATGAAAGGAAGGATCTTTGTGATATTGACCGAAAAAAGCAGCTTGAAACGCTTTGCCGAGTATTTGCGCGAGCGAGAGAAAAGCCCCGCCACTCTGCAAAAATATCTGCGCGACGTAAGAGGTTTTCTTGATTTTGCGGCCGGGCGGAGGATCGGAAAATCCGACGTGATGGAATACAAGGAATATTTGGCGCAGAGGTACGCCGTCACAAGCGCGAATTCAATGCTGGCGGCGCTGAACTCGTATTTCAGATTTTGCCGACGGGACGAGCTCTGCGTGCGGCAGTTCAGATTGCAGAAAAGCGCGTATCGCGACGCGGGACGGGAGCTGACGCGTGAGGAATACGGACGGCTCGTCCGCGCGGCGGAGCAGGGAAGAGGCAAGCGGCTCTCGCTTGTGGTTCAGACCATCTGCGGCACGGGAATACGTGTCAGCGAGCTTGCGTTTATAACGGTGGAGGCGGCACGACGCGGCGAGGCCACCGTTTCCTGCAAGGGCAAGACCAGAAGGATTTTTATCGTCCGCGCCCTGCAAAAGAAGCTTATCGGATACGCGGCGGAGCAGGGAATAGCCCGCGGCCCCGTATTCGTCACCCGCGGCGGCAAGCCCGTTGACAGAT
>JAFTOB010000010.1 GCA_017451545.1 Clostridia bacterium | reverse complement strand
GCCTGCGGGGCAGAGCCTCGATCTCGGAGTAGATCTCACCGGGGTTGCCCTTATCGCAACGGAGGAAAAGGGTGCCGAGGCTGTTGCCGTCCATAACGGGAATGGGGAAATCCTCGCCCTTGGAGGGTTTGTCGGTGGTTACGGCATCATAGAAGCAGACCATATCGAGGTCGCGATCCATATCTCTTGCCATATCGAACTCAATGTCCTCGTTATCGCGGCAGACGAACTTACCGTTTCTGTAAGAGGGGATGAGCTTGCGGCAGTGTGCCTCACCGTCGTTGAAAACGAGAGTTCCGCAGTCGAGGATGAGCTCCTTCATCTTCCAGATGTTGTGCTCGGCATCGTAAAGCTCCCAGAGCGCGGGATCTGCCAGACTGAAATCCCAGCCGTAGAACTTGGGCTTGTCGCCCTCGCCGTATGCGCAGTAGGTCACGCCGGGCTTGGTCTTGAAGGCACCGCGGAAGAGGTCGCCTCTCTTGAAGCGGACGCCGTCTCCCTCTGCGAGCTCGGCCTCGGTGACCTTTGCAAGGGTCTTCCAAGCGGTCTCGGGGGTCAGACCGTCGTTTGCATCGTTACCGTCGTTTGCGACGTAATATGTTGTTCCCTTGATGACCAGCTCATCCTTTGCGCCGAGAATTTCAGCCTTTCTCTTTGCGGCGAGCTCGTCCATCTGATTGAGGAATTCCTTCGTTGCTTTGATCATTGTCCTTTTTCTCCTTTGATATCAAAAGTTAAAGAGCTATGCTCACTTTTTAAAGTTTACCATAATTTACACCGCTTGTCAACCGATACGGCAAAATAAATAAACTTTTTTGATTAACGTTTAATTAACGGTAAAGAAAACGAAGCCGTATGGCGGAATATCGCTGTCAAGGATGAGCTTTCGTCCCTCAATGTGCCCCGAATTGCGATAAATATCAGCGCGGACATATTCCCTGTCAAGAAGTATTTCGGGGGATATTATCTCGTCGGCAAAGAAGTTCCAAAGGCCGACGGTCAGGCCGCCGTTTTCGTTTCTTTTGCAGACCATATACGCACCGGGATTGCCGAGGCAAACGGCAGGCAACGGGCGGCGCGCGACCCACTCGCAGGCCTCTGCAAGCTGGCGCTGTCTGTAATATCCCTTGAACGCGCCCTTGCGCCAAACGCCCTTGCCCCACGCGGTCTCCGCAATGAACGGGAAGACGGTGAAGCGTTGGCCGTTTGCGTTTTCATATCTGTACGTGCCCGATATTCTCGGGGCGGTCTCCCAAAGGTTCTCCGAATAATTGCCAAAGCCCGCGCCCTCGAGGACGGGATGCTCGCTGAGCGCCTCCGCGCCTTTTTTGAGGCGGAAGGAGTACCATTGTGAGCCCCTTTGGCAAATGGCGGTTGCGAAATCTTTGTACTCTTTAAAATATTCAACCGTCGGCGCATCGATCTTTTCGTGAGACTCAAAGCCGACGTCAATACCTCTCTCGGCAAGTATTCTTGCCGCCGTGGCGTCGAGGATCGCGCCGCGTGAAAGCTCGCGCTCGCCTACGTACCGCGCGTTTTCACCGAAGATCAGGGACGGCTCGTCGCCCGCACGACCGTAGGTCACGGGAATCGAGCACTCGGTAGCAAACCATTGGCTGACAAGGGGCAAATATCCGCCGTAGCCGTAGACAGTATCCGCCGTCACGTCGGTACAAAGATCCTGATTTTCAAAAAGCGAAGTGTATTCAACGATATTCAGTCCCGTTCCCTGCCCGTTTGCAAAACGCCTTTCTATCTCGGCGTAGTGGGGCAGATTCCTCGCGTGGCGGTCAAAATATCCCGTCTCGTAGGATTGGAGCGACTGATATTCACTCATATATTTAAGTATTCCGTGACTGCCTCCCGAGGCACGGAGAGCCATGTCGTAGCCCTCGAGCCAAGCGGACGGGATCACGCATCTGGGACGCGGATAGGTGTCGCCCTCCGTCCAGAGCTCGGCGCCCGTGTCCTCAAGCCAATGACATTGAAGTCGGATAGTCTCAATGTTTGCGGCAAGGGATGGGATCTGATCCCAATAGGGTGCGCCGGTCATTCGCACGAAGGGTCGGGTGTTCCCCGCCGTGGCTCTGACGAGGTCGGCAAAGGCCGCGCCCTCAACGTTGTATGACGATGCGTTTGCGCTGAGGCCGAGGCGCAGGGTCGGATTTTTCGCGTGAGCGAATTTTTCTATTTTTTGCGTGAATTCAAGCAGGGTCTCACGCTGGAGGGCAAGAAATGCCTTTCTGTATTCGTTGGTCTTGCCGCCGTACAGTTTTTTGTGCATCTCTTCAAAATCGAGATCCTCGCCCGTCCGCTCGGCAAGCAGCTTGCGATGACGGTGGCAAAGGCAACCGCTCTCACGGAACATTTTTCCGCCGCCGAGGGTATAATCATCCTCGAACATTATCTCCTCCACTCCCGTGTCGATAACTGCACCGAGGGTGTTGAGAAAATCGGCAACGAAATTCTCATCGAGGGGGCAATATGCACCGGTGCAGTCCTTGCCCTTGTCGGAGATTATATGAGTATATCTGTTGGGCGCATCGCCATCCGAGGACGAAGGACCTCCGTAGCCTATTGTGGGCGCAAGCCAAGCGCTCACACGGAAGCCCTCGGATTCAAAATAGGCCTTGTTTTTCGAGAATTCACAGGCGGTTTTGGCAAGAAGCTCTTTATTGCAAAGCACGCGAGTGAAAACCAGCATCACCGTGTCCGCCCCGCATTCGTGAAGAAGGCGGGCTATCTCTTCTCTGCCCGATCTGTTATGGCTGCTAAGCTTTACTGGAACACAAAGTCTGTACATTTTGACCTCCTGACGTTTGTTACGCCAATTATATACCGCCTTGACGTTTTTGTCAATCGTTAAAACCAAAAAATCCGCGCCGAGTGTTACCTCGGCGCGGGTGTTTTACTATCGTTTTTCCCAAACGCAAAGTCAATCGTGAGATCAATCCATCTCGAAAAGAGTCTCTAAATAGCGGTAAAGCGCAGACAAGTCGGCATTGGATAAAAAATACTCGTTTCCGTAAGGATCTTTCATAAGACTTACTGTGTACAAGCTTTCACTCCAAAGCTTATACGTATGGGTAGAACCTACATCCGTATGTACAAAAATAGAAAAAACAGGTGCTCCGTATCCCTTGGTAGTCTCTTCCGAAACGCTATATGTGTCTGAGTTATCTATGTATGTCCATATCTTCCGCAAGGTCTGTTCGTCAGATATATGCAAAGTCTCCGACGATTCCCATTTTTTAACATCCATACCGGATATATCCACCGTTCCGTGCTTCAATTCAACGCCGTACATACATCCTTCAAGGTATTCCATCAAACCGTACGCATTTGGGCTCTCCACCAATTTACAAACGCCGTTCTCGGTATACTCATTCGAGGAGATCATACCGTTATCAAAGACGTAATACGTTTCCTTCAATACTCCGTTTGCATCATAGAAGTCAACCGTAAATTCGGCGTCATCCGCGTTGGCGGTCTTATCGGTCATAAATCCGTAAGACGAATGAATATGAGATTTCATGTCATAAAGGCTGCTTGTAACAGTCAAGGACTCCGAATTTTTATGGGTGAGAATAACCTTGGTGTATCCGTCGTACATCACAGGGCTTACAGGCCAAAATACGGAATTTTCAAACTTACGGGTATCCGAAAATTTCGGGAAGCCCTCGCCGTCTGTGCTTTCGGAATTGATCAGCCCGGATGCCCACCATATCTTCACTCCGGAATCTTCCTCACTGCGATAAAAGTATTGCAGATATGTTTTTCCGTTATGCTCAATAAAGTGGGGAAAATAAGAAATCCAAAACGCGCCGTCAATCAACGTGTACTTCTGAATTTCCGATTTTTCCATATCTTTTACTACTAATCGGACATAATGACGTCTGAGAACATCACTTTTATACGGATTTTGGTTAGGAATCACTTCTTTTTCGGTTACTATAACACAAAGCTCTTTTTCACCGTCGTTATCTATGTCAAAGACGGTCATATCGTTAAAAATCCCCCCAGGAAGGATATGCTTAAAATCCATTTTGAATATAGCATTAACGTCTTCCCTTTCCAAAAAAGAGTAATAAACGTCCACTTCATCTCCGCTTACTCCGTAGTTATCAAGAATAAGCTCCATCTCATCTGCGGAAACGAACTGACCCGACCACATCCTTTCGAGGCTGCGTTTCTCATTCCGTGACAGAAGATTGCATAAAACTCGGCCGTCATATTGCCAAACGTACATATTAAATCCGTTACTTGTGTCGAGGCCGAAAAGCTGCGGAACATCAGCTTTGAGTTCGGCAAGAGAACGGCCGCCTATTTCGGCAAAGGGATCGTCACCCTTATCATCCTTCGGCGGGTTGGTGAGGAAGCAGATGCAGGTTACGGTCACGGCGACGATGGCGACGATTATGATCCAGAAGGCGGGCTTTTTGTAATTCAGCACCGACTTGATGCGGCTCTTGACCCCGACCTCGCCGAAGGCCAGCGGGCAGGCCATGATCAGTCTTCTCTGATGCACGCTGCAATCGAGAAGCGCGCTCGAATATCCCTTTTTCTCGTCGTCGCTCATATCGCGGATGACCTTTTCGTCGCAGGCCTTCTCGATATCGCGGCAGAAGAGTATATAAGCCACCCAAAGAAGCGGGTTGAACCAATATGCGGTCAGGAGCACGAAGCCGAGAGGCTTCCACAGGTGGTCGCGGCGCTTCAGGTGTGCTCTTTCGTGCCGCAGAACGTACTCTGCGCAGGATTCGTCAATGCCCGAGGGCAGATATATTCTCGGGCGGAAAACTCCGAGGATGAAGGGTGTATCTATGCTGTCGCAGTAGTAAACTCCCTGCCCTGCCGACATTGAGACGCGGACCTTGTACTTTACCCGAAGATAGGACACGGCACCGTATACGATCATAAGTCCGATGCCTGCGAGCCACACGGTGGCGGCAACGAGCATTACGGTCTGCATTGGGTTGACCGTGACCTCGGGGGTCGGAGTCACGGGAGGCGCAAAGTTTTCCTGAATTATCGGGTTAAAGGCGGCATTGAACGACGGGATACCCGTGTTTATGCTCGGCGTGTCCGTGACGGTTATATTGGGTGGCAGAGTCTCCGCGCTGGGGATCAGACTCAGCACGCTCTCAATGGAGAACGGCATTATGAGTCGCAGTACCACCACGCCCCACATCAGGCAATGCACCCATTTGGGCGCTTTTTTCAGTATTGCCCGCAGGAGCAGTACGGCAAGAACTATCCACCCCGCCGTTATGCTCACGTTAAATGCGTGAAGAAATATCTGTTCTATCTGCATATTAACCTCCCGTATAAAAATCAATCATACGCTTGATCTCGTCGATCTCCTTTTCACTGAGCTTTTTGCGTGAGGCAAAGGCGGCGATGAAGGCGGGCAGAGACCCCTCGAAGGTCTCCTCCACGAACCTCTCGCTTTGCATTGCCTGAAATTCATCCTTTGATATAAGCACGCTTACCGTGCTGTTCTCGGTTTTGAAAATGCCCCTCTCGCAGAGCTTTTTCAGCACCGTATATGTGGTAGTCCTCTTCCAATCCAGCTCCGCGGCGCAAAGCTCCACCAATGCCTTTGTGGAGATCGGCGCGTTCTGCCAGACGAGCTCCGCAAAATGAGCTTCAACCATTCCAAGCTTTATTTCTTCCATTTTCTTACCTCCTGAAAACTGTCTATTGCCGGTAGACTGCGACTTTAGTCTATCATGAATAGACAGTTTTGTCAAGTACTTTGCCTAAATTTTTTTGAAATGCTGCCAAAAATTAATTTTTTAACAAAAAAATCCAACGAATTCTCAAATACCCCTTGATATTTTCGGCAAAAAAAGGTATACTAAAGGGTGATAAAAAACATTTTTGGAGGAACTTATGGCAAAAACTCTCGAAAAACTCAACGGATTCTCCGGCGTGAAGGGTCCCGTACTTACTATCGTTATGGACGGTGTCGGCATTGCTCCCGATACCATCGCAAACGCAGTTGCGGGCGCATACACCCCCACGCTGGATATGCTTATGAAAAATTATCCCATGGTCTCGCTCAAGGCACACGGCACGGCTGTCGGTCTGCCCTCCGATGACGACATGGGTAACTCCGAGGTCGGTCACAATGCGCTTGGCGCAGGTCAGGTCTTCGCGCAGGGCGCAAAGCTGGTCACAAACTCCATTGAGTCGGGCAAGATGTTCGCTTCCGACACCTGGACTCAGCTTATCGCCAACGTAAAGAACAACGGCTCTACCCTGCACTTCCTCGGTCTTTTCTCGGACGGTAACGTTCACTCCCACATCGACCACCTGAAGGCAATGGTCAAGCAGGCAAAGGTCGAGGGCATCGGCCGCGTTCGCGTTCACATCCTCATTGACGGACGTGACGTTGACCCCACCTCCGCTCTTGAATACGTTCGTCCCTTCGAGGCATTTATGGACGAGCTCCGCGACGGCGGCTATGACGTTTGCATCGCTTCGGGCGGCGGACGTATGAACATCACTATGGACAGATATGAGGCTAACTGGGGTATGGTCGAGGCCGGCTGGAAGACCCACGTTCTCGGTGTGGGTCGCACCTTCGCATCCGCCGAGGAGGCCATCAACACCTATCGCGCCGAGATCCCCGGCATTCTTGACCAGGATCTGCCTCCCTTCGTTATTGCAAAGGACGGCAAGCCCGTCGGCACCGTTGAGGACGGCGACAGCGTTATCTTCTTCAACTTCCGCGGCGACCGCTCCATAGAGATCTCCAAGGCCTTCGACGGCGACGAGAGCTTCTCGAGCTTCGACCGCGTTCGCGTGCCGAACGTAATGTACGCAGGTATGCTTGAGTACGACGGCGACCTGCACATTCCTCACAAATACCTTGTAAATCCCCCCGAGATCACCAATACCATGAGCGAGTATCTCGCAAACACCGGCGTGGCTCAGCTCGCCATCTCCGAAACTCAGAAATACGGTCACGTGACCTACTTCTGGAACGGCAACAAGTCGGGCAAGTTCTCCGAGGAGCTTGAGACCTACATTGAGATCCCCTCCGACGTCGTTCCCTTCGAGCAGAGACCCTGGATGAAGTGCGCAGAGATCACCGACAAGCTCATCGAGTGCCTTGAGTCTGGCAACTACAAGTACCTCCGCGTAAACTTCCCCAACGGAGACATGGTCGGTCACACCGGCTCCCTCCTTGCTACCCGTTGCTCCATGGAGGCTCTTGACCTTCAGCTTGCGAGAATCCTCGCAGTCGTTGACAGCCTCGGCGGCGTGGCTCTTATCACCGCCGACCACGGAAACGCAGACGAGATGTTCGAGACCGACAAGAAGACCGGCGAGCCCAAGCTCAACAAGAAGGGCGAGATGACTCCCAAGACCTCCCATACTCTCAACCGCGTTCCCTGCATCATTTACGATAACGTGACCGAGGGCGCGTACACCGTTAAGGAGGACCGCGGTCAGTTCGGTCTGTCCAACGTTGCGGCCACCATGGTTAACCTTCTCGGCTACAAGGCTCCCGATATGTGGGATGAGTCTGTCATCGAAGTAAAATAATGGAATATATCACAGAGCTGCACTGCCATTCGGGCGAGGTCAGCAACTGTGCATCCGCCACGGCGCAGGAGATCGTTGATGCTTACTGCGCCGCGGGGTACACGTCGATCGTTTTAACTAACCATTTCAGCTTTTACACCTTCGGGTATGGAAATCTGCAAAAGTTCCCCGGCGATCCCGACAGCCACAGCGACAAGGTGGATTTCTTTATGCGCGGATATGACGCCCTGCGCGAGGCGGCGGGCGACAGACTGAACGTCATCTTCGGGCTTGAGCTTCGCTCTAACACCGATGACAGCGATTATCTCATTTACGGCGTTGACGAGCTCTTTCTCCGCTCACACCCCGACCTTATGGATATGCCTGTTTCGGGCGTTTTGCAAGAGGTACGCGCTGCGGGAGGCCTTCTCATTCAGGCGCACCCCTTCCGCAATTATATGAAGGTTCAAAATCCCCAGCGACTTGACGGCATTGAGGTATTCAACGGCTGCGTCCGACACGATTCGCGCAACGATATTGCCCTACTCTGGGCAGAAAAATTCGGGCTGATGATGACGTCGGGATCTGATTACCACCACGCCTCCAAGGACAGACCGAACGGAGGCATCGTTACCGATTTCCCCATAACCGACGAAAAGCAGTTGGTAGACGTTCTGAAAAGCAAAAATTACCGCCTGCTCTGCGCCGGCGAATATCACATTCAAGCAACAAGAAAGGATTAACATCATGATAAAGGTTACTATCTGGAACGAATTCAGACACGAAAAGTCCAGCGAAAGGGTCAAAGCCATCTACCCCAACGGTCTTCACGCGGCTATCAAGGAATATCTTGACACCGACGAGGAGCTGGAGGTAAGACTTTCCGCCCTCGACGATGAGGATCAGGGTCTTCCCGACGAAGTACTTAACGACACCGATGTTCTTCTTTGGTGGGGACACATGGCTCATAAGGAGGTCAATGACGAGCTGGTAGACAAGATACAGACCCGCGTTTACATGGGCAAGATGGGCTTTATCGCCCTTCACTCCGCTCACTACTCCAAGCCCTTCCGCAAACTCATAGGCACAAGCGGAAATCTTTCCTGGGGTCGTGACCAGAAGGAGATCATGTGGAATCTTATGCCCTCCCACCCCATTGCGGCCGGCATTCCCGACCACTTCATCCTTGAGAGCGAGGAGCTTTACTCCGAGCCCTTTGCAATCGGTCAGCCCGATGCTCTTGTTTTCGGCGGTTGGTTCGAGGACGGACACATTATGAGAAGCGGTGCTTGCTTCATCCGCGGTGCGGGAAGGATATTCTACTTCCAGCCCGGCCACGAGTACTGCCGCTCCTACTATAACCCCTACGTTCTCCGCATAATCAAGAACGCAATTTATTGGGCCAAGCCCTGCGAGCCCGGTTATGAGATCATCAACGATGCTCCCCATATAACCGAGCCCATTATCAACGAGTTCAATAATCTTTAAAAGAAAACGGAGAAGCCCGAGGGCTTCTCCGTTTTGCTATTCAATTACCGCTCTCGTCTACCAATATGAGGTCGCCCTTGCGGATGATCTCACCGTCGGTGGTGATCACGATATCACCGAGCTCGTCGGTGCGGAAGATCTGCTGATTTGCATATTTGACGAATCTGTCCAGAACCTCGCTGTGCGGATGACCGTACTTGTTGCCCTCACCGCAGGAGATCAGAACCACCTCGGGTGTTACGAGGCCGAGCAGAGCTTCGCTGCTGGAGGTGCGTGAGCCGTGATGCCCTGCCTTCAGCACGTCGCAGTCAAGATCGGAGGCACTGTATTTTGCTACCATTTCTTTTTCGGAATCCTTCTCCGCATCTCCGGTCATAAGGAATGAGCTTTCACCGTAATCAATGCGAAGAACGACACTGTAATCGTTGACGTCACTGTACTTATCACCGATGGGCGCCAATATCTCAAACTCCATCTCTCCGATGGAATAGGTGTTTCCGGGCTCAGCATCAATGATCTTAGCTCCGTTTTCCTCGATCGCCGTCATCATTTCCTTGTATACGACCGTTGTGCGCTCGTCAGCCACCGTCATTATCACGTTGTCGACCTGATAGTTTTCCATAACGTAATCGGCCGCGCCGATGTGGTCGGCGTCCGAGTGCGTAAACACTACGTATTCAAAATCCTTTACGTCGGCATCCTCAAGGTAGGTCTGAATGGCCACCTGTGCGGCGTTGGATTTGTCTCCCGCATCAATGAGCATATTGCCCTCGGGTGCCTTGATCAGTATGCAGTCTCCCTGCCCTACGTCGATCATATGTATCTCAAGGTCGCCCCCACTGACCTCGCCGCCGCGTTTCTGTTCCTGCCACGGAAATACAACTCCAAGTGCCTGCGCCACAAAATATGCGATGCAAAGCACACATAAAATGCACATAAAAATGAGCATTACCGTACTTTTCTTCATCTTTTGTCCCCCTAATTCTGTTTTATATATATATTATAACATAATATTCATTGAAATCAAGATACAATTTATCATATTTTGAAATTTTTTAAACATTTGTAATTTATTTTTGAAAATCCACTTGACAAATGAATCGGTATATGGTATAATGTCGAATTGATACGGGGCAGAACCCCGTCTCCTTTCTGTCTGTAAATTTTTATTTCGATGCAGACAGGCGAAAAAGTCCATAGGGAGGTTTAATATGGAAAAGGTTATCAATTCTTACGAAACAATGTTCATTGTTGACCCCACAAACGGCGAAGATGCCATCAAGGCAACCGTGAACAAGTTTACGGGACTGATTTCCTCGAACGCAGAGCTGGTTGAGGTAAACGAGTGGGGCAAGCGCCGCCTCGCATACCCCATCAACGATCTGAACGAGGGATATTACGTCGTGGCAACATTCAAGGCTGAGGCAGGTGTTCCTGTTGAGCTTGACCGTAACTACAACATCGACGAAAACATCATGCGCTCCATGATCGTTAAGCTCGATTTCGAGGCTGTTAAGCACGAGACCCCTGCAGTTGAGGAGACTGCTGAGGAGGCTCCCGTAGCCGAGGCTACCGAGGAAGCTCCTGCAACCGAGACCGCAGAATAATCAGAATATTCCACGCGTGAAGCTTCACGCACAAAAATCAGCCGCATTGCGGCATGGAGGTACAAATGGCGAACTTTAACTTTAATAAGGTCATGCTCGGCGGCCGTCTCACGGCTGACCCCGAACTCAAGACCACCGCAAATCAGATCCCCGTTGTTTCCTTCAGCATTGCGGTCAACCGCAACTACCGCTCGAAGGATACCCAGCAACAGCAGGCGGATTTCTTTAACGTAACCGCTTGGCGTGCAACTGCAGAGTTCGTTTCGCGTTACTTCAGAAAGGGATCTTCGATCTTCATCGTTGGAACGATTCAGAACCGTTCCTGGACCGATCAGCAAGGCATCAAGCGTTACGCCACCGACATAGTCGCTGAGGACGTACAGTTTGTTGACAGCCGCGGTGAGAGCCCGGCCGCCTCGCAGCAGTCCTACGCACCGGATGCATATGCAGCACCGGCGTATTCAAATCAGGTTGGTACGGCGCCGAATTTTGAAGAGATCAAAACCGACGACGACCTTCCCTTCTAAAATTTTAATGGAGGATAATTGTTATGGATAAGACAAATGAGACCGCACGCACCTTCCGCCCCAACCGCAAGAGAAAGAAGGTTTGCGTTTTCTGCGCAGAGAAAGTTGATTACATTGATTACAAGGATGCAGGCCGCCTTCGCAAGTTCGTTTCCGAGCGCGGCAAGATTCTTCCTAGAAGAATCTCCGGCACCTGCGCAAAGCACCAGAGAGAGCTGAACACCGCTATTAAGCGCGCACGTCAGGTCGCTCTTCTGCCCTACGTTACCGACTAATTAAAAAGTCACATAAAAATCCCGCGAAGAATTTCGCGGGATTTTTATTTTACACAAGCGCTGCAGCGGCGTTCATAAGGATCTCGCGCTCACTGAAGGGGATGCGGCGACCGTTAATAAGCTGATAATCCTCGTGTCCCTTGCCGGCAAGGAGAACGATGTCCCCGGGGCGTGCGATCTCCACGGCATACTCGATGGCCGCCTCGCGGTCGGGGATGGCGACGTAGGAATCGGGATCTGTATATTCTGCGGCTATGTCGGCAATGATGCGGTCAACGGGCTCGATGTCGGGATTGTCCGCTGTCAATATCGAAAGGTCTGCAAGCTCTGCGGCGACTTTACCAAGCTCGGGGCGGCGCATATGAGTTCTGCCGCCAACCGAACCGAAAAGGCAGATAAGCCGCCTCGGCTCGTAGGTTCGCAGAACCTCAAGCACCGAGCGCAGGCTCTTGCCGTTGTGGGCGTAATCTATAACGTAATCCACACCTCCGATGCGCAGGGTCTCAAATCTGCCCTTGATGGACACGCGTCCGAGCTGTCCGATGGCGGTGCGCAGGTCAAGGCCAAGGCGGTGGCACACGGCAAGGGCGGAAAGGGCGTTCATAACGCTGAAATCCCCGGGGAATTTTTGCTTGACCTTGAGTCTCCTGTTCCCGAAATCGGCGTAAAACGAGGAGCAAAGTCCCTTTTCGTTTTTGAAATATTCGATCTCGCCCGCGTAATAATCGGTTTTTTCACGGCTTGAGAAAAACTCTACCTCATTTCCTGCCCCTCTCGCTGCCTCGGCAAACTCAGGGGACACGGGATCATCCGCATTTATCAATGCGTAGCCACCGCAATGCTCCGAAAAGAGGCGGAGCTTGCAGGCCTTGTAGTGCTCCATATCGGGATGCTCGTGCTCACCGATATGGTCGCGGGAGAAATTGGTGAAGATGCAGGCATCAAAGGTGAGTCCCGTCACACGACCCATATAAAGGGCCTGGGAGGAGACCTCAAGCACCGCGGTGTTGACACCGACAGCCACCATTCTCGACAAATATTCGTAAATATCACAGCCCTCGGGTGTTGTGTTCACGGTATCAAAGTGAAAGCCGGCAAAGTCCACGCCGTTTGAGCCTATGTAACCGCAGGGGCGGTCGCAACCGTCCATAATTCCCTTGATCATCAGGGCGGTAGTCGTTTTTCCTTTAGTTCCGGTGATGCCTATGAGCTTCATTTTGCGCTCGGGGTGGCCGTAAAAGGCGGCGGCAAGCTTCGCCAAATCCTCTCTTGTATTATTCGAGAAAAGCACGGTGGCATCGTCGGGCAGACCATCGGGCTGTCTTTCGCAGACGAAGCAACGGCAACCGCGCTCGTATGCCATCAGCGCGTATTTGTGACCGTCGGTCAACACGCCCTTCATACAGACGAAAAGTGAGCCGCGAGCGGCCTTTCTCGAATCGTAGCATACCGCGCGTATCTCTTTATCCTCGGCAGGCAGGGCTATATCGGTGTCCGCGCTGTTTATCAGATCAAAAAGCTTCATAATTTAAATATCCATTTCCTCGCGGTTTATTATAAAACCCGCGCTAAGTTTTTCTTTGTTATCTTTGATTATCTTTTCATATCTTTCATCGGCGGCGAGAAGCGGAATACGCGTTTGCCGCGCGGCGACATCGAAAAGATACATAAGCACGATATCATCGCTTTGCGCCGTCATTTTCACACAATTGAAGCTCGGCGAAAGGCGAAGCGACATCGGGAACGAGGAATCGAGCACGAAAACGGGTGAGCCGTATTTTTTCAAAAGCTTTTTCAGAAGAGCCTTGTCTTGCGAACCGAGCACCACCGGCAAAAAGCTGTCCTTTTCGTATTTCATTTCCTCACCTCCGTTTACATAATTATATCATAGATTTCGCAAAAAATAAACATCTTGGCGAAAATTCCAAAAGATTCCTGCAAAAATATTGAAATCGCGGCGCAAATGTAATATAATATAGGTAGATCTACACCGAGGTGCTTATGAAACGCGAAGTTATATATAAAATCTTTTCAAATCTGCCCGTTATACACACCGAAAGGCTGACCCTGCGCAAAATGAAGGTCAGCGACACCGACGATATGTTTGAGTACGCCAGCCGCCGCGACGTGACCCGATATCTGACCTGGTACCCGCACCGCGACCGCAGCTACACCAAGGAATATCTCGAATATCTCGGCTCGCGCTACGCCACCGGGGATTTTTACGACTGGGCTATCACTCTCGACTCCGAGGGTGGGAAAATGATCGGAACCTGCGGCTTTACTCGCTTTGATCCGCCCAACAACAGTGCCGAGATAGGGTACGTCATCAATCCCGCCTACCACCATATGGGCATCGCCACCGAAGCGGCGGCCGCCGTTATCCGTTTTGGCTTTCGTGAGCTTGGGCTTCACCGCATTGAGGCGCGGTTTATGAAGGGCAACGAGGCTTCCCTGCGCGTTATGGAGCGGCTCGGTATGACATTTGAGGGTGAGCTGCAAGATGCACTCTGCCACAGCGGAACCTACAAGACCGTTGGAATTTGTTCCATAATCAATAAAGAATAAGAAAACGCCGGCTGGAGATCCAGCCGGCGAAGTTTTACTTTTCGATGGTTTTCTTATACAAAGCTTTGATAATGGTCTTCTCAATATCGGCAAAACCGATGATATTGGGGTGCAGACCGTCAACGGTGGTGGTGCTGAGGTGCTCGCTGTCAATACCGCCCTGATTGAGGTCGATAGTAGTGATACCGAAATACTCGGCAAGCGCGGGGATAACGCGGTTGAACTTATCGCGGTTTGCCTTATCGTAGCCGCCGTTGGTGTTGGGCAGAAGGGTCATACAGAAGATCTCGGCCTCGGTATACTTCTCGCTCATAGCCTTCAGGCTTAGGGCGTATGCCTCGTCCCAAGACTTGAAGGGAGTGATGCTTGTCGAATTCTCCGCATTGGCGACAACGGGAGCGAGCCATGCCTCGATCTTTTCGGCATCGGTTCTGCCATCCTCTTTCATAAGGATGCTGTAAAGAGTACCGAAGTTTGAAACGCTCGGGTGAAGAAGATCGTTGGTGCTCATAAAGACGAAAATGACGTCGGGCATTTTATTGTTGCTGTCGCGGTGGAGCTGTGTGGCGCGGCCAAGCATATTATCCTTGTGTCCCCACATATAGTTACCGTAATTGCTTCCGACTACGTGGGAGGCACTCCAGGAATTATTGACGCAGAGCTTCAGATTTATATCCTTCATAAGGCGACCCCAATAGGTATCCTTGAAATCCTTCACGTTGCCGTAGGGGTAGAGCTTTACGTTTGAACCGATGGTGCTGTTATATATGGAATTGTTGGAATATCCGTCATAAGTGGAGATGCTGTCGCCGAGGATTGAGAAGGTTTTTCCGCTGTAGACGTTTTTGACCGCCTCAATAACCGCCTCGAAATCGAGCGCGGCGTCGCGTTCGGACTCGCCGAGAACCGTGCGTTCGAACTCAAAGTCAAAAAGGAGAGAGTTGGTAGAAAGTCTCAGGCCCGATTCGCCTGCGTTGTTATAATAGCCTGTGGCGCGCTTAAATTTAGTATTCAAAATAGACACCATATAGCTGTCCGACTTCAGATATGCGGGATAGACCGTATCCTTTGCGCTGAAGAAGGCAACCGTTTCCTTGTCGCTGAGAGTGATATCGTACTCGGTGAGATCAACCTTGACGAATTTGTATATATTGCTGTTGGCGGCAAGGCCGTGCTCTGCTCCGTTGACCTTTATCTCAACGGTTCTCTTGGTCTGTGACTGCAGACCCGTATCGGTATTGCCGACCACGTACATTGTGAGAAGAAAATCGCCGTTCGCATCGGCCGCACCCGTCTTTACCACGGGGATAGTGATGGACTTCAGCTTGCCGTTGCTGATAGCGGTAACGTCGGCAATGGCGTAAGGCATATCGTCGGTAACGGCGTATGCGAGGCAGGCGGTATTCCCTGCCTCAAATATGGATTTGAGCTCGGCCGCCACGGATTTCGGCAGGTAGCTTTCGGTGACGGTGTACTCCTTTGGAAGAGGAACCACGGGAAGCTCTATGCCGCCGTTGGGATCCTCGGTGGTCGCGTCGGGGGCTTCGGTGGTACCGGGAGTCTCGGTGGTGCCGGGAGTCTCGGTGGTGCCGGGGGTTGCCGTTGTACCGGGAGTCTCAGTCGTTCCGGGGGTCACGGTAGTACCGGGGGTTTCGGTGGTACCGGGAGTCTCCGTTGTGCCTGTCGGTTTGGTGGTATCCTGCGTTTCACCCTGATCTCCGCATCCCGTCAGAACGAGGGGCAATACCATAAGCAACGCAAGCAAAAATGCAACGTATTTCTTCATGCTTCTTCTCCTTTTCGGTTTTTTTGTATTATAACACAAAAAGCAACGGTTGTCAACCGTTGCTTTTTACACATATTTGGTTTTATTTTACATTACAGTCGATCGCTGTCATCCGAAGGAATGACCCTCTTCATAGCCTCGATAGCGCACTCGATCATATCGTCATCGGGCTCTTGGGTGGTGATATGCTGGAGCCATACGCCGGGGGCGGAAATGATCCTGGTCAGCAGGTTCTCGTGTCTGCCGGCAAACTTGATCAACTCGTAGCCAACGCCCATCATAACGGGAATCAGAACAATTGAGCATCCCGTGCGGATAAGCGTGTAAAGCAGCTTATTGCTCAAAATAAACGAAGGCAGAACCGACGAAAGCAGATATCCGATGGGGATCATGATCGCAATGCTGACGAGCAGCATAAGGATCAGGAAGGAGGTGCCGCAACGGGGGTGGAAGCGGCGCTGCTTTCTTACGTTCTCAACCGTGAGCTCCTCGCCCTTTTCGTAGCAGAAAATGGTCTTATGCTCGGCGCCATGGTACATAAACGTGCGGCGGATCTCCTTCATAAGCAGAACCAGCGACATATATCCAACGAGAAGCACGACCTTAATAACTCCCGAAAGCACGGCCACAAGAATAGGGTGCTCGGTAGCGGCGTTCTTGCCGAGGATAAGGGTGCTTATCCAAGTGGGGGCGAAGAAGAACAGAAGGATAGCAAGTGCAACTCCGAGAACCACTCCGAGGATCATTACTCCTCCAACGAGTGCGGATTTCTTTTCCTCCTTGGCGGGCTCGGCTTTCTTTTCTTCGGCAGGCTGTTCGGTTACAGTTTCCTCTGCGATAGGCTCAGCTTCGGCGGTGGGCTCAGTTTCAACAACGGGCTCAACGGAGGGCTCGACCGTTTCCTTGATGGGCTCGGTGGGCTCTTCCTCGAGAACTATTCCCTTCTTTGCCGCCTTTTTTTCGGCCTTGGCGCGCTTTTTCTCTGCCTTTTCACGGGCGATCTCCTCCTCGAGCTCCTCAAGACCCGAGATCTCTGCCGATCTCATAAGGCACTTATAGCCGGTCTTCATAGAATCGGCGAAGTTAAAAACTCCGCGAACGAAGGGCAGCTTGAAGAATTTGGCACGCTTTTTTGTTTCCGTATCCCATTCCTCAAGAACGATCTCGCCCTTGGTATTGCGAACCGCCATAGCGGTTCTCTTTGGTCCGCGCATCATAATTCCTTCCATCAAGGCCTGTCCGCCGATGGATGTCTTAATGGCGCAGGATATATTTTTATCTTTTTTACTCAAGGCAATAAATCCTCTCTTTCATACTGACACATTAGTATAACCCATATTTGTTAACACAGTATGAATTTAATTAAAAAATACGGTTGCCGACGGGCGGCAACCGTAAATTTATTACTTTTTGAAGCTGAAATCAACCAGCATTCCGCAGTGATCTCCGAAGGAGTTTGCGGCGCTGTCATTAAGAACGTCGAAGAAGTGGAAGGTGATCTCATTCTTTCCCTGGGGGTTGACGTAAATATGGTCAACGGAGCCCTCGTAGTTACCGAAGCCAACCTGACCTTCACCGGTGAAGTATCCACCGTCAATGCTGTAATTATAAAAGGGAGCGCTCTGGAAGTGTCCGCGCTCGTTCTCTGCCACGGTGGCGATTTTCTGAACGTCGGAGTATCCTGCATCGATGTACTGCTTGTTGGTGGTGAACATAGGATCTCCGATGGTCACGTTCATATCACCGCCGACGATAGCGGGGCAGCTGTACTTAACTGCGAGCTCATTGGCAATCTTAATAATGAACTCGGTCTCGGCTTTGGCCTTTTTGGGGGGCATTGCGTCGCCGTCGTTGTTGTGGAAGCTGTCAAAATGAACGTTAATGACAACGAACTTCTCTCCGGTCTTGATGTGCTCAAACACGGCATAGGACATGCACTTATCCCACTGGAAGTAGATACCCGTGGAGGCCGAAAGCTCCTGACAGTAGTTCTTAGCGCCGCTCTCAAGGCACTTCAGGGTGTTCTTGTTATAAATGATAGGAGTTGTGGTATAAAGATTATAAGTATTACCGACGGCGTAATCGCAGTTGGAGGGGACCTTGAAGCTGAGCCTTTCGCTGTCGCACTCTGCGTAGCCGTACTTGGCCATGAAATCGGCAACGTTTTTGCCTTCAACTCTCATCGAGGGGGTGATCTCCTCAAGGCAGAGGATATCAACACCGTACTCGGCATAGTACTCGGCTATCATAGGATTACGAAGCTCGGGCATATTGCTGCCGAGAGGAGCGCTGCCGATACCGAAGCCGCAAACGTTATGATATGCGATTCTGATATCGCCCTCGTTTGCGGTATAGTGGTTGTTTCCGTCGGCCTTCAGATCATCGACGTAGCTGTTGCGGGCGATGTCAGCAGTTCCGACCTGCGCCTCTCTGACCTTGATGATCATATCGGTGCTGCAGAAGTTATAAAGATAATCGTAGCCGTAGAAGGAATCGGAAATCAGCTCCAGCTTGCTTCCGTTTGCCTTCATAAGATACTCGTGCTTGCCAACGCTTCCTGCGGTGCGGGAGGTCTTTCCTACAAGGATCTCACGCTCGGTTGCGGGTGCGTCATCGGTAACGATGGACATAACGGCGCCAACCTTCTTGCCGATCAGAACCTGAAGCCTCTGAGCAAAGCGCAGCTCGGAGTAGCTATGATCCTTGGGGATAACGATGGTATAATCGTTATAATTTCCGCCGAAGATCGATGCGTTCTTCTTGTTGGGATAATACCTCGAGGACATATAGCTGTTCTCGTTATTTATAACCAAGTTGGAAATATCCTTGCCGGTAATGTAATTCTCGATAAAGTATGCCATAGCATCCTTTACTGCCTCCTTATTGTGAGCGCAGATAACGAGCTTGTTTCCGTAAGAAACGATACCGTAATCGTCATATCCGATAAACTTCTTGACTTCTGCGGTCTCGGGGCGGTTGGTGTTTCCGATAAGTATCTCGATGGCGTTATCGTCGGGGGCAGCCTTAGAGTCATCGTATATACTGCCGACACCCTTTACCTTGGCCTTGAGAAGCTCGATGTAAAGATCCTCTGCAAGTCCCTTGGCGTCGAGATTATTATATTCGTAAACAATTCTGAAGGCTGCATTCTTATCCTTTATAAGCTGAACAGAGGACTCGGGCAGCTTTTCAGGCTCCTTGGGCTCTGTGGTTGCGGGGGGATCGGTCACATCGGGGGTTGACGTGTCTCCCGGATTATCGGTAGTGGTGTTATCCGGCAGCTCGGTGGTGCCGGGGGTATCACCGGGGAGAGTCGTCTCTGTTCCCGAGCCTCCGTCTCCGCCGCAGGCGACCAGCACGGGAAGAATCATAAGCATTGCCAGCATGAAAGCCAAAAGTTTTTTCATACGTTTACCTCTTTTCTTATACCGTTTGGTATATACTTGTCTTCATTATATCATTTTAACAATAAGTTGTCAACCGAAGAATCAAAAAAACGGCTTGTGCAAAAAGTACATTATCGTTAATATATAACCCCGCTGCGCTCAATTTTTGTAAAAAATAACGGAACGGCAATGCCGTTCCGTTGATTTTCATATATCCATTTTCATCTGAGAAGACTGCTTTGCGCGGTGCTTTTCCACCAGCGCGTTGATGCGCTTGACGGGATTCAGCAGACCGCTGATGGTCTCATCGTGGTTGAGGGTATCGATGATGTAAGAAACGTACTTACACATATTGACCTCAACGTGCCAATCGCAGCTGAGAACGTCGGGGCGGACGTATACGAGATTGGTGGTAAAGATCTTATCGATAATTCCGTCCTTATAAGCCTTGGTGAACTTTTCGGGGCCGTCGGTAAAGAGGCCGAAGGTTGCGAAGGCGAAAACGCGCTTTACGCCCTTATTCTTAAGCTGGGCGGCAACGTCGATAAGCGAGTCGCCCGAGGAGATCATATCGTCGGCAATGATAACGTCCTTGCCCGTGAGATCGGGACCGAGGTACTCGTGAGCCACGATGGGGTTACGGCCGTTGACGATGACCGAATAGTCGCGGCGCTTGTAGAACATACCGATATCAACGCCGATGACCGAGGAGTAATACATACTTCTGTCCATTGCTCCCTCGTCGGGCGAGATGATGATCAGGTCTTCCTTATCGAGCATAATATCTGGAACTGCTTTTACCAAAGCCTTATACATCTGGTAGGTGGGTCGAACGCTGTCGAAGCCGCAGAACGGGATCGCGTTCTGCACGCGGGGATCGTGAGCATCAAAGGTGATAATGTTGGAAACGCCGATGCGCTCAAGCTCCTGAAGCATGACCGCACAGTCGAGGGACTCTCTGGCCGATCTCTTGTGCTGTCTGCCCTCGTAAAGCATGGGCATAATGACCGAAACTCTTCTTGCCTTACCGGCGATGGCGGCGATTACGCGCTTAATGTCGGCGAAATGATCGTCCGGACTCATAGGAACTGTCATTCCGTGCATTTTGTATGTAACGCCATAGTTGAAAACATCACAGATAATATAAACGTCGTGACCTCTGAGCGATTGATGCACCAGAGCCTTTCCTTCGCCCGAGCCGAAACGCGGACACTCGGCAGAAATAATAAAGGACTCGTCCTCGCCGTGTCTTCTCCATTCCTTCAGGTAATGATCGACCTGCGCCACAAACTGCTCGCAGCCTCTCATTCCAATGACGCTCAATTCTCCGTAAAGTGATTCTTTCATATGCCCTCCAGATATTTTATTGTCGTTGGTGATACGCTATTATACCACATTTTTTTGTTTTTGAAAAGGTCTTTTTGATATTTTTTCGCAAATAAAAATTTTATTCGACCTTATTTCCAATTCTGTATAATATTTTCGAGCTCCGCGGCCGAGTCGACAGTGCATTTTGCGCCTGCGCCTTCAAGCTCCTCCCTACCGCCGTAGCCGAAGGTGACGCCGACTGTGGGAATGCCGAACACGGCGGCACCCTCCACGTCGTGCATACGGTCACCGACCATCACCGTGTTTTCGGCTGTAATATCGGGAAACCTTTCGCGAACGTAGGCAATAACGTCGGCCTTCAGGTGTCGGGCGTCGTCCATTGTGTTGCCGCAACAGGCATCGAAATACTTCATAATTCCGAAGTGCTCGAGGATCTGCGCGGCGTAATTTTCGGGCTTTGAGGTGGCCAGAATTATCTTCTTTCCGCTCTTTTTCAGCGACCCTAACATTTCGGGGATACCGTCATAGAGCTTATTTTCAAAAATACCCTTGGGAGTGTAATACTCGCGGTAGTAGGCTACGGCGCGGATACCGTCCTCCTTCGAAAGGTCATAATACTCCATAAACGAAGTAATAAGGGGCGGGCCGATGAATTTGTAAAGCTCCTGCCGCTCTGCCTTGATGCCGAACTTTGCAAGCGCGTAAGCAACGGAATTGGTTATTCCCTCTCCGGGGTCGGTCAGAGTTCCGTCAAGGTCAAAAAGCACGTATTCTATCATTTCAGTTCAACGACGGTAACACCGCCGTCCCCCTCTCCGAATTGTCCGATACGGAAGGATCTGACCCGCCCGTCGGTCTTCAAGAATCTCCAGAGTGCGGCCTTGAGCGCGCCCGTTCCCTTTCCGTGGATCAGATGAACGGTGTGCAGACCCGCAACCATGGCATCGTCAAAATATTTGTCCACGAGGAACCAGGCCTCGTCGCCGTTTTTGCCGCGCAGATCGATCTCGGTGCGCACATCACGCACGCGGCTTGCACTGTAATCCGAGGTGGTCATCTTCTTTTTCTCTTTTGTTATGACGTTGACCTCGTCATCGGCCAAAAGGCGCAGATTTTTAATGCTTGTACGTGTGTCTATAAGTCCTGCGCGGACGCAGACGTTGCCGCGCTTATCGGGCAGAGCCGTTACCACGGCGCGCTTGTTTATATTTACAATAAGCACGTTGTCGCCCTTGCGAAGCTCGCGGGGCAGTACGTAATCTTCATCCTCAACCTCGCGGACGGGATCGAGCTTGTTTTCATTTTCGCGGAGATGCTGACGGACGGTACGTCGCTTTTCGTCAAGCTCCTCGGCAAGTCTTTCGGAGTCCCTTGCCTTTTTAAGCTTGTCGAGCTGATCAAAGACAAACTCGCTGGAGGCGCGTGCGCTGTTGAGGAGCTCGGTGGCCTTTTTCTGTGCCTGCTCCATTACGTCCTCGGCCTCCTTCACCTTGGCCTTGTACTTTTTCTCCGCATCGTTCTTGAAGCGCTCGTACTCAGCGCGAAGCTCTGCGGCCTCGGCTCGCTGACGCTCCATATCAAGTCTCGTCTGCTCAAGCTTTGAGATCACGTCCTCAAACTGCCGATCATCCGAGCTGACTATGGACCTTGCGCGGGCGATGACCTCGGAGGGGATGCCCAGCTTTTCGGAAATTGCGAAGGCGTTGGACTTACCCGGAGTACCGATTATGAGCTTATATGTGGGCTTGAGGGTCTCCACGTTGAATTCGCAGGATGCGTTGCGCACGCCGGGCGTGTTAAGCGCGTAGGCCTTCAGCTCTGCGTAGTGGGTGGTGGCGGCGCAGATGACACCGTAGGAGCGGACGTGCTCAATAATGGCCACCGCCAGCGCCGCGCCCTCAATGGGATCGGTTCCCACGCCCAGCTCGTCGAAGAGAGTCAGGGAGCGGTCGGTCAGATCGTGCATTACCGATACGATATTGACCATATGGGAGCTGAAGGTGGAGAGCGACTGCTCGATGCTCTGCTCGTCGCCGATATCGGCGAGGATGCGGTCAAAAACACAGACCGACGAGCCCTCGTCCGCGGGAATGTGCAGACCCGACTGCGCCATCAGCGCAAAAAGGCCGAGGGTCTTGAGTGTTACGGTCTTACCGCCCGTATTGGGGCCTGTAATAATTATGGTATCATAGCCGTCACCCACCGATATATCGACGGGAACCACCTTATCCTTTGCGATAAGCGGATGACGGGCGCGGATCAGCTCCATACGGCGGTCGCCGTTTATCTTGGGCTCGACGGCTCGCATTCTGAATGAAAGCTCGCCGCAGGCAAAAACGAAGGCAAGGTCTGTTATATTGCGGTAATTGAGCAAAAGCGAGGAGGAGCATTCGGCCACGTCCGCCGACATATCGGCGAGGATGCGCTCGATCTCGTGAGCCTCCTTTGATTCAAGCTCGCGCAGCTCGTTGTTGGCATCAACAATGGCCACGGGCTCGATAAATACGGTAGCTCCCGAGGCCGAGGTGTCATGTACCAGACCTCTGATCTCGTTTTTGCACTCCACGCGGACGGGGATAACGTATCTGCCGTTTCGCATGGTAACGATATTTTCCTGCAGATACTTGGAGTATTCGTTATTCTGTGTGTAGCGCTGGAGCATATCGCGGATCTTGATATTCACCGTTCTCATTTTGCGGCGGATATCGGCAAGCGCGGGAGATGCCTCGTCGGCGATCATCTCTTCGGAAACGATGGCGCGGGAGATCTTGTCCTCCAGCTTTTTATTGGGGATCAGCCGCTCAAAGACCTCGTCAAGGGAGGTGGTGAACAGCTTATTTGCTCTTATATAATCCAGCAGGCGGCGGCAGACCCGAAGCAGATCGGCCACGTCGAGCAGCTCGCGGGGAGTCAGGGTCGCACCCTTGACCGACCGCTCACAGGCGTCGCCGATATCCTTGATCTCGCCGAATGAGGGCGTACCCTTTGCACCGATCAGCTTTACGGCGTCGGTGGTGCGGCGCAGTCTCGCCGTGATCTCGGGGTCGCGGTCGCAGGGCGATATTTTCGCGGCAAGCTGACGCGCGCCCTCGGTCAGGGCGCACTCGGCGAGCATCTCGCGGATCTTGTCGTATTCAAGTGTTCTTAAGGTTTTTTCTGATATATTCATCTCTTTATCCAAACAAAGCTTTGTAGAAATCAAGTGTTTCGAAGGGGTGACCCACGTGGCTGAGCAAATAGAGCTCTGCAAGTTCGGCGAAGCTTGCAAGGTCTTCTTCCTTTAGTTGAAAAGAAAGAAACCTTGACGGCGGCGCCGTAATCACGTATTTGACCGCCGCGGCAACGTAGGGTGACATTGGGTGTATGACCACCGCCTCGCGGATATCCTCGCTTCTCTCGGCCTCTCGCCGCGCGGCAAGCGAAGCCTTATGCAAGCATTCCTCGCAGAGCATACGACCGTTCATAACGTCCATATACATAACCTCTGCGTATGGCTTTTTGCATTTACGGCAGCCATCCACGTTGGGGCGATAACCCGACATAGATGCGGCGCAAAGCTCAAAAGCGGCCTTTATCTGCGCCAGAGGATGAAGATCGCGCGACATAGCATAGTAGGAATTGAGTATAAGCCTCAATATATCCTCGCCCGACTCGGATTCGCCCGAAAACTCTTCTGCCACCTCGGCAAGATATGCGGCTATGGACAGCTTTTCCATATTAACGGAGATGCTCATAAAGGGCTCGATGGTGGTAACGCCGCGCATCCAGTACATACCGTCCTTGACGTTCAGCTCGAACTCCGAGTAGGTAAAGGGCTGAACGCCCGATATGACACGGCTCTTTATGGATTTCGAGTGCTTGGCCATAACCGTTATCCGACCGCGCTCGGAGGTCAGAACGGTCAACAGCTTATCGTCATCGTTCATATCACGGCCGCGCAAAACGAGGCCCTTGATAACCAGATTCACCGTTCTCACCTTCCCTTCCTTAGGTTTTACTGTTTATTATTCGTCGCGATAGCCGAAGTTGCCTATAAGGTGTGCCGAATCGCGCCAATTCTCCTTTACCTTGACCCAAAGGTTCAAATATACCTTGATGCCGAAGATCTTTTCCATGTCCTGACGTGCATAGCTTCCCACGCGCTTGAGGGTCTCGCCGTTCTTGCCGACGATGATTCCCTTGTGCGAGGCCTTCTCGCAGAAGATCTCGGCGCGGATGCGGAGCATGGTCTTTTCGTCGGTGAACTCCTCGATAACCACGGCGATACCGTGAGGAACCTCCTTGTCGAGGGCGCGAAGCAGCTTCTCGCGGACGATCTCGGCGGCGATCTGTCGCTCGGGCTGATCGGTCACCACGTCATCGGGGAAAAACCACTCGGACTCGGAGAGGAACTTCGAGCATTCGGAAAGCACGGCGTCCACCTGCTCGCCCTTCTTGGCGCAGATGGGAACGATGCCCTCGAAATCGTGAGCGGCGGCGTATTCCTTGATGGTTTCGGCCACCTTGGTGGCATCCGAAAGATCGACCTTATTTATGGCGAGAACGGCGGGAACGTCTGCCGTCTCAAGGTACTCTATGACCTTTTTCTCCACGTCTCCCGCGGGGCGGCCGGCCTCGACCACCAGCACCACGGCATCTGCATCCTGCATAGTCGTGTTTGCACTGTTGACCATATAGTCGCCGAGAGCGTTGCGAGGCGAGAAGATACCCGGCGTGTCGATAAACACGAACTGATCGTCGCCCTTTGTATGTATGCCGACGATACGGTTTCTCGTGGTCTGGGGCTTATTCGAAACGATCGCCACCTTTTCGCCGAGGATGGCGTTGAGGAGGGTGGACTTGCCCACGTTGGGGCGGCCTACTATTGCTATAAATCCTGTTTTCTTCATCTTCAAATTTCCTTGTCAAAATATTCAAAATCGTTCTTCATAAGCAGCTTTACGGCGCGCTGCTTGGTGCGCATGACCCGCTCGTCGGCCTTGCTCGTCACGTGATCGTAGCCGAGCAAATGGAGCACCGAGTGGATGCAAAGGAAGCCTGCCTCGTGCTCAAAGCTGTGACCGAATTCGGCGGCCTGCTCTGCGATCTTTTCCACGGAGAGGACGATATCACCGAGGATCTTTTCGCTGTCGTCCGATTTGTCGATGCCGTCCTCGGTAAAATCGTTCTGAGGGAAGGACAGCACGTCGGTGGGCGCGTCGATGTCGCGGTACTCGCGGTTGATGGCGCGGATGCCCTCGTTATCGGTGAAGGTCACGGAGATCTCACACTTGCCGCCGACCTTTTCAAACATCAGTGTCGCCACAATAGCGCGGCGCACCAAGAGCTTGAGGTTATAGTCGATGGGGTGGATATCCTGCGTGTTTTCAAAATAGATTCTCGGTTTTTTAAGCATCGTCTTTTCTCCTGTCGTTGTTCTTTTTCTGCATTGCGTTTTTGTGCTCCTGTCGGCGGCGCTCCTGCTCTTTTTCATACTTATCGTAGGCCACGATTATCTTCTGCACCAGCTTGTGGCGAACCACATCGCGCTCGGTGAAATAGTGGACCGCGATATCGTCGATACCCGAAATGATCTTGATGGCCATGGCAAGGCCGCTCTTCTGCCCGTCGGGCAGGTCGGTCTGGGTAAGGTCACCCGTGATGACCGCCTTTGAGTTGTTTCCCAGTCGGGTCAGAAACATCTTCATCTGCTCGGGCGTAGCGTTCTGCGCCTCGTCGAAGATAATGAAGGAATCATCCAGCGTTCTGCCGCGCATATACGCCAGCGGCGCGATCTCGATGGTCTGTTTTTCAAGATTGTGCTGATAGTTGTCAGCCCCCATCAGCTCAAAAAGGGCATCGTAAAGCGGACGAAGGTAGGGGTCGATCTTGCTCTGCAGATCTCCCGGCAAAAATCCCAGCTTTTCGCCTGCCTCAATGGCGGGGCGTGTAAGTATGATGCGGCCCACCTGCTTGTCGCGCAGGGCCTTGACGGCCATAGCCACGGCGAGGAAGGTCTTGCCCGTTCCCGCAGGGCCGATGCCGAATATGACGGTATTTTTGCGGATGGCGTCCACGTAGAGCTTTTGACCCACCGTTCTCGCCTTGATGGGCTTGCCGCGCGAGGTTATGCAGAGGCAATCGTCCCCGAGCTTTGAAAGCTCGTCGGCCTGACCGCCGCTGACCATATCGATAACGTATTTCACAGTCTGCTCGGTCAGCACCTCGCTGTAGGCTGACATCTCAAGCAGAGCCTCCACGGCCCGTGCGGCGGCGGCAACGCTTTCGGGATCGTTGCCCGAAACGGCTATGCCGTCCCCTTCTCCGTCGCCTCGGTTGACGACGTTGACGCCCCACTCCTTTTCTATCATTCTTGCGTTTACGTCATAAGCACCGAAGATCTTTGACGTGATCTCCGAGCTTTCGGTTCTGATAAATTTTCGATCCATCCGCGATTCCTTTCGTCAATTCTTAAAGTCGGCTTCAAACTCGACCGTTTTTGCTATATTCTCGAGGCAAACAAGCTCGCACTCAAGACGGCAAACACCGTTCACCACAGTGAAGCTGTTTTTCCGCGAGAGTATCTCGGCGTCCCCGAGCTGTTCCTTGATCTGTGCCTCAAGCCCTTCGAGTGCGAGAGCTCTCGCCTCGTGCTCGCTCCGTTGGCGAAGCTCAAGGGTGTATTCTTTCTCGGTTTCGGTTCTGAGCACCACGGGCAGATCAGCCCCGAAAAAGCCCAAAATCTCATCTTCTATTATTTTAACACAAGTTGACCCCAAATTTCCACTATTTCCGAAAACTTTTATTGAATTTCCGAAAAAAATTATGGATTTTTTTGAAAAAGTGCGCCCCGTTTCGACTTTTTCCTCATATTCGAGGGGAATTTCCACGGTTAGGGTGCGAAAAGTCTTGGCCGTGACCCGTCCCGCCGCCCGCGTAACGTGCAGACCGGGGGTCTTTTCGCCGTACGCTCCGCTGATAAGAAGCTGACCCTCGCGCACCGGCTGACCTACTTCAACCATCCGAAGCCCGCTATATGTGATCATCTCGGTGATAACCCCGTCGCAGGCGGCCACCACGTTTGCGGGGCACGTAGGCGCGTCATCATCCTCGGGCACTCGCTTGGGCGTGGCCTCGACGTAGGCCACCGTTCCCTTCATATTTACCGACACCCACGCCACGTCGGGAGTTTTTCGCAAAAACAGGTTTTCTACCTCGTCGGCATTGAAGGCGCGGAGGTCGCTTCCCTTTTCAAAGCCGCATTCGGCAAGGGCAGCCTTTATGTGCTCGGGGTCGATGCCGTCCATCTCGCGCACACGGATATCCCAAACGAAATTCTGCGAATGAGCGATCATAAAAACAGCACAAAGCCCGCCGAGAATGAGCCCCCACCGCTTGCGGTATCGATGAAAGGCGGCGGGCAGACCACGTGCCTCGCCGAGCTTGCAATCAACGCCGAGCTCGGAGCACCGAAAAGCCACGCGGCTTGCCGTATGTAAGGGGCAGATCAGGTAAACCTCTTCCCCGTCCTGCCCCATTTCGTAATAGCGAAAACCGTATTTCATACAAATATTAAGTAAGGTCGCACCGTCCTCCTTCGCCACGGACAAACGGCGACAACCGAAGATCCTCGCAAACAGCTTCATGCTTCCCGCTCCTCGAAGCTCATAAGATCCACCCGACCGCTGATGAGCACCTCGCCGCAGGTGTAGCTGTCACAGGAAAGCCGACAGCCGCGAACGAGGAAAAGTCCGTCTCGCATCCGAAGGATCACTTCCTCGGGCGAATAAGCCACGATCCCACGGCAGCCGCCCACCGAGAGGCTGCTCCGCCCCCGAAGCTCAAGTCGACATCCGCCAAGCATCATTTCGGGCTGAATATCGTATTTTTCGCTCAGCCGCGCCGCCAGCCGACCGCTTTTTTTCTTTGTCATACACACATCTCCCACGTTATATATTTTATTAAAACTTATGACACGGGAGGTCTTTCAATGACACAGACGGGGCAAAAAAAGCGGCGGGGCGCACGGGTAGACAGATACCTTTTTCTGTTGGTTTCGGTGCTTCTGATCGGGCTCTTTATCAAGAACGCCGCCGAGGCATCCGAGTACGTGCGCAATGCCCTTTCGCTCTGCGCCGAAACCGTGGTGCCGTCAATATTTCCCTGCACCGTGGCCTCGGGGATCTTCGTGGCTCTCGGGGGCGGCGGGCTTCTGGCCCGAGCCTTCGCGCGACCTATGCGCTTTCTTTTCGGGGTGTCGGGCAACGGCGCGGCCGTGCTTTTGCTCGGCTGGCTTTGCGGATTTCCCGTGGGCGCGGTGACGGGGGCATCGCTTTTGAGACGCGGCGAGCTCGACCGAGGAGAGCTTGACCGTCTCCTGCTTTTTTCGGGAATTCCGAGCCCCGCCTTCGTCATTTCGGCGGTTGGAGAAAACCTGCTCGGCGACCGCAGACTCGGGCTTTTGCTTTGGCTTTCACTTATCGTCACGTCCATGCTCATCGGCATTTTTCAGCACGTTTTCATAAGATCCCACGCAGAGACCCGACCCGTCGCGGTAAGCGAAAGCTCCTCGGCGGCCGCCATCGGTGAAGCGCTTCGCTCGTCGGGCGTTTCAATGCTCAATCTCTGTGCTAATATCGTCTTTTTTTCGGTGCTAACCAAGCTTCTCCTCGCCCTTTTCGCGCCGATTTTGCGGGATCCCGCTGTTTGCGCCGTCTTTTGCGGCTTTTTTGAGCTTTCGGGAGGCTGTGCGGCGGCGTCTGCCCTTCCCTCGCCCACGTCTGCCGTTATCTGCGGATTTATCCTCGGTTGGTCGGGGCTCGGGGTGCATTTTCAGATAATCTCTGCCGTCGGCAAGCTCGACCGACTGCCCTTATATTTTGCCGTAAAACTTGCGCAGGGGCTTACCTGTGCGGCTTTAATGCTGGGATTCACAAGCTGACAAAGCCCGACATATAATGACAGTAGAATACAAAAAAGGAGGTGTTTCTATGAGCCTATGCACGGCGGCGGCCGATTCGCTGACCTACGCCATGAAGGCACAGCGCGCGCTGGCCGACAGCGGCATCGGGTGCGACATCGTCAAGCTCGATCCTTCCCACGCAAAACGCGGCTGTGAATACGGGATCAGCTTCGATTGCGCCCGCGCCGACGAGGTGCGGCGCGCCCTTGCGGGCGCGGGCATACGCGTAAAACGCTACCTCAAGGGAGGCGGTGAGATGATTTGATCTATCTCGACAACGCCGCGACGAGCTTTCCGAAGCCCAAAAGCGTGCAGGATGAGGTCATCTCCTGCATAAAAAGCTACGGCGGCAATCCGGGACGGGGCTCACACGCTCTGTCTCTCGCTGCCGCCGATAAAATATATGAATGCCGCGCCGCCCTGTCCGAGCTTTTCGGCCTCGGCGCGCCCGAAAACGCGGTCTTTACCCTGAATACGACCCACGCCCTGAACACTGTGATCAAGGGTGCTTTGCGGCAGGGAGATCACGTGCTGATCTCGGATATGGAGCACAACGCCGTTTTCCGCCCGATCTACCGCCTCGCCCGCGAGGGCTTTATAAAATACAGCGTTTTCAGAACCTTTCCCGACCGACCCGATCTTGAAGATAACATCCTCTCCGATATTTCGGCAAAGCTGACGCCGCGCACGCGGATGCTCGTTTGCGCCCACGCATCGAATATCTGCTCGTCCGTACTTCCGATACGCAAGATCGGCGAGCTTTGCCGCAAAAGCGGGATCCTTTTCGTGGTGGACGCCGCGCAATCCGCGGGGCATATTCCCATTGATTTTCATCTTTTGGGCGCCGATGCCGTCTGTCTGCCGGGCCACAAGGGGCTTTACGGCCCGCAGGGCTGCGGTGTCATATTGCTCCGCGAGGGGCTGACACTCAAAACCCTGACCGAAGGCGGCAACGGGGTCAATTCACTTGAGGGCACGATGCCCGAGCTGCCGCCCGAGCGCTACGAGGCGGGGACTCTGCCAACTCCCGCCGTGGCGGGACTGCTCCGCGGCATCTCGGAGGTATCACGGCTTGGGATCGACAGCATCCACCGCCACGAATGCGCTCTTTACGAATACGCCCGCGAGCGGCTCTCCGAGCTTGACGGTATTAAAATATACGCATCCGACCGTGTGGGATCGGTCCTGCTTTTCAATCTTGAGGGCAAAAGCGCCGACTCGGTGGGCGACGCGCTGAACGGCGCGGGCATCTGCGTGCGAAGCGGATATCATTGCGCCGCATTGGCGCACAAGACCCTCGCCACGCCTCCCGGCGGCGCGGTGCGCGTCAGCTTCGGGATCTATAACACCCTTGCTGATGTTGATACACTCGTCAACGCGTTGCGTACCATAAAATCCCTTTAATTATTTGTTGGTATTTTTGAGTACGAAAAGGCAAAAGGACTGCAAGTAGAGCCGAAACACAAGAAAGGCGATGTTCTCTATGGAGCTTTTCAGTATTATAAAGGAAACAAGCGCCCCCGTTGGCACAGAAAATCTTTCCGCACAGTTTCAAGATTTCCCATGCCAACTACACACGAACAGCCGGATTTTGCTCATGGCAAATTCCTTATCTTTTGTAGCTTACAGCCCACAAAATCCGCCTGTTCTGCTGCCGCCGAAAAGTGTCTGTCTGGCGTGAGACAGCCCCTTTCCAGCGTCAGCGGTCGCAAAAGGTATAACACACTAGACTTTGCAAGCAAAATCGTGTGCCAACAGGGATGCTTCTCGCCCCTATTGGAAACCCAGAGCCAAGGGATTGCATCCCTCTGGACACCCGCATATTTTCCTC
>JAFTOB010000116.1 GCA_017451545.1 Clostridia bacterium | reverse complement strand
TTCGCGGGTGGATGAGCGGCGAAGACACGGGAACAGAAATATCGCTTTGCCCAACCTCATCGTTTGCGCGGCCTGAAAAACAAGCCAAATTTTAGGTATTTCATACCCAAAATTTCGCTTCTTTTTCACTGAAGCAAGGGCCGCGTTGGGGGGTATTTCGCCCGTGCGCGGGCGACCAACGGGTTGCCGTTGGATCGCAAAAAACTTTTGAAAAAGTTTTATCAAAACTTTCAAAAAAGGGCTGAATTATCAGCCCTTTTGCTTGCTTATTCAACTATTCTTCCGTCGGTGGAGACCGTCACCACCTGCCACGGGATGAACTTTCCGCTCTTCATCAGAGCTTGACGGACAGCGTTCTCAATGCCGCCGCAGCAAGGAACCTCCATCCGCACCACGGTGACGCTCTTGACGTCATTGTTCGCGATAATGGCAGTCAGCTTGTCGGTGTAATCCACCGCGTCGAGCTTGGGACAACCGATAATGCAGACCTTGTTCTTTATAAAATCGTTGTGGAAATTCCCGTAGGCGTAAGCGGTGCAGTCGGCGGCCACCAGCAGGTGCGCACCGTTAAAATAAGGCGCGTTGGGGGCGACCAGCTTGATCTGGACGGGCCACTGGGAAAGCCTTGACGGGTTGTGCGCCGCCACGGGCGTGTCGCAGGCGCAGGGCTCCCTCTTTATGGCCTTGGACATAGTGCCGGGGCAACCGCAGGGCAGAGGCTTCGCCGCGCTCTTCTTGGCCTCCTCAACGGCCTTTTCGTCGTATGCCGCCGCCTCGCGCTCAACAAAGCTGATGGCACCGGTGGGACAGGCGGGGAGGCAGTCGCCGAGCCCGTCGCAATAATCCTCGCGCAGGAGCTTGGCCTTGCCGTTCACCATTCCGATGGCTCCCTCGTGGCAGGCCTTGGCGCAAAGGCCGCAGCCGTTGCACTTTTCCTCGTTTATTTCAATTATCTTTCGTATCATATCCGTTCCCTTTCTGCATTTTGTGATCTTATTATAATGCAGATCGGGAAGATTTTTTGTTGCAATTGCAACGTTTTAGGATTCTTTTACGGTTTTTCCGCAAATATTTTCGGGGCGAAGGCGCAAAAGATAAGTGGACTCGGCAAAGGCCTCTATCTCGCGCTCGATGTAGGCCTCGTCATCGGTGAACCTTCGGCTGAGGGCGGCGCAAATCTCGCGGATGGCATCAAGGTCATCGACGATCTCGATGCGACCGAAAATCACTGCGCTCCGCACGGTCAGCTCCCAACCGCCCTCGGCACGCACCCCATTCTCGCACACACAAAAGCAGACCTTGTCGCTGGCGGCAAGGGCATCAAGGCGGTGACTTCGGGCGCGGCCGCAATGAAAATAGATGCAACCGTCGGCCTCGTTATAGTAGTGATTCATTGGCGAGGCGTAAGGATAGCCGCCGTCGCCGTTGACGGCCAGCACACCCCGCCGCTCGTTTTTGAGAAGCTCGATGCACTCGGCGTCGGGGAGCTGTTTGTTTTTTCGTGTAAGCTCGCGGAAAATCATATTTTTTTCCTCATTAAATAATTTTTCAGCATAACTCCCGACCGTTCCACCTCGTTGTCCCGCACCTCGGTGTAGCCCAAGCTCTCAAAAAAGGGCTTGGCATCCTCCGATGCGTAAACGGTCAGCAGAGTTACAAAGGACTGACGCGCGATCTCCTCAAGAGCGGCCACCAGCGCGCGACCGATTCCCTGCCCTCGGTGCTTGGGGCTGACGTACAGGCAATCAAGCTCGGCGGCCACGCAGGCGGTACATCCAAAGGCCACGTCAAGATTGCCAAAGCCCAGAGCGCGACCGTCGGCCTCAGCAACCAGCGTTCTCGTCGAGCGCAGGCGCAGATCAAGGGCGGCGGGGTCGGCAAAGCCCGAAGCCCACGCCTTTTTCTGCCCGTCGGTATAAAATTTTACAGAGCCGATGGCCTCGCGCGCCAAAGCGGCGAGGACCTCCGCGTCGGCGGCGCGGTATTTTCTCAAAATCACGGCCATATCAAAGCTCCGAGAGGATCTCGGCGGCATTGGTGTCGGGCTTGACCTTCGGCATGACCTTCTCGATGATGCCGTTCTCGTCGATTATAAAGGTGGTACGCATCACGCCGAAGCCCAGCTTGCCGTAGAGCTTTTTCTCCTGCCACACGCCGTAAGCACGGATCACCTCAAGCTCGGGGTCGGAGAGCAGAATAAAGGGCAGACCGTGCTTTTCGGCAAATTTTGCGTGGGAGGCCACGCTGTCGCGGCTGATGCCAATGACCTCAACGTTCTTTGATTTAAAGCCCTCGTAGGCGGCGGCAAAGGCGCAGGCCTGGCGGGTACAGCCGGGCGTGTTGTCCTTCGGGTAAAAATAGAGCACCACGCGACGACCGCGCAGCTCGGAGAGAGTGATCTCCCGTCCGTCCTTGTCGCAGAGTGTAAAATTCGGAGCTTGCATTCCTTTTTCGAGCATTTTTTGAACCTCGCTTTATATTTTATGTATCTATTATATCACATCGGGCGGATTTTGGCAACAAAAAAAGATACCCCAAACGGGATATCCGCACAAAATCACCGCAAAAATTAGAAGTGACCCTTGACCGTAGATCTTACCCACGACCAAGGGTCACTTCTGTTCACTCTTGGTATCTAACATCTTTCCTAATCCTCTCTTTCGTAATCTACCCTCGAGCTCCGTGATTACCACTCTCAAAACACTCTTAAACCAAATTCTCAAGCGAGAACAAACTTGTTTTTCATGTAATACAAGTCACATCAAGGGCGAAATTTGTTTGTCTTTCTCAAAGCACTCTCACGATACCGATCTGCAATTCACTCTCACACCATCTATATCATGCGTAACACCGCCGTGTTTTCTCCTGTTAAAAGATTTTACTTAGACTGTATTCTTTCACACAGCAGAACCGGTATTTTTTGCTTTCAAAAAGACACAGACTTTAAGTTTTCATGGGTCCGTACCTTCCTTTAGATTTGATACTGATCTGAAACTTAAGCTTCCATCGGACCGTACCTTCCTTTTAGATTTGGGATAAAATCGATTGGTTTTATCTTCTCATTGGACCGTACCTTCCTTTCCTGTGTCTATAGTATATCACATCTTTTTCTATTTTGCAATAGGCAAATTAGCAAAAGTTCACAAGATTTTTTTGTACAATTCGCAGAAATTAGTCCTTTTGACCAATTACCCCCTTTACAAGCCCCGAAAAGTGTGATATAATAGTAATGTTGTGTGGTTCAAATACGCCTTGCCTTTTCAGCAAGGCCTTTTTTGTGTCAAAAAATGCTCGGCCTCCCCTACTCGGGGAGGCCTTTCTTTACATTTACAGTTCTGCAATGTTGAAAACCATTTTTCCTTTTCTTTTTGCATATTCATATGTCGAATACGCCCCGCCCCAACTGTGAGTTATGTAAGCAATAACGCAATCAGCCTGTTCAATCATATATCTGTTGCGGTGCAATATTGCGAACTTTGGGGGAATGTTCTCAATTCCGGGATATATAATATAATCGTAAGAAGAATACCTATTCTCTTGCTGCTCTGAAATCACATACGGAGTAACAAATATAAGGCTTATGTTAGAATGCTTCTCTTTGTATTTTTTGCAGCATTTATACGCAAATGAATCAAATTCACCGTAACCACCTAAATACATCTCAGCCGAGCGATCACCAACTGCCTTTTCCAAAAAATCAAGCATTTTTTGTGTGTAGCTTTCATTATCTTTAAAATCTGAATGTCCGCAAAAAGTAACTATCATAAAGATCTCCTTGTGTAGGTATACCTTCTTATTATACCGCATCCGGTTAAAAAAATCAATATGTGTAGGTGTGCCTTCTTATATTTTTTCAAAATTATTGATACAATGTATGTGTAATTAATTTTCATAGGAGGGAGATCATTTTGACTGTAAATGATGCTGTTGCGAAGCGTATTTCAAAATTACTGTATGAAAGAAATATGTCGCAATACCGTTTGGAGCAGGAATCAGGAATACAGCACGGAAGTATGCAGTGTATAATGAACGGGCGTAACAAGACCGTGACGTTAAGCACAGTGATTATGATCGCCCGTGGATTCAATATGTCTCTGACAGAGTTTTTAGATGACGAGCTTTTTCGCTCCGATGATTTAGACATAGAACAATAAGCCACCCGACGCCGGGTGGCTTATTTTTAGGTCAAAATCGCAAAATATCGCCCACATTCCTCCAAAGCTCTTGACATTTTGGGAAAAATGTAGTATTATATAGTGTTGTAGGCATCACGCCTCACGCGATCCGAAAAATATTTGTGCTGCCCTCGGGCGGCGGAATGGAGATAAAAATGAAAATTCTTGTTATCAACGCAGGAAGCTCGTCCATTAAGTATCAGCTCATTGATATGGACAACGAAAAGCTCATTGCCAAGGGTCAGTGCGACCGAATCGGCATTGAGGGCGGTAACTTCAAGCAGAAGGTTGAAGGCCGCGCAGATTACGTTCTCGACGTTCAGATGGCCAACCACGCAGAGGCCGTCCGCATCGTTCTCGACACCCTGACCTCCAAGGAGAACGGCGTTATCGCTTCTCTCGACGAGATCTCCGCTGTCGGTCATCGCGTTTTTCACGGCGGTGAGAAGTTCTCGGGCTCCGTCATCATCGACGAGAAGGTCATCGAGACCATCGAGGAGTGCTGCGAGCTCGGCCCGCTTCACAACCCCGCTAACCTGACCGGTATCCGCGCTTGCGAGCAGCTTATGCCCGGCGTTCCCCAGGTCGCCGTTTTCGACACCGGCTTCCACCAGACTATGCCCGACTACGCATATCTCTATGCTCTGCCCTACGAGTACTACGAGAAGTACAAGATCCGTCGCTACGGCTTCCACGGAACCAGCCACAGATACGTCAGCATGCGTGCCGCCGATATGCTCGGCAAGGCCGATGATCCCACCGGTCTGCGCATCGTTACCTGCCACCTCGGCAACGGCTCCTCTCTCGCCGCTGTTAAGGACGGCAAGTGCTACGACACCTCCATGGGTCTGACTCCCCTTGAGGGCATTATGATGGGTACCCGCTGCGGCTCCATCGACCCCGCTATCGTTCCCCTGCTTATGAAGAAGGAGAACCTCAACCCGACCAGATCGACACTATTATGAACAAGAAGTCGGGTATTCTCGGCGTTTCCCAGGTTACCAGCGACAACCGCGACATTGAAGAGGGCGCAAGAAACGGTAACAAGAGATACCAGCTCATCGAGTCCATGATCGTTCACCAGCTCACCAAGCTCGTCGGCTCCTATGCCGCAGCTATGGGCGGCGTTGACGCCATCGTCTTCACCGGCGGTATCGGCGAGAACAACCCCCACTACCGCGCAAGAGTTGCAAAGAACCTCGAGTTCATGGGCGTTAAGATCGACGAGGCCAAGAACGACAAGGCAAAGCGCACCTCCGATGAGAACGACGTTTCCGCCGCTGACTCCAAGGTCAAGGTTCTCGTCATTCCCACCAACGAGGAGCTTATGATCGCCAAGGACACCAAGGAGCTCATTTCCAAGTAATTTAATATCCTTTGATATTGACACTCCCCGAAGCCTGCGGCTTCGGGGAGCTTTTTCGTTTAATGAATAATGAATAATGAATAATTAAGGTAGAAAACCTTCGGTTTTCGATTTTTATTGTATTTAACAGACCGACAAATCGGAGTTTGAAGTTTATTTTTGTTCGAGAAACTTTTTGCAAAAAGTTTCTCGAGCTCTTCAAAAAACTTTGAAAAATGGGTTTGCATTAAAGTGACGATACATTTTCAACCCTCCCTCGGCCGGTCGGGTTGAGACAATGTGTCGCCAATTTTTACGCGCTCACGCAGGCCTTAGTCCGGCGTTGCCGCCTCCTAACGGCCACGACGGTGATATTACAATCAATTTCTGATCGTAATATTTAGAAAGGGCGCGCCAGGAGGAGTTTTCACCGGACTGCGCGCCTGCGGTAGCGCGATAAATTCGGACGAAATAATTACTCAAAATTTGCGACCGAGCAAATTTTGAAAGATATACTCCCCATTTAACTTAACCAATGCATTAAAGTTTCTTGGAGAGCTCGAGAACCTTCTTGCAAGAAGGTTCTCGAAAAAAATCTTTCAAATAAACTACGATTTATCGGCATAAAGCAATCCCCGTGGCGTTTCGCCACGGGGATCATCTTATTCGTGTTTTGCTTTGGATTCGCAATAGAGGCAACGGTAAATGTGATTTTCCACGTTGACGGGGCGGAAGACCTGATCCAGCTCCTGCTCCACGCTGGTGATGCAACGGGGATTGGGGCACTTGATCACGTTGACCAGCTCGTCACCGCAGGTGCGGCGAGCCTCGTTTTCGCCCTCTCTTTCGGCCAGCAGCTTGAGAATCAGAGCCATACGGATATACTTTCCGTACATTGCCTGCTTGAAATAGCAGGCACGGGGATCGTTGTCCACCTTGACGCTGATCTCGTTTACACGGGGCAGCGGATGAAGAATGGCAAGATCGGCCTTTGCCGTGTCCAGCTTCTCGGCGGTGAGGACGTAGCTGTCCTTCAGCCTCTCGTACTCGTCGCGGTCGGCAAAGCGCTCACGCTGAATGCGCGTCATATAAAGCACGTCGAGCTCGGGCAGAACCGACTCAAGGTCGGCGGTCTCCTTGCACTCCATGCCGTTTTCCATAATGATGCCCTTCATAACGTAGCCGGGAACGCGAAGCTCCTCGGGGGAAACGAGGACGATCCTGATGCCCGTGTAGCGGGACAGAGCCTCGATCAGCGAGTGAACGGTGCGGCCGTATTTCAGATCACCGCAAAAGCCCACGGTCAGATCGTTCAGTCTGCCCTTCTCGCGCGCAATGGTGAGCAGGTCGGTAAGGGTCTGGGTGGGGTGGCTGTGACCGCCGTCGCCCGCGTTTATAACGGGGACGGTTGCGTTTTTCGCCGCTACGAGGGGCGCGCCCTCCTTGGGATGGCGGATGGCCATAATGTCGGCGTAGCAGCTGATGACACGTGCGGTGTCGGCCATGCTCTCACCCTTGGAGGCCGAGGAATTGTCGGCATCCGAAAAGCCGATGACGTTGCCGCCCAGCTCCATCATTGCGGCCTCAAAGCTGAGGCGAGTTCTGGTGGAGGGCTCGAAAAACAACGTCGCCAGCTTCTTGCCGCGGCATTTTTCGGCGTACTTTTCGGGGTTATCGATTATATCGCCCGCTGTGTCAATAAGGTCATAGATCTCTTCGACCGTAAGGTCGGTTATGTTTATAAGGCTTCTCATATCTTTGATCCAAAATCTCCTTTCGGGAATTGTGGGCGGTTTTGCGTGCAAAATCGGCGGTGTTCAGCCGCCGAAGGCCACAAAACCCTAAAGCTTGAAAATTTATTTTCAAGCTTTAGCGCCGTTAATTGCGAGATAATTCTTGATGCGGGTCACGTTCTCCTCGTTTGCGGGATCCTCCTCAAGATACTCGATGATATCGTAAACGTCGACGATGGAATATACGGGGAAGCCGAACTGCTCCTCGATCTCCTGCATAGCACCCTTCTCGGTCTGACCCTTATCATTACGGTCTACCATAATGAAGGTTGCGGCGACACGAGTTCCCTCAAGGTGGGAGAGGATCTCCATGGACTCGCGGATAGCGGTGCCTGCGGTGATAACGTCCTCGATAATGACGATCTCCTCGCCTGCCTGCGGCACGTAGCCGACGAAAACGCCGCCCTCGCCGTGATCCTTAACTTCCTTTCTGTTGAAGAAGAAGGGCACGTTCAGCTCCTTCTTGGAGAGAGCGACCGCTGCCGAAACGGCAAGGGAGATGCCCTTGTATGCGGGGCCGTAAAGCACGGCCTTTTTTGCGCCCAGCTTCTCGAAATATGCCTTGGCGTAGAACTCGCCGAGCTTTGCGATGTCGTCACCGGTCTTGATCATTCCGGCGTTGATGAAATAGGGAATCTTACGACCGCTCTTTGCGGTAAAATCTCCGAACTTGAGAACGCCCGCGCCCTCAAGGAACTGTATAAATTCTCTCTTGTAGCCTTCCATTTTTGTTTCCTCCGTTTTATTTTATTAATTAATATTCGTTTTTTTGTGATCCCGTGGGGTTCAGTATACTGTATCCGACGTTTACCAGGTGATCGGCAACTCTTTCAAGACCCACGACGGTGCTTGAAAAATAGGGGCTGTGATCCACCGAGCAGTTGCCCTCGGCAAGACGTGCGAAGTGTGCGGCGTTAAGCGTCCTCTTCATCTCGTCGGTCCGATCCTCAAGAGCCGTCAGCTCGTCGAGGTGTTCCCTGTTGAGATTTTCAAAGGCGTCCTTGGATATATCGAACATTTTCTTTACGGTTTTGCAAAGCTCGCCGAGCTCGCTCACCGCGGCCTCGGAAAAGGCAAGTCCCTTTCCCTTCATCTCAGCGCCGATCTCATAAAAATTCTCTGCGTGGTCGCCGATTCGCTCAAGGTCATTGAGCACGTGGAAATACGCGCCGACGGTCGCCTCGCCCGAGCTGTCAAGAGAGGGCGAAAGCTTTATGAGAAACCGCGTCAGAGTGCCGTTTGTAAAGTCTATGATCGCCTCGTTTTCGGCGATGAGCTCACCGTTTTTGCCGTCTCCGTCGAGCAGAGCCGCGAAGGACAGCACGGTATTCTCATAGGCAAGGCCGAGCATATACTCCATTTCCTTTTTCACCTGCCCGAGGGCAACCGACGGCATTGCGAGCATACGCTCGTCCACAAACCGCAGGGTGCGTGACTCCTCGGCCCTTTTGTCGCGTATAACGAGGCTTGAAAAGGCCACAAGCTGTTTGACGAAGGGCAGGAGCAACAGAGTGGTCGACACGTTGAATATAACGTGGAAGAGCGACACTCTCATCTGAACGGACATGGGATCGCCGCCTGGGAAAACCGACGTGAGCAGCTGTATGGCGGGCTCGCGGAAGATCCATATAAGAGCCGTGAAAAAGACGGTTCCGACAGCGTTAAAGGTGAAATGAATAAGCGCGACCCGTTTTGAGTTTGCATTCGCGCCCACCGACGCCAAAAGCGCGGTAACGCAGGTGCCTATATTGGCACCGAGGATGATAAACAGAGCAAGATCAAGGGGGAGCACGCCTGCGCCCACCATTGTGATGACCACACCGGTGGCGGCGGAGGAGGACTGAACGAGAGCCGTAAACACTATACCCACGAGAACGAGCAGAAGGGGAAAGTCCACCGTTTCAAACACGCCCGTGAACATATCCTTTACGAGCTGATTCCCGAAGGCCTGCTCCGAGCTCATAATTTCGAGTCCCACGAATATGAGACCGAGACCCGAGAAGAGCCCACCCAAGAGCCTGATCCTTTCTTTTTTGAAAAAGCCCATCATAACTCCCGTGAAAGCGAGAAGATACATGGCCATATTGAAATAATCGTTTTTCAGCGCAACGAGTATACCCGTAACTGTCGTACCGATATTTGCGCCCATAATGACCGGCACCGCCTGCATCAGAGTCATCACGCCCGCGTTGACGAGACCGATCACCATAACCGACGTAGCCGACGAGCTTTGGACGATAGCGGTAACTCCCGCACCTATACCAACGCCCGAAATTCTGTTATTGCATATTTTTCCGAGAAGCTTCTTCATCCCGCTGCCCGCGCTCTTTTCAAGGGCATCACCCATGAAATTCATGCCGACGATGAACACGCCGACACCCGCAAGCAGCCAGATCAGGCAACCGATAAGTTCCATTAAATATCCTCCGTAAAGATCCTCGCGCCGAGGAGATCACTTAAATAGCCTTGTCTCTTTTTGTCCTTCTTAGTCGTGAATATGAAATTTATCGTTCTCGGTGAGCCCGAGAGTGTCTATTGCTCTGTTAAAGAGTCGCTCCGTCGTATCAAAGCCGTCGGGGCTGTGGGCATCGCTTCCGAGATAGAACTTACAGCCCTGCGCCTTTGCGATCTTAAAGGGCCTTGAAATTATCTCAAGCTCCTCCTCGGTCACGTCAAAATCATACTGATTTATCTCGATGCCGACGCCGACCTTGGCCGCCTTTGCGAAAACTCTTTCCATCTCGCTCTGATCGAGCAGCTCCATAACGCGCAGGAAATTCTCGCGGGGCTTTGCGATAAGATCGCAGGCAAGGTGCGCAATGCCGATCTTGCCGAAGGGCAGATCCATATTGAGCACGCCGTCAAGCCTTTCGATCCAAGCCTTTGCCCTGCCCTCCGCGGACGACATCTGCTCCTCGGTGAGGGTCAGGCCTTCCATATGCATATGGGTGGTGGGAATGATGACAAAATCCAGCTTGTCGATCATTTCGCGTGTCACGCCAAGCTTCAGATCGTACTGCAGCTCGGTCTCGGCACCGAACATAAAGTCCACCTTATCCGACTTTGGCAGAGGAAGCGCGCGGCTGATGTGAGCAAAATTCTGCATTCTGTACCATCTTGCCGTTTTTTCGCCGCGGCTTTGGAGCTTCGGCAGCTCGCCGTAGGGGTCATACTCCACGTCGCGGTAAGCGTCGGGCATACCGGGCGCGTTATCGTCCCAAAAATGGTCGGTAAGAACGATCTTCTTGAGTCCCCTTTCCTCCGCATATTTAAGAATACGCGCGGGGGTCTGCTCCGGATGCTGTGAGCAGAGTGAGAGCTGCGAGTGGATGTGATAATCGTGGTCTATTTTATATTTCATTTCAGTCGCAGAACTCTGCCACGCAGCGCTCGTAAGCGGCGACGGGATCGGCGGCGGCAGTGATGGGACGGCCGACAACGATGTAATCCGAGCCGATCTTTTTAGCCTCCGCGGGAGTCATAACGCGCTTCTGGTCGCCCACGTCGCCGTCAGCAAAGCGGACGCCGGGAGTTACGGTAACAAAGCCCTCTCCGCATCTCTCGTGTACCTTGCCTGCCTCAAGGGGCGAGCAAACGACACCGTCAAGGCCTGCGACCTTTGCGTTGTGGGCGTAGTGCATAACGACCTCGGCAATGGGCTCCTTGATGAGCAGATCCTTCTCCATGCTCTCCTGATCGGTGGAGGTGAGCTGGGTAACGGCGATGAGCATGGGTCTGCTTCCGTCCTCGCGGGTGAGGCCCTCAAGAGCGGCCTCCATCATACGGGTAGTACCTGCGGCGTGGAGGTTTGTCATATCAACGTCGAGTCTGGACAGAACTGCCATACTCTTCTTTACGGTGTTGGGGATATCGTGGAGCTTGAGATCGAGGAAGATCTTGTGTCCGCGGCGCTTGATCTCACGCACGATGGCGGGACCCTCTGCATAATAAAGCTCCATACCGATCTTTACGAAGGGCTTCTTTCCCGTGAATTTGTCAAGGAAAGCAAATACTTTTTCTGCGCTGTCAAAATCACAGGCAATGATTACGTCTTTTCCCATTTTTATATCTCCTTTTTATTTTTTACTTGACCGCACCGATGATGTCGGTGAGGCTTTCGATGCCGTACTTTGCCATAGCGGCGGGCAGATCCTCAATGATCTTTTTGCAGGCGAAGGGGTCGACCAGATTCTGTGCGCCGACCTGGACGGCGGTCGCGCCCGCCATCATCATTTCGATGACATCCTCGGCCGTTGCGACGCCGCCCATTCCGACCACGGGAATGTCCACGGCGTGGGAGACCTGATAGACCATTCTAACGGCCACGGGGAAGATGGCGGGACCCGAAAAGCCGCCCATCTTGTTGGCGATTACAGGGGTTCGGCGGCGCAGATCGATGCGCATACCGAGCATTGTATTGATAAGGCTGATGCCGTCGGCTCCCGCGGCCTCGCAGGCACGGGCGATGGCGACGATATCGGTCACGTTGGGCGAGAGCTTAACGATAACAGGCTTTTTCGTGACGGCCTTGACCGCACGCGTCACCTCGGCCGCCGCCTCGGGGGATGTGCCGAAGGACATTCCGCCGCCGTGAACGTTGGGGCAGGAAACGTTGACCTCAAGCCAGCCCACCTGCTCCTCGCGGTCAAGCTTTTCGCAGGTGTAGACGTAATCGTCCACCGAAAAGCCCGACACGTTTGCCATAACCGGCTTATGGAAGCACTTTTTGAGCTTTGGCAGCTCGTTTGCGATGACCGCCTCCACACCGGGGTTCTGAAGACCGACGGCATTGATCATGCCCGCAGTGCATTCCGCGATGCGGGGGGTGGGATTGCCGAAGCGCGCGTCCTTGGTGGTTCCCTTGAAGGAGAAGGTGCCGAGGACGTTTATATCGTAGAGCTCAGCGAACTCATAGCCGAAGCCGAAGGTTCCGGAGGCGGGGATAATAGGATTATCGAGCTCAATTCCGCAAAGATTTACACTCATTTTTCCCATAAAATTTCCTCCTTTCGCATAACGGGGCCTTCCTTGCAAATGCGCTTATAGCCCGTCAGCGTCTTGCAGGAGCAGCCCATACAAGCGCCGAAGCCGCAGCCCATTCTCTCCTCGAAGCTGAACTGACCCGAGGTATCGGAGGCCTGATAGACGGCCTTGAGCATGGGCTCGGGACCGCAGGTGTAGAAGTAAGTATACTCCCCGTTTTTCATAGCGGCGGTAACAAAACCGCGCGTGCCATAGCTTCCGTCCACGGTGGTGACGGTCACGTCACAGCCGAGGGCGGCGAAATCGGCCTCGCAAAAGACCTCATCGGCGGTGTTGAAGCCGAGAATGACCGAGACCTGCTTGCCTTCAGCGCGGAGCTTCTTTGCCAGCATATACATGGGAGGCACGCCTACGCCGCCGCCGATGAGCAGGGGATGCTCACCCGACACGGTCAGATCGTAGCCGTTGCCGAGACCGGTGAGTATATCAAGCTCCTCACCGGGTTGCATATTTGCCATTTTTTCGGTTCCCTTGCCCACGACCTTGTAGATCAGAGTCAGGGTGTCTCCCTCGCAATCACAGACCGAGATGGGGCGGCGCAGGAAGAGCCCGTCAAGCAGAATATTGACGAACTGTCCCGATGCCGTAACGGCCGAGGTGTCGCCCACGAGGGTCATTTTATACACGGTCGCCGTGAGAGGGACGTTGGTCTTTATCTTAAAAATTCCTTGCTTTGTTGCCATTTTCAAGTCCTTTACGAATCAATAGTCGAAATTGTCAGGGTAGTTTCCTCAAGCACGTCGAGCAGGACGCTGACGGTGTCAAGAGAGGTCATAATGGTAACGTTGTTTTCGGTTGCGTAGCGGCGAATGAGTGCGCCGTCGCTGGCCGAGCCCACCGAGTCGATATCGCGCGTGTTGATAACGTAGGCAATATGACCCTGGGAAAGAGCGCGTGCGATCTCGTCGCTGTCCTCGTCGAGCTTACGCATAACGTGTGTACGGATGCCGTTCTTCTTGAGGAAGTTTGCAGTACCCGAGGTGGCCTCGATATTGAAGCCCAGGTTGTAGAAGCGGCGAATGAGGGGCAGAGCCTCCTCCTTGTCCTTGTCGGCGATGGTGGCAAAGACGGTGCCGTAGTTCTGCAGCTTCATGCCCGAAGCCTGCAGGGCCTTATAAAGTGCGCGGTAGAACTTATCGTCGTAGCCGATGGCCTCACCCGTGGACTTCATCTCGGGGGAGAGGTAGGAGTCGAGACCGCGGAGCTTATTGAAGGAGAAGACAGGCACCTTGACGTACCAACGGTTCTTTTCCTCGGGGTAGATGTCGAATATTCCCTGCTCCTTCAAAGACTTGCCGAGAATGACCTCGGTGGCGATGTCGGCTAAGCTGTAGCCCGTGGCCTTTGAGAGGAAGGGTACGGTTCTCGACGAACGGGGGTTGACCTCGATAATGAACACGTTCTCGTCCTTGTCAACGATGAACTGGATGTTGTAAAGGCCGACGATTCCGATGCCGAGACCCAGCTTCTTTGCATACTGAAGGATGGTTCCCTTGACCTTGTTGGAGATGCTGAAGGCGGGGTAAACGCTGATGGAGTCACCGCTGTGAACACCGGTCTTCTCGACCAGCTCCATAATGCCGGGGACGAACACGTTTCGTCCGTCGCAGATGGCGTCGACCTCTACCTCCTTACCGCTGATGTACTTGTCGACCAGAACGGGCTTGTCCTCGTCGATCTCAACGGCGGTCTTGAGGTAGGTGCGGAGCTGCTCCTCGTTGCCGACGATCTGCATAGCGCGGCCGCCGAGAACGAAGCTGGGGCGCACGAGCACGGGGTAGCCGATCTCGGCCGCGGTGCGGACACCGGCCTCGATATTGGTGACGGCGGCACCCTTGGGCTGAGGGATGTTCAGCTCGGAGAGGAGTTTTTCAAAGAGATCGCGGTTCTCTGCCTTGTCTATGGCATCGCAGTCGGTGCCTATGATCTTCACGCCGCGATCGTGAAGGGGCTGTGCAAGATTGATAGCGGTCTGACCGCCCAGCGACGCGATAACGCCCTCGGGCTTTTCAAACTCGATAATATTCATAACGTCCTCGGGGGTCAGGGGCTCGAAGTAGAGCTTGTCCGCCGTGGTGTAGTCGGTGGAAACCGTCTCGGGGTTGTTGTTGATGATGATAGCCTCGTATCCCGAGTTCTTGATGGTGGTGACGGCGTGAACGGTGGAGTAGTCGAACTCAACGCCCTGACCGATACGGATGGGGCCTGCGCCCAGCACCACGATCTTCTTTTTATCGGTGAGAACCGATGCGTTCTCGCCGCTGTAAGAGGAGTAGAAATACGGAATATACGCACCCGTGTGGCAGGTATCGACCATACGGAATACGGGGAAAAGCTTATGCTCCTTGCGGAAATTGTAAACGTCGAGCTCGCAGCACTTCCACATTCTTGCCACGTATTTGTCGGAGAATCCCATCTTCTTGGCGGCGCGGAGGGTGTCGATATCGCGGACGTTTGCCTTTAACGTCTCCTCCATATCAACTATGCGCTTGACGGCCTCAAGGAAGAAGGGCGTGATCTTGGTGATCTCGTGAACCTGCTCCACGGTAATGCCGCGGGCCAAAAGCTCGGCAATGGCGAAAATGTTGTCGTCACGGAACTCGCCGATATAGTCAAGGATCTCCGCGTCGGTCATATTGTCAAATTTTGCGTGGTAGATATGGTTTACGCCGATCTCCAGAGAGCGGATGCCCTTGAGCAGGCACTCCTCGAGAGTGGAGCCGATGCCCATGACCTCGCCCGTTGCCTTCATCTGAGTGCCGAGCAGGTTGGATGCGGAGGTGAATTTATCGAAGGGGAAGCGGGGGAGCTTTGCGATGACGTAGTCAAGGCTGGGCTCAAATGCCGCGTTGGTGTTGGCGATCTTGATCTCCTCCAGCGCCATACCCACGGCGATCTTTGCGGTCACGCGGGCAATGGGATAGCCCGAAGCCTTGGAGGCGAGGGCCGAGGAACGGGAAACGCGGGGATTGACCTCAATGAGGTAATACTCGCTGGAGTTGGGGTTGAGCGCGAACTGAACGTTGCAGCCGCCCTCGATCTTCAGCTCGCGGATAAGCTTGATGGCCGAATCGTTGAGCATCTTCAGATCGTGATCGTTGAGGGTCATAATGGGAGCGACAACCAGCGAGTCACCGGTGTGAACGCCCACGGGGTCGATGTTTTCCATACCGCAGATGGTGATGGCGTGGTCGTTGCCGTCGCGCATGACCTCAAACTCGATCTCCTTATAGCCCTTAACGCTCTTTTCAATAAGAACCTTATGAACGGGAGAAAGTCTGAAAGCGTTGGTTCCGATCTCGATCAGATCGGCCTCGTTGTAGGCAAATCCGCCGCCCGGACCGCCGAGAGTGAAGGCGGGGCGCAGAACCACGGGGTAGCCGATGCGCGAAGCGGCCGCCTTGGCCTCCTCAAGATCGTAGGTGATCTCGGAGGGGATGACGG
>JAFTOB010000115.1 GCA_017451545.1 Clostridia bacterium | reverse complement strand
TGTCCTACAGTGGCAATATTCGGTTAAACCGTTCGTTTGCGCGGCCTGAAAAACAAGCCAAAATTTAGGTATTTGCACCGTGTCGGTGCTGCATACCCAAATTTTCGCTTCTTTTTCACAGAAGCAAGGGCCGCGTAGGGAGGTCTTTCGCCCGTGCTCGGGCGACCAACGGGTTGCCGTTGGATCGCAAAAAACTTTTGAAAAAGTTTTATCAAAACTTTCAAAAATTAGTTTAGCTTAAACTTCAAACTCCAATTTATCGGCCCGTTTATCGCGGCTTTTATCCTAACGAACAAAAGGAGAATACAAAAAATGAAATTTATATCCTGGAACGTCAACGGATTTAGATCCTGCTTGACCAAGGGCTTTGCCGAGTTTTTTGCCGAGTCGGACGCGGATTTTTTCTGCATACAGGAGACCAAGATGCAGCCGGATCAGGCTGAATTTGCCCCCGAGGGCTATCACTGCTACTGGTACAGCGCGCAGAAGAAGGGATACTCGGGCACGGCGATCTTTGCAAAGCGCGAGCCGATCTCGGTGCGCTACGGCCTTGGCATTGAGGAGCACGACACCGAGGGGCGCGCCATAACCCTTGAATATGAGAATTTCTATCTCCTTTGCGTCTACACGCCCAACGCCCAGCGCGAGCTTGCGCGGCTTGATTACCGAATGAAGTGGGAGGACGCCCTGCGCGGCTACATCACGGAGCTTGACAAGACAAAGCCCGTGATCTATTGCGGCGACCTTAACGTGGCGCACGAGGAGATCGACCTCAAAAATCCCAAGACCAACCGCGGTAGTGCGGGCTTTTCCGACGAGGAGCGCGGCAAGTTCACCGAGCTTTTGTCCTCGGGCTTTGCCGACACCTTCCGCACTCTTTATCCCGACACGGTCAAGTACAGCTGGTGGAGCTATATGTTCCACGCCCGCGAGAAGAACGTGGGCTGGCGTATTGATTATTTCGTGGTGTCGGATCGCCTGATGGGTCAGGTGCGAGACAGCTTCATTTTGAACGAAATTATGGGCAGCGACCATTGCCCCGTCGGTATAGAAATCGATATTTGATCAAAGATCACCGCTTCGGCGGTGATTTTTTGGTTGAAAAGTCGGCGGATGTGTGTTATAATGAAGAAAAGGAACGGAGGTGTCCGCAGAGATGAAAAAATACATCCTCGCCCTCGACGAGGGCACGACCAGCGCGCGAGCCATACTTTTCGACCGCGACGCAAATATAATCTCAATGTCACAGCACGAGTTTTCGCAGATATACCCACAGCCGGGCTGGGTGGAGCAGGATCCCATGGAGATCTACGCAAATCAGTACGCCGCCCTGACCGAGTGCGTGGCGCGGAGCGGTATCGATCCCGACGAGATCGCCGCCGTGGGCATAACGAATCAGCGCGAAACGGTGATCGCTTGGGACAAGACCACGGGTCGCCCCGTCTATAATGCCATAGTCTGGCAGTGCCGCCGCACCGCGGACATCTGTGAGCGGCTGGAGGACGAGGGCAGGGGAGAGCAGATAAAACGCGCAACGGGTCTGCGTATTGACCCCTATTTCAGCGGAACAAAGATCAAATGGATACTCGACAACGTCGACGGTGCGCGAAAGCTTGCCGAGCGCGGCGAGCTGATGGTGGGAACCGTGGATACTTGGCTTATTTGGAAGCTGACCGAGGGGCGCGTGTTCGTCACCGACCGCACAAATGCCTCGCGCACAATGCTTTGCAATATTCACACGGGCGAGTGGGATGAGGATATGCTCGAAATGCTCGGCGTTCCGCAGAGCATACTTCCGCAGATAAGGAGCAGCAGCGAGGTCTACGGGTATTTTGAATGTATGGGCGCAACCCTCCCAATCGCGGGAATCGCAGGCGACCAGCAGGCCGCCCTTTTCGGGCAGGGCTGCTTTGAGTCGGGGGAGGCTAAAAACACGTACGGTACGGGGTGTTTTCTTCTTGCGCACACGGGCGAACGCGCCGTGGAGAGCCGAAACGGCCTGCTCACCACCATCGCGGCGGGAGAGCAGGGCAGACCTATTGAGTACGCCCTTGAGGGCAGTGTGTTCATCGGCGGTGCGGTGGTTCGCTGGCTCCGCGATGAGATGAAGCTGATCCACGAGGCGAGCGACAGCGAATATTTTGCCCGCAAGGCCAAGGACAGCGGCGGCGTTTATTTCGTCCCCGCCTTTGCAGGCCTTGGCGCGCCCCACTGGGATATGCACGCCCGCGGGACACTTGTGGGTCTTACTGCGGGAACGGGTAAAAACCATATTATCCGCGCCGCCCTTGAGGCCATCGCTTACCAGACCGAGGATATGCTCGAGGCTATGAGCGCCGATATGGGACACGCCGTGGACACTTTGCGAGTGGACGGCGGCGCGTCTGCCAACAATCTTCTGATGCAGCTTCAGAGCGACATTTCGGGCATCAAGGTCAGCCGACTTTCTAATGCCGAGGCCACCGCCGCAGGAGCGGCTTTCCTCGCGGGATTGGCTGTCGGATTCTACCGTGATCGCGCCGAAATTCGCGAAAAACTCAACACGGGTCGCGTGTTTTGCCCCGAAATTGACGAAGAAAGCCGCAAAAAGCTGCTTGACGGCTGGCACAGAGCCGTCCGCGCCTGCCGCGCGTTTTGCAAAAATGGAGGTTTATATGAGCATTGAAAAGAGAAGCTTCAACGTCCCGTCCTGCGACGGACGTCACACACTTTCGGGCGTAGTTTATCTTCCCGAGGGGGAGATAAAGGGATTTTATCAGATCGTTCACGGAATGACCGAGCATATAGATCGCTACGAGCGTTTTATGACCGACATGGCTCGGGAGGGTTATCTCTGCTTCGGCCACAACCACTTGGGTCACAAGGGCACCGCCGCCGATGGGGAGCTTGGTTACATAGCCAAAAAGGGCGGCCACGAGCTGATGGCCCGTGACGTCAAGACTTTTTCGGATGCCGTTTTTGCCGAGTTTGGCAGGGCAGGGGAGCCTTATTATCTGATGGGACACAGCATGGGCTCCTTCGTTGTCAGATTGGCCGCCGAGCGCTACGTCAAGCCCGACCGCCTGATCGTTATGGGAACGGGCGGCCCCAACCCCGCCGCAGGCGCGGGGCTTGCCGTCATCTCGCTGATCAAGCTCTTTCGCGGCGACCGTCACGTGTCAAAGCTGGTGGACGGCCTCGCCTTTGGTAGCTATAACAAGCGCTTCCCCGAGGCCTCGGAGGCCGATCCGAGCCCTTGGCTGACCACAGATAAGTCGGTGCGTGAGCGCTATTACGCCGATAAATACTGCACCTTCAAGTTCACCGTCAGCGCAATGGGCGATCTTATTCGCGCCATGAAGCTGTCAAACCGCTCTGCGTGGTACAAAAATCTGCCGAAGGAGTTGCCTGTCCTGCTTATCTCGGGTGCGGAAGACCCCGTGGGCGGCTACGGTAAGGGCGTTCGCACCGTGGAAAAGAAGCTCCGCGCCGCTGGAATCCCCGCGGAATGCATCCTTTACGGGGGCGCGCGGCACGAGATCCTCAACGATTTTACGTACAGCGACACTCTCCGCGATATTTTGAATTTCATAAAATGAAATAAGCCCTTCGGGTTGATCCCGAAGGGCTTACCTTTTTGAAAGGGGTAAGTATCAAAATAAATTATTTCTGGATAATAGCACCGCCGCAAGCACCGCAGAACTTCTCACCGGGAGCTGCAGGCTTACCGCACTGCGAGCAGACGAGAGAGGGGGTCTCGCTCGAAACGACGGGACCGCCGCAAGCACCGCAGAACTTTTCACCTGCGGTTGCGGGCTTACCGCAAGCGGAGCAGGCGTAAGTAACGGGGCGAATCTCTTTCATTACGATAGGAGCACCGCAAGCATTGCAGAATCTATCGTTGCGGGAAGCCTTAGCGCCGCACTGAGAGCAAACGAAGACAACGGGATACTGTACCTTAGTAACGACCTGACCGCCGCATGCATCGCAGAACTTTGCGCCGGCGGCACACTTCTTGCCGCACTGAGAGCAGACGAAAATCGTTCTGGGCTGAGCACCGCCGGAAGCCTGATCGGGCATTACCTTGTCGAGAACAAGGGGAACGGCGAAGGCTGCAACTGCAAAGATGAGAAGCAGATATGCGCCAATGCCGGGAGCCGCACCTGCGGTTATTCCGTACTGCGACTGGGAATTAGCGAGGCACCAGATGAGTGTGAAGAGGAAAATTGCAGCGATGAGGCATGCATAAACAAGAACGAATATCTTGATGATCTTTTCAATGAGTGCCGCGAAGGGAGTCAGGAAAGTGATCTCAATGCCGACAGCATCAAGTATCTTCAGGGCGCCAATGCAAAGAAGAACGACAAAAGAAATGATTGCCAAAACAAGGAGGATGGATGCTAAAATTTTGAAAAATTCAAGCTCGCTTCCCGCGGCGTCCATTCCGATAAAGCCGTAGCCCGTACCCTGTCCGTTGGGAAGGCTCATGCTTTCATCGTATCCAAATCCGCTTGCGTATGCGAAAATAAGATCAAACGCCATGAAGATGAATCCGAAGAGGCCGACACCGGCATAAATACAGCCGTTTATCAGCTTTTTAACGTTTAGGTTCATAATAATGTTCCTTTCGAGTGAAAAAATTTGACCCGTGGGTGGGTCTCCCCGTCCCCTTTCAAGAACCCAATATACAGTATATATATATTGTCAAGTTTAATTATATCACCTTTCCGTCATAAAATCAACATATTTTTACAAATAAAATGAATTTTATTTTTGGCTCTTGGCGAGCTTTTGTAAAAAGTCGGTTATCTCGTTTCCGACGCGGGTGACCTCCTCCTCGAACTCCGCGGCGGTCATTCGGAGGACTCCCGATTGCAGTGCCGAGATCTGGAGGAGCCAATCGCCCGACACCATACGGATGCCGTAATCGGGTCCCAGCTCGTGCATTGTGCGCTCGATGAAGGCGTCGGCGGTCTCGTCCTCGCGAGTATAGACAACGCGGTACCCGTCGCGCATAAAATCCGAGCCCTGCCCGTCTTTTACCAGATAGGCGTCGAAAACAAGCAAAAGCTCGGTCTTGGTAAAGGCCACGTAATTGCTCAGCAGATCCATCAGCGTGTCGCGCGCCTTTTCGAGGCTGAACTCGGCGATCTCGCGCAGAGATTCCCAAGAATGGATCACGTTATAGCCGTCCACAATGAGCATTTGCCGCTGTGGGGTCAGCTTTTTCTTTCGGTGGGGCTTCTTTGCCGCCTCGCCGTTGACCTTCGGTTCACTGTATCGGCGGCGCTTGATGGGGCCGAACTCGCGGAGCATTATGGCCTCAAGCTCGTCGTCGCTTAGTGAATATTTTTTCGCAATGGACGCGGCCTTCGGTATGACCGTATCGGCCGAGCCGCTGAGGGATATGCCTGCGTCAAGGTGCTTGTAGGCATCGACCTCCTGCCAGGGGACGACAAAGCCCGCCCCGTGTGCGCAAAAAACCGAGTGGGGCGTGTTTTCAAGGTCGGCTTCGGGGTCGTACGCGGCGGCCTCGATTATCTCCTCGGCGTTGTGGCAGAGATCGTAGCCGTCGAAGGTGCAGAAAAGTCTGCCCTGACCGCGGGTGTAGGCGATGAGCTCGCGGGTGTAGCCGTGGAGCTCGGATACGGGGCCGCGACCGCGCAAAGTCGTGATCTCCTCGGTGGAGGCTTCGATCTCAAAGGTGGCACTTTTGGTCTGAAGGTCAGCCATGGCGCGGCCCACAAGTCCGCTCGGCAGCTCAAGTCGGAATTTATAGTAGGGCTCAAGCAGCGTGCAGGAGGCCTTCATAAGCCCGTGGCGCACCGCGCGAAGGGTAGCCTCGCGGAAATCTCCGCCCTCGGTGTGCTTTTGATGAGCCCGACCTGCCACAAGGGATATTTTGGTGTCGGTCAGCGGCGCGCCGATGAGAACGCCGCGATGGGTCTTTTCGTAAAGGTGGGAGAGAATGAGCCTCTGCCAGTTGACGTCGAGGGCGTTTTCGGGCAGACGTGTGTCGAAAATCAGCCCCGTGCCCGCCGGCTGGGGCTCCAGCAGGAGCTGAACCTCGGCGTAGTGGCGCAGGGGCTCGAAGTGTCCGACGCCCACGGCGCGAGACGAAATTTTTTCCTTATATAATATGTGGCCCGTGTCGAAGTCGCAGGCGATGCCGAAGCGCTCGGAGATCATACGCCGCAAAAGATCGGTCTGTATCTCGCCCATAAGCCGCACCTCGATCTGGCGGAGCTCCTCGTTCCAATAAAGGTGAAGTGAGGGTTCTTCCTCCTCAAGCTCCTTGAGCTTTGGAAAATAGAGCACGGGGTCACATTCGGGGGGGAGGACTATGCGGTAGGACAGCACGGGCTCAAGCACGGGCTTTTGGGTGTCGCCCTCAAGGCCGAGCCCCTGACCCACGTAGGTGGCGGAAAGTCCGCTGACGGCACATATCTCGCCCGCCGCCGCGCTGTCCACCTGCTCGAACTTTTCGCCCGAATAAAGCCGTATCTGACCTACCTTTTCGCTCATCCGCCGCCCGTCGGCGGTGACGTATGCGATCTCGTCGCGGACGGTCAGCCGCCCGCCCGTCAGCTTCATATAGGTCAACCGTGTAGCTCCCGCGCGGGCGATCTTGTATACGCGCGCGCCGAACCGATCGTTTTCGTAGACGGGAGAGAGGGTGTAGCGGTCGAGGGCGTTGAGCAAAAGGTCCACACCCGTGTTGCGTAAAGCCGAGCCGAAGAGGCAAGGGAAGAGCGAACGGGTCGAGATCAGCTCGGCGATATCTCCGTCGGAGATGGGCTCGCCCGCGAGGAAGCTCTCAAGAAATTCCTCGTGCACCATAGCCAGCCGCTCATCAAGCTCGGGCTTGGTCTGAGCCTCGAAGAAGGCCACGCAGTGGGGAGAGAGATCCCGAGCAAGCTCGGCCTCAACGTCTTCCTGAAGCTTTATGGATATGTCGGTCTTGTTGACGAAAATAAAGGTGGGCACGCCGTAAAACTCAAGGAGCTGCCAGAGTGTGCGTGTGTGGTTTTGCACGCCGTCGGGCGCGCTGACCACAAGGATGGCGTAATCGAGCAGGGAAAGGGTACGCTCGGTCTCGGCCGAGAAGTCCACGTGCCCCGGCGTATCAAGGAGGATGAAATCGCAGCTTTCGCTTGAAAAGCGCGCCTGCTTGGAGAATATGGTGATGCCGCGCTCGCGCTCAACGGCGTGAGTGTCGAGGTAGGTGTTTTTGTGGTCGACCCGCCCGAGAGTGCGTATACGTCCCGAAATATAGAGCAGAGCCTCGGAAAGCGTGGTCTTGCCCGCATCCACGTGGGCAAGTATGCCTATGGTCAGCTTTCTTTTCATCGCCTTTCTCCTTTCGCCTTTTTTGATATTTTAACACGAAATCTGAAATAATGCAATACATCTGTCAAAAATGCAAGCCGTTTTCTCGCCCGTTGCAAAAGTCCGTGATACGAAAACACTTGCCGAAAACGCAGCAATGGACAGGGAAGGACGACATAGGCGTTGAGGCCCGACAAGTTGGATAAAAGTACCTGTTTCAAATTGTGTAAAATGACACAAAAATTCGCTTTTTCGGAAAAAAATTAACAATTTCCGTTGACAAGATGAGACTTATGCATTATAATATAAGATATTTATTGCGTGAAGTTTAAGTGGTCAAAAATTTCATGTAAAAAATTACATATACAATATAATAGGAGGTAAAGTATATGAAAAAACCCAATGCGTGGTTCCGGTATACGGCAATGCTTGCGGTAGCACTTCTGCTGGCGCTGGCTCTTGCCCTTGTCGGTTGCAGCGGATGCGGAGAAGAGACCATCGACCCCGACAACAACAAGCCCGGAGATACCACAGTAACCGAGGGTCCTGAGACCGGCGTCTATTACTTTGACGCAGAGAGCGGTGAATATACCATTCACCTGCACAGCGGAAATCAGTTCACTCTCAACGACGGAGTGGCAAGGGTAGGTACCTACACCGTCTCCGGCGAGACCGTCTCCTTCACCTTCACCAAGGAGAGCAACGGCACAGCGACAGCAACTCTTGCAGGCGACGTGCTGACCCTCACCTACGGTGACAAGGAGATCAGATTCGTTAAGAAGACCGAATACACAGTCACCTTTAACGCCAACGGCGGCGAGGGTGCACCCGCAAGTGTAAAGGTCGTCAACGGCAGAGCACTCTCGGCCGTTGCAGATCCCACCAAGGCAAACTATGCTTTCGTTGGCTGGTATACCGACGAGGCACTGACCACTCCTTACATCTTCGGTTCGACCCCTGTCACCGCCGACACCACCCTCTACGCCAAGTGGGTAGAGAAGGCAGCGGGACAGCTCGAGTACACCGTAAGCTTTGACGGAGCTGACGTCGATGATATGACCACCGTCGGAGGAAAGCTCTACAACGTTTCCACCCCCACCAAGGACGGTTATACCTTCGGCGGCTGGTGGATCAGTGCCACGGAGAAGGCCGACGAGCTGACAGCCGTCTGGACCGAGGACACTGTGTTTACCGCCAACACCACCCTCTTTGCCGTATGGACAAAGACCGAGGGCGAGAAGCTTGCCGCACCTCTGGTAAGCGTAAACGCAAACGGAATCTCCTGGCCCACCGTGGACGGAGCTTCCACCTACGCCGTCAAGATCACCGATCCCAGCGGAAAGGTAGTTCTTGAGAAGAACGTAAGCTCGACCACCGAGAACTTTGACTTCGCGGTTGCCGGAATGTACACCGTTGAGGTCACTGCAGTTTCCACCAACACCGCAAACAACTCTGACGTCACCGTCAGATGCTACAACGCAAAGGCCATCGACAGAGTTTCTGTCTTTGAAGTAATCGACTCCACCCTCATCTTCAACGACGTGGGTGCGGACAAGTATTACATCACCGTAGTCTGCGGCAATGAGAACCATAACCACAGCTACGTAAGCAACGGCACCTCTACCGTCTACAATTTCGCAAACTGCGAGATGAAGGAAGGCGGAATCGAGTTCACCGTTACCGCCGTCAAGAACGGTTACGCAAGCTCTGTCTCCAAGACCTTCGTCTGCGAGAAGAAGCTTGACAAGGTCACCGACGTTACCGTCAACGCCGCAACCGAGACCCTCGTATGGGCTCCCGTCAACGGCGCGACCTACTACGTAGTCGACGTCAACGGAACCGTCAACTACGTCAACGGCACCGCATACAGCCTGAAGGGCTACACCGGTGCTCTCACCGTAAAGGTAACTCCCGTAAGTGCCGGCTACCTCTCCGAGGCTACCGAGTACACCTACGAGAAGGCAACCCTCGCAGCTCCCTCGAACGTTGTCATCAGCGGCAACGTGATCAAGTGGGATGCTGTCAGCGGAGCTAAGACCTACACCGTTAAGATCAACGGTAAGGAGTTCACCGCCAACACCAACAGCCTCGACGTCGCTCTCGTTGATGCAGGCATCCAAAACGGACAGACCGTTGAGATCAGCATCAAGGCAGTAGCCGACGGCAAGGAGTCCGTATACAGCGACACCGTTGTCGCAAAGAGCCTCGCGTTCGACGGCGAGCTGGTATACAAGAACGGTACCGTAAGCTGGACCCCCGTTCTGGGTAAGGGCAGCTACGAGATCAAGATCAACGGCGGCGACGCAGTCACCGTCAGCGACGCTAACTCTTACGCCGTTAAGTTCACCAAGGCAGGCGTTAACACCGTTTCGGTCAGATTCGTCGGCGACGTCACCACCGAGTGGGTCACTGAGGAGATCACGGTCTACGCCATCATCTTCGACAGCCGCCTCGGCGCCAGAGTTGAGCCTGTCTACGTTGTCAAGGGTGACAGCGTTGTCCTTCCCGCAGAGGTGACCCGTCCCGGTTACTCCTTCAACGGCTGGTACAACACTCCCAACGCAGCCGCAGGTAACGGCGCGCTCTACAACGCTCCCTTCTACACCGCTAACGACGATACCGTCCTTTATGCGGATTGGAAGGCAGAGTCCTACAAGGTAATTTACAACGCCGACAGCTCGGTTCAGGGAATTACCAACGGGGACACCGTTGACGTTCTGTTCAACGACAGCTTTACTCTCGGTGTTCCCACCAGCGATAAGGGTACCTTCCTCGGCTGGTTCACCGGTCCCGACGGCTCGGGCATTCAGATCGCCGATGCCTACGGTAAGAGCACCGGAAAGTACACCACGGTCGGTAACCTCGACGTATATCCCTTCTTCGAGATCGGTGCTATCAGCTACATCGAGCAGGCTGACGGAACCTGGGGAGTAACCGCAGGTCCCAACAGCTTCTACGTAGAGAACATCATCATTCCCGAGACCTATAAGGGCATCAAGGTTACGAAGATCCTTGAGAACGGCTTCAAGAACTGCCCCAATCTCAAGACCCTCTCCGTTCCTAACACCGTAAACCTCATCGGTACCGGCGCATTCCTCGGATGCTACGACCTTGAGGCCATCAACGTCCGTGTGATCGAGGGCAGCCACGACGTTATCTACTCCTCTTACGAGGGCGCCCTTATCCGCGACTACCTCGGCACAAGCTACCTTGAGTACTACCCCATCGCGAGAAAGGGAGACTTCACCGTTCCCGCGACCGTTGACTCCATCCGTAACAAGGCCTTCCAGTATGCGGATTATCTTGAGAATCTTACCATTTCCAAGAACGTTACTTACATTGCAGATCAGGCATTCTTCCACTGCCTGGCTCTGAAGAACATCACCTTCGAGGAAGGCGGCAGTGCCGACCTCGTCATTGAAGAGGGCGCATTCCTTGATATGCGCAAGCTCGAGACCATCGCACTTCCCGCACGTATGGCAGAGGTCGATCTCTCCCTCTTCGATGAGTGCCCCAAGCTCAAGAGCCTGAGTGTTGAAGCCGGCGGCGACGTCTACGGCTCCAAGGACGGTATGCTCACCAACGGTGAGGTCAATACTATTCTGTATACGCCTATCACTATTTCCGGTGACGTTACCATTCCCGTCGGTATCACCGCTATCGGTGACGGCGCATTCGCCAACAGAGCAAACATCACCTCCGTAACCGTTTCCAATAAGGTCGAGAGCATCGGTGCTAACGCCTTTGCCGGATGCACCGGAATTACCTCCGTCACCTTCGTCGGCGGACGTAACACCGATCTTACCATCGGTGAGGCAGCATTTGCAAACGCCGCAAACCTCAAGACCGTAACCTTCGCTTCTCTCACCCGCGACACCGCGCTTGACGATGGCAAGATCATCATCGGCGTTTCCGCGTTCAGAGACTGCGCAAAGCTTGCAGAGCTTAACTTCGACGCATCTGCAAACATCATAGCTATCGGCGCATCTGCATTTGCAAACTGCGCTCAGCTCTCCAAGATCACCATCCCCGCAACCGCAGCTAACATCGGCGACTCTGCATTTGCAGGCTGCTCGAGCGTTTCCAGCGTTGAGTTTGCACAGGGTGACGTGGCCGTTGATTACGAGTTCGGTGATTCCGTATTCTCGGGCTGTGCTCAGCTCAGAGCTATCTCGATCCCCGCAAACGTAACCAAATTCCCCGCATCCGCATTCGTCGGCTGCGATAACATCAGCGAAATCAACGTTGATGAGAACAACCCCGCACTTTATGCTAAGGACGGTATTCTGTATGACAAGGCTCAGACAGAGATCAAGTACTATCCCAAGGCAAAGGACATCGACTTCTCGGCACTGCCCGCCACCATCACCACCATCGGTGCAGGTGCGTTCCAGTACAATCCCAAGCTCGAGTCCGTAACTATTCCCGCAAGCATTACAGAGATCGGTGCTAACGCATTCGACACCTGTATCAACCTGGCCGAGGTCAAGTTTGCAGGCAACGGCGACATCAAGATCGGCGCATACGCCTTCGCAAACAACCCCGAGCTCAAGGCCATCACACTTCCAGATGCCGTAACCGCCATCAGCGATTACACCTTCTACATGACAGCTCTTGAGAGCTTCACCATTCCCGCATCCGTAACCAGCATCGGTGCTTACGCACTCAGCGGTACCGGCATTGCCACCGTTGAGATTCCCGCAAACGTTAAGTTTATCGGAGACGCCGCGTTCATGAACTGCAAGAAGCTCACCTCCGCAACCGTTGCAGAGGGCGACGTAGCTCTCGAGCTCGGCTCCGAGACCGATACCAAGGGTGTGTTCCGCGGTTCTAAGCTCCAAACCATCACTCTTGCAAAGAGAGTTGAAAGAATCGGTGCAAATGCGTTCAAGAACGTAACCTCTCTCAAGACGATCATCGTTCCCGATGGCTCTCAGATGAAGCACATCGGCGAGTATGCATTTGACGGTCCCGGCTTCACCGCCATCAACCTTCCCGAGGGACTTGAGACCATCGGTGATTACGCATTCTACTACGTGCCGATCACCTCTGTGACCATCCCCTCCACCGTAAAGACCATCGGTCAGTACGCATTCTCCAACTGCTCCAAGCTTGCCGAGGTCAAGTTCACCGCAGGTACCGAAGAGCTCTTCATTAACGACTACGCATTCAATAAGAATACCTCTCTCGTTTCTATTGAGCTTCCCGCACGTCTGGCAGCAGCATCCGATGCTGTTACCCTCGGCGGCGGTATCAACGCAACCGGCTTCTACACCATCTTCGACGGCTGCACCAAGCTTACCGACATCAACGTCGCCGCAGGCTGCGAGAGATACTCCAGCGTTGACGGTGTATTCTATGAGAACAACGACGACGGCCAGCCCGCAACCGTTATCTTCTGCCCCAGAGCCAAGGCCGGTACAGTCAACGTTCCCGCAACCGTAACCCGCGTTGCAAACCTTGCATTCTACAAGACCGATAAGCTCGAGAAGGTCATCTTCGCTGATATCGAGAACTGGGACGGCGTTGCCACCCTTGATATCGGTGACCCCGAGTACAACGGCTGGAAGAGCACCAGTGCCGTTAAGGATTCCAACTACGTGCCCTTCAAGTCCACCTCCATCGTTGAGGTCGACCTCCCCGTTCAGCTTAAGGCTCTCAATCTGTGCGCGTTCTATGAGATGACCGCAGCAGATCTCCAGATCCTCTTTGATGAGGATACCGCTCCCATTACTCTCAACCGTTACGCGATCTACGGCTGCTCCGGTATGAAGACACTGAACCTCCCCAAGGTCGAGCACTTTGGTGACTACGCAGTATACTTCAACAGCGCAATGGAGACTCTTACCGTCGGTAAGGGATCTACCTGCACCAAGATCGGTACCATGTCGGTCTACAACAACAAGTCCCTCATGGCATTTGAGGTTCCCGCAAGCGTTGAGTACATCGACGTCAACGGTATCAGCGTATGCTCCGCTCTCGAAAGCCTGACCTTCGAGGAGGGCTCCAAGCTCACCACTGTCGGCAACAGCGCATTCCAGAGCCTTGGAATTACAGAGTTTGTATTCCCCAACACCGTTACCGAGGTAGGCGCTTCCGTATTTTACAGCTGTCAGAAGCTTCATACGGTAACACTTCCCGAGGGTCTTACCAGCCTTATGGCTCCCGGTGGCGGTAATATTCTCGCAAGCGCTCCCGCTATTTCCGAGATCAAGCTCGGCAATAACAAGAACATGGTAGTTGAAAACGGTCTTGTTTTCGATAAGAACAGAACGGTTCTTATGTACTGCATGGCCGGCATCGACAGCGTTGTTATTCCCGACACCGTAACCTCCATTGAAGATTACGCTATGTACCGCTTCCAGGGTGAGACCCTTGTTCTCCCCGCAGGCCTTGTCAAGATCGGCAACTATGCGATCTATCAGGCAGATAACCTCAAGGCCATCGTTATTCCCGCAAGCGTAAAGTCTATCGGTAAGTACTCGCTTGCAAACTCTATGAAACTCGAGAACGTAACCTTCGCAGAGGGCTCTGCTCTTGAGAGCATCGGAGAAAACGCATTCTTCTACTGCACCGCACTCAGCAGTATTGATATTCCCGATTCCGTAATCGAAATAGGTGCCGATGTCTTCCGTGCCTGCAAGGGTCTGAAGTCTGTCAGCCTGCCTTCCGGTCTCAAGGAGCTCACCGATATCTTCTCGACCTGCTCGGGTCTTACCGAAGTTGTTATTCCCGAGGGCGTTGAGATCATCAGAGACGGTGCATTCTACAACTGCTCTTCTCTTGAGACAATCACCATTCCTGCCAGCGTACACACTATCGAGTTCCTGTACATCGGTGCATTCGAGGGATGTGCATCCCTTAAGGAGATCAAGTTCGCAGAGGGCTCCAGACTCAGCGATCTCGGTTCCTACACCTTCAAGAACTGCCTGTCTCTCGAAACCATCGTCCTTCCCGAGAAGATCGAAATCATCGCACCCGATCTCTTTGACGGCTGCTCCGGTCTCAAGAGCGTTACCATCACGGGCGCGGTTACCGAGATCCCCGCAAACTTCCTCGCAGGCTACGACAAGGTCGAGACTGTCGTTCTTCCCGATTCCGTTACCACCATCGGTGACAACGCATTCCGGGGCTGTGCCGCTCTGAAAACCTTCACCATGCCCGCAGACATTGAAACTGTCGGCGCTAACGCATTCCAGGGCTGCGCAAGCATTGACAGCATCGCATTCGGCGAGAACATCACCGCAATCGGCGACTTCGCATTCGACGGCTGCTCGGCTCTTGCTGAGGTAACCTTCGATGAGAACGCTCAGATCAAGGCTCTTGGTAACGATCCCGCTACCGAGTCCGCTATCTTCCGCGGAACCACCGCTCTGAAGTCCATCGCTCTTCCCGCGACCGTTACCACCATCGGTGCTAACATCTTCCAGAACAGCGGACTTGAGGCGGTCGAGCTTCCCGCAAACCTTACCGCAGTCAGCAACTATGCATTCGCAGGCTGTGCCGCTCTTACCGAGGTATATATCCCCGAGACCGTTAAGGGCATCGGCGACTTCGTCTTCGCAGATTGCGCAGGCCTCAAGACCGTTGAGCTTGCATTCGGCGTTGAGTCCATCGGCTCTGCCGCATTCCTTAACTGCGTAGCACTCGAGTCCATCAACGTTCCTTCCACCGTAAGCAAGATCGCAGGTAACCCCTTCGTTAACTGCCCGAGCCTTGCAACCTTCGAGTTCGATACCAATAATACCGACTTCGTATTCGAGGACGGAGCACTGTTCGACTCCGATAAGTACACTCTTATCTACTACCTGCCCACCAACGAGGCAGAGACCTACGAGATCCCCGAGAGCGTCCGCGAGTTTGCTGCCGGCGCCTTCTACGGCTCTCAGCTGAAGAGCATCAGCATTCCCGAAAACATGAGCACCGTCGCAGATATGCTGTTCATGGATTCGAAGAAGCTCGAGACCGTTGTAATTTCCAAGAGAGTAACCTCCATCGGTTCTCAGGCCTTCCAGGGCTGTGAGGCACTGAAGGAGATCACTATCACCGAGAGCATCACCGAGATCGGTGAGTCCGCATTTGCAGGCTGTACCGCTCTTGAGGCTGTCAAGTTCAACGAGAGAACCACTCCTTACTCCATCGGTGCTCACGCATTCGACGGATGTACCTCTCTCGCTTCCATCGATCTTCCCGAGGGTCTTACCGGGCTGTCCTCTTACATGCTCGCTAACACCGGACTCGTTGAGTTCACTATTCCGGAGTTTATTTCAGATCTCAGCGTCGAGGGTCTGTTTGCGAACAACACCAAGCTTGTGAAGGTCATAATCCACGACGGTGTAACCGGTATTCTCGGCGAGAGATTCTTCTACAACTGCACCGCACTCAAGGAAGTTGACCTTGGCGGAATTACAAAGCTTGCAGAGCTTGAGTTCATTAATCCCTACGATTACAATAACGACGGTATCGTCGACGGCGCCGATTCGTACGGAACCTCCAAGAAGTCCGAGGCGTTCGCAGGCTGTACCGCCCTTGAGAGCATTGACCTTACCAATATCAACAATATCGGTGCATATGCATTCTACGGATGTACCTCTCTTAAGGATATCACATTCCCCGAGATGGTAGACACCATCGGTGATTATGCATTCGCAGGCTGTACCTCCCTTGTAAACGTCGATATGACTGCTATTATGGATGCATACAGCTACTACGATTACTACCTTGATATGGTTCTGGGTGCCAATATGTTCTCTGACTGTACCTCTCTCGAGACGGTTCTGTTCCCCAATATTCCTTACATTGGTAAAATGAAGACCGATATGTTCACCGGCTGCCCCGCTCTCACCTACATTGAGATCGGCGACATCGGATCGTTCGATGTCGGTGCTACCACCTTCAGAGAGCTGACCGACAAGACCATCGTATACTTCCCCGTGTACACCGCCTCTCAGCTGTACGATTATCTCACCTACGGATACGATGCAAGCTGGAATATGATCGACAACTTTGAGTGGTTCGAGGAGACCGGTGCTAAGATCGTCGGCAGAGACGGCTCCGTCCTGCTTCCCGATCACACCATCTGCGAGTCTTCCGCGATCGTTGACACCGAAGGAAACGTAACCATCGGTGACTACATCTCCATCAGCGCAGACGGCACAGTCAAGTATACTCTCGAGTTCGTCATCTCCAAGTACGTTGAAGGAACCGGCAGAACCGTAACCTATCCCGCAGGTCTCGACAAGCTTCCTCTCGGCGTCACCTATGACGAGGAGGGCAACGTATACCTGGCAAACGGAACGGTTATCAATTCCGCAGGTAAGGTCACTTACCCCGAGGGCGTATCCAAGCTGCCCGCAGGAATCAGCAAGAACTACTACGGTGCCGTAACCATTCTGGTTGATATCGTTATCGATGCAGCAGGAAACGTCACCTATCCCGAGGGAGTTGAGTCTCTTCCCACCGAGGGTATCACTGTGGCTGACGGTACCGTCAAGTTCGACGACGGCACAACCGTAAAGGGCACCACCGTTACCCTTGCAAACGGTGTAAGCGTTGTTGCAGGCGTTGTAAACCTTGCAGACGGTACCACCGTTGAGGGCAGATACGTATTCTTCAGCGCAGATGAAGAGGGCGGCAACGCTCAGTGCGTCATTATGCCCGAGTTCTTCGAGGGTTGATCAAAGCCTTAAAAGTTAATAGCTCTAAAGGCCGATTCACTTCGTACAGATAAAATGTACGGTGAATAGTTAAATTAAAACCGCTTTTTCCGTTAAGCTTTAACGGAAAAAGCGGTTTTTCTGTATTTCCGTAAAATGCAAGGGTGTTTTTGCCGATTGCAAAAGACAAGAAAGGCGGGAGCGGGCTTTCAAACTGCTGAAAAAGGACAGGGAAGGGAGCTTCCGTAAAGCATTGGATTTGCATTTTGGCAGATTCGACAAAAAGCGGGGCTTGCCATTGTGTAAGATGACATAAATCTTCGTTTTTTTGAAATAAAAATTACAAGCGCTGTTGACAAATTACCAATTTTGCTTCATAATTGTGACAATTGTCAAGCTGGCAGACGGTCTTACCGCACTTGCTCCTTATATGTTTGCAAATACCGGTCTCGTTTCCTTCGATATCCCCGCATCTGTTACCGATGTAAGCGCTGAGGGCGTCTTTGCAAACAACGCAAACCTCACGACAGTCAACTTCGGCGACGGTGCCACCGGTATTCTCGGTGCAAAGTTCTTCTACGAATGCACCGCTCTGAAGGAGGTTGCTCTGTCCTCCGGCATCACCCAGCTCGGTAAGATTCCCGTCGAAGGCACAGACTACGACGGTAGCGGTGATATCATAGGTTGGGAGGCATCCGGTTACGGCACGTCCGAGCCCAGCTATGCATTCTACGGATGCACCGCACTTGAGAAGGTTGAGATACCCGGAGTATATCACATCGGTGCTTATGCATTCTACGGATGCACAAGCCTCAAGGACGTTATATTCGGCGAATATCTGTCGGTCATCGGTGACTATGCCTTTGCAGAGTGCACCGGACTCGAGGCACTTGATATGAGCACTACGGAGGTCTGGACCGACGGCGGAAATTATCCCGGAAAAGCCGAGATAGGCGCATTTGCATTCTATAATTGCTCCTCTATTGCAGACCTGGGTCTTCCCTATATTATCCACTTCATTAAGGACGGCGCATTTGAGGGATGTAATGCTATCAAGAAGCTTTCCATTGGTAACATCGCCCCGCCTCCCTCCGGTGGATTTAAAGGATGTCCCTTCAGAGGTTGGACAAGCGAGCAGACTATCTTCTTTGAATACCATACGTCCGCTCAGAGATTCAACTTCATCACTTTGCCCGATTATGGCGTATTCCCCGGATTCACCTCCGATTGGACAAAGAATCATGAGGCTGCCATAGTCTTCAAGGATGAAGTCTGATAAAATCCGAAAGCTAATAATCGGCTTTGTCGGATTTTGAAGCGGAAAATGATCGATAAGATCACGGCTTAAAATCGAACAAATCCACGGCCGCAGGCGGAAACGCCTGCGGCCTTTTTTGATGACAGAATTCGCCAAATCTTTAATAAATATGGTTGACAATTGTGGGAGTATATGATATAATTGAGGATGTATTGTTGTATCCTATGTGATTTTGCTTGGGTACAACCTACGATTTCATTAAGGAAAGTGCTCACTTTTGTGAGAGCAACGGTTAAAAACATGAGTGTAAAAAATAATTTCCAAGGCTTTGGCGGAAAGCTGAAAAGCGAAGCCCTGCTGAAGTCGGTGCTTGGCGGAGTAGCCATAGGCGGAGCGGTTGCATTTGTTGTCGCCGCAGTATCCTGGTTTATGGAGATGAACGGCATAATACTTTGTATTGCCGCCTTCGTCGCCGTTACGCTGCTGTCTGCCGTGCTGCTTTATTTGCTGGCTTTCAAACCTACGGTGGTTAAAAACGCAAGAAGACTTGACAGCTACGGACTTGAGGAGCGCTTGATCACCATGGTCGAGCTTGACGGAAACGATTCGCTCATCGCACAAAAGCAGAGAGAGGATTCAATGGCCGCCCTCGCAAGACTGAATGCGAAAAAGGTCAAGATCAGTATTGCGGCAGCTTTGATCGTCCTGCCCCTGATATTCGTATTGGTTTTCGGTGGTATGACGGCTGTGGAGACTCTCAGCGAAATGGAAATCCTGCCCTCGGGCGCAGAGGTTTGGGAAATGCTTTTCCCGGCAGAGCCTCTGGAGGATTTCAGAGTTTCTTATAAGGTCGGAGCGGGCGGTTACCTGATCGGCGAGGCCGACCAAACGGTGACCGAGGGCGAGTATTCCTCGCGCGTGCTGGCCGTGGCCGATGACGGATATATGTTCTTCGGCTGGAGTGACGGCAACAGCAACCCTTCGAGACACGATAAGGTGGTCGACCGCCATATAGAGGCGACGGCGATCTTTATCAAGGTCGAGGAGGCCAAGGATAACACCGAGGATGAGGACGAGCCCGATGACGTTCCCGGAGAGGGACAGGGAGAGTCCGACGAGCCTGCCGAGGGAAACGGAGGCGGTAAATACGTTGAGGTGAATCAGATCATCGACGGAAAAGAGTATTACCGTGACCATTACGAGGAATATTA
>JAFTOB010000114.1 GCA_017451545.1 Clostridia bacterium | reverse complement strand
TGACGCCCCTACGGAATTATATTATACCGCTCGTGATGTTTACGGCTGTGGATCGAACAAATTTATCTGTAGGGGAGGGGTTCCCCCTCCCGCAAACCAAGGCATTCTCCACGGGAGGGGAAACCCCTCCCCTACAGGTGTCGATGATGTCTTGCTTTCAAACTCCGATTTGTCGGTGAATTTGAATTTCAACAAAATTGAGAACCGAAGGTTTTATTCCCGAATAATATAGAAAAACAAGGGCCCGAATCAAATCGGACCCTTGTTTTAATTAAGTTTATCTGAAGTTTCCAAATCTACATCCAGACCATGCGGCTGCTTGAATATGCATTTTCAAAGCATCCGCCACAACTGTATTGAAAATCGGCTTCTTCCATTCTTTTTTCATATTGTACTCCTAATTTTTATTTGAATATTTTTCTATTCTACATATAATAGTTTTGAAATAATCATTATCGATGCTGTAATATATGACTTTACCTTGGTTACGTGTTTTCAACATTCCGCAACGAGTCATCATCGTAAGATTGTGATATATAACAGAGCTCGACAAACCGCATTCAAGTTCAATCGTTCTCCTGCTTACCTCTCCATTTTCTCGAATAAAATCTAACATTCTTACACGATTTTCATCCGAAAGTACCAATCCGAACTCATCAATACTAATTGAATGTTTTCTGTGCTGTATATATTCTATAACCGAGGCATAATCAAATCCCAAAATATAAACTGCACTTTCCTCAAGTGCCACAAAATTCACGCAATTTTTATTCAGCAAGCAAAACGATAAATATAAAGGCTGTGATTCCTTTGTTAAATAGTCACCTAACGCGGATACTTGATCGCGCAAAGATTCAAATGTTGTACGGCTATAAACCTCCAATATTTTTTCGTACTGCTTTTCGTAATAGGTAGAAAGCTTGATCTCCTTTTCGAGCAGCTCGTACTGCAGCTTCTGTATGTACGGAACGGGATCCATAAAGAACTCATAAAGTCTGTTCTTTTCCTGCTCCGAATACCCCGAAGACTTAATCAAGCGAAACAGCTCGCGCTCATTGCCTATATAATACTCGATCTCCTCCGAATTTAATTTGTGAAAATAAAATTGAAGCAGTCTTTTGGCAACGTCAGGATAATCAGACAGTGCTTTTTGCAAGGTGCCTGCGCTGTAATTCGATGCAAAATCTTCCTTATATCCGTAAAAATAATTAGCAGTCATAAAGCAATTCTTGTTTTCCCCTGCGTGGAAGAAAACGTAGAGATCATCGGATATAGGATAAAAGCTTTTCAGTATTCCCTCAAAATGAGCTCTGTCTTCCTGCTCTTTGTTTTTGTTTATAAAATTGTCCATGCAATCCTCGTTGAAATGCAAAAAGAAAAGAAGCATGAGATCAAAAACGTATCCGGGTTCTTTTAATAACTTTAAATTAGCCATATCAACCTCCGTTTGTTTTACATACAAATTATATCATAAAATATCAAAAAAAGCAATAGTATGAATATATTTTTTGATAATTTTAAAAAAATGATATCATAATATGGAAATATCGGCGTGTTTATGGTATAATGTGGAAAAGAACGCAAGATCGAGGTATTATGAAAACAGTTTATTTAAATATGCCCTACCAAACGCTGTTTTCCGTAACGACGGACAGCGAAAATTTAACAGAATTGCTGACCGCGAGCTACGGAAGATATGCAGTATACTCTTCCGAAAGGTCGGACGCCGTTCCCGTCACCGTTCAAAATGTGGGCGATACTTACAGAGTGATCACGCCCGAGAGTGCTTTTTGCACAGATTACCCGTTTGCTGATATTGATCGGTATATTTTCGACCGCAAGCAATATGACCCTAAGGTTTTTGCCCTGCACGGTGCTGCGGTCGCGCGTGCGGAAAAGAGCTATGCGTTCCTTGCGGCCACGCACAGCGGAAAAACTACTTTAGCATCATATCTTACAGCCAACGGCTTTGATTACGTAACCGACGATTGCATACTACTCGACCGCGCAAGCCTTTCAATTCACCCCTGCACCACTCCCCTTCATCTTCGGGCGGGCGGCATTGAGGTCTTGAAAAATTACAACAGCCTGCCGCCGAGCCTTAAAAGGCTTTTCGACCCGCCGCACACGGAGCGATTCGTTTACGATCCGCCAAACGTTGCGCCGACGGCCTACCCCGTTGAAAAAATATTTTTCATAGAGCGAACCGAAAGCACAAACTGTACAGTCCCGATGACGGCAAACGAAAAGATCGCCGCTTTCATGAGATCTCCCATAACCGATTATGCCGTGAACGCAGATTATCTCCGCTTTATTGCGTCTCTTGCGCGACAAAATTGCTGTAAGCTTTATTACAGCGATATGAGCTATGTAAAGGAGCTGATCAGCCGTGAATAGTGTATTAGCCTCAAAGCTCCTATCGGCGCGCCTCGCCGCGGGATACAGCGCGGATATCACAGTCGTCGGCATAAGCATGGAGCCGCTCCTCAAGGAAGGGGATATTATCCGCATCGAAAAAGCATCAAATTATGTTATAGGGGATATATTGGTATTCACATATAAGGGCGAACTGCTTGTCCATAGGCTTATCAAGGCCGAGAAAAACAAGTTTTTCTGCAAGGGCGACAATTCCTTTCGCCTTGAGGACATCGAAAAGGAAGGCATCCTCGGAAAGGTCACGCTTCTGAACGGCGAGGAACTTCCCCCAATGCCCGAGTGGCTCCCTGCTCTTTCGTATCTGATAAACCGAATTTGCAGAAAATCGGGATACAGCAAAGAAAGAACCGTTTCCGCATCGGAATACAAATTTTATCATTATATTTTATGGAAAGAAGAGGAAAACACCATGACCTACAAAAAGAACGAAGCTCTTGATTACATCCCTACCGACGAAACCTCCCTTGCCGTTTTCGACCCCGAAAGCGGTAACACCCATTTCTTTGACGAAACGGGGATCGACATTCTCAACTGCCTTGAGGATCCCTGCGACCTTGAAACTCTCCTTAACCGTCTTTGCGAAATTTACGAGGCCACTCCCGATATGATTCGGGCAGACGTGGTTGAATTTCTCGCCGCCGCTATTGCGAACAAGGTAATTACGGTATCATGAATATCAAAACGGTATACACGGAGCTGACGAACCGCTGCAACCTGAACTGCGTAACCTGCTACAACCGCTCGGGGGCAAACCGACGGACGGTCGAGCTGCGGCTCGCCGACGTTGAAAGAATAATTTCCACCTTCAGCCGCTACGGCGCGGTCAGATTTTTGTTTTCGGGCGGCGAGCCTACGCTCTATTCGGAGCTCGATGCCCTGCTCGAGCTCCTTTCGCGCTATCCTGAGTACGAGGTCGGCTTTGTCACCAACGGAACTTCGAGAAACCAAAGGTTTATCGACTTTATCAACACCCGCGAAAACGTCACCCTGCAAATAAGCCTTGACGGCTCGAGCGAGGAGCAAAACGCAAAGACTCGTGGGGTCGGTCATTTTCACAAGGCCATCGAATTTGCAAAAATGATCCGCCCCGTTTCCAAAAAGCCATTGCTCAAAATGGTAATTTCCCAAAACAACCTGGCCGACGTTGCCGATTTTTACAAGCTCGCCCTCTCGGTCGGCTGCCTGCCCGAATTTGCCTTTATCTACAGATCGGGCAACGCCAATAATGATTGGGAGGCCAAGGCCGTTTCAGCGCAGGAAAAAATCAAAATCGTCAAGCTCATCGACACCCTGAACAAGGAATACGGAGTCGAAGCAAGGCTGCCGCTTTGCACCGTCCGATGCCCATACTCGGCAAACGCCGAGGATCTGTTTATCGGCATAAAGCCCAACGGCGACGTTCAACCCTGCCAGACACTTTACGACCCGAAATACACGCTCTGCAACATACTCGATTTTAACGAGGACGCGTTCCTTGCAAGAATGCAGGAAACGATCGACCTCGCCAAGCGGCGCATGGGCGTCAGCTTCGGGTGCGAGAAATGTATGCTCTCCTCGGCCTGCGGTCGCGGGTGTATGTCCGAGGCTGTAAATCTGAACGGCGACCCTCTCGGAGACGACGGAAACTGTCTTTTCAGAAAGCTGCAATTTATCCACTGCGATATGAAATTTTACGGTTGACCGGATTCGTTCACAGCATCCTCCACCACGTCAAAGAGGTGAATTGGATCGACCTGAAAACGGTTACACAGATTCACAAGATTATCAACGAAATCTTTATCCGTGCTTATATCCTCAATCGACAAATTTTCGCAATCAGTCAAACCGATCCCGTATGTATCTATTCCCATATCGCCGTATTCTTCGCCGTTAATGCGAGTAACGATCAAATGATACTGATATAACATAATGATTATTACCTTCCTGTATTCTTTTTGAAGCAACAGCTTTTTTGCAGATATATCATCATCTGACATAAACAGCATATACGGGCTTATTCCTAATCCATTCGCAATTTTGCCAACAGTATCAAGCGAAGTATTTCTATAACAGTTTTCAATTTTGCTTATACTGTTTTGTCCCATTCCGATATCATTGCCTAATTTCTCTTGCGATACTCTTGCGTTTTTGCGATATTTCTTCAAATTTTGACCAAATCTAATTCTCACTAACATTTCTTACCTCCATGCCCACAATTATAGTACATGAAGGCATAATTTTCAATGTTGCAAAGAATATGTTTTCAAAAAAATGAAATATTATGTCGGTTTTGGGGCATAATTTAACTTTTTTGATATCATAAAAATGAAATTTCAGCTTTCAACACAAAAATTATAACGGAGTTAACATCTATGACGATCAAGGAAACCACCGATAATATCCGTGCTCTTATCCGCGGCGAAGCGGCTAACGAGAATCTTTTCCCGATTTTATATTCACACGGTGCGGATCATCTCATTTCGTTGTTGCCGAGCGAGCATATTCCCGACAGATACCGCGCCGAACGGTCTCTGAACAAATTGGCGGTCAAAGAGCGTTACGTCGCCTGCCGGGAGTTTTTCGAAAAAGCGGATTTCCCCTACGCTGTGATAAAGGGGGCTGTGCTTTCGATCGGCGCATACGGCGATCCCTTCATTCGCAGATCGGGCGACGTCGATATTCTGATACGCCGCTCGGATGCCGACCGCCTCAAGGGGCTGCTCACATCCCTCGGTTTTGTTCAAGGGCGGGTGACGGAAAGCGGGGTCGAGCCCTTTTCCCGAAAAGAGATCCTGTTCCAAACCTCCATGAGCCACCAAACCGCGCCGTACATAAAGCAAACGCAAAATAAGCTTTGCCCGTTTGTCAACCTCGACGTGAACACAAACGTTATGTGGGGCGAAAGCCGAGAAAAGGCCGATATGGATCTCATCCTCTCCTGTCGAGAGGAATGTGAGCTTTTCGGCACCCGATTTTTCAAGCTCTCGGGCGAAATGGAATTTATCTCCCTCTGCCTGCATCACTACAAGGATATGAACTCGCTCTATCTCCTCGCGGGCGGATCCTTGAAGCTCGGACTTCTCTGCGACGTTTATTTCTATCTCAAAAACGCCCGCCCGTCTCCGCAAAAAATAAAAGAGCTTTGCGAAAAGCTCAATGTGGGAAAATACGTTTATTATTGCATCTATCAGGCGAGCGCATTTTTTGCCGACGGCGCACTTGAGGACTACCTCGGTGCCCTTGACTGTTTGAAGGATACTTCCCTGCTCAACTCCTTCGGACTGACCGACGCGGAGAGAAAAGAATGGGATCTTGAACTTTCCGAGCGGCTATTTCGCAACGACGTCCCGTCATATATCAACAGCCGCCTGAGCAATGCCGAAAAAGAAAAAATAAAGCTCAACCGTGAGCTTATGTAAAGGGGCCGTCTCATTTAGATGCAGAAGGCGTGATCGGGTTCTCGTCGGCGTACGGGCGTACGCCAGAGAGCCCGAGCGCGTCTAAAAAACGCACATAAAAATTGAAATCCGTAAGGATTTCTACCGAAAAACCGCTCTTTCCATCAGGCCTTGACGGAAAAAGCGGTTCTTTTTTATTTGATTGTGCGTTTTTGG
>JAFTOB010000113.1 GCA_017451545.1 Clostridia bacterium | reverse complement strand
GTTAAGCCGAGCTCTTCTTTGAAAGTTTTGATAAAACTTTTTCAAAAGTTTTTCGGGAGCCGGCGCCGAAACGCCGGTCGCGCATCTCAATTCGCGAAATACTACACGCGGCCCTTGCTTCAGTGAAAAAGAAGCGAAAATTTGGGTATGGAGCACCGAAACGGTGTGGAATACCTAAATTTTGGCTTCTTTTTCAGGCCGCGCTTACAATGAAGTTTCGCTAAATCCATCGTGACGCGGGCTCCTTCCACCGCAAGCGGTCCCCCTTCCTCCCGGAGGAAGGCATTGTCCTAACCGCTTCTAAGATTGGTTTCGGTGAAATCCGTTTGAACCCTTCAAACTTCGATTTGTCGGTGAGTTCACCATTGGGTGATCGTGTGCGGTATAAGGTCACGCCACCCGTGCCTTCGCTGCGGCCGTTGCCGCTAAACTCCAATTTATCGGTCAAAATACAAGGGACTGCCCAAAGCAGTCCCTTTTTGATATTATTTGTAAAACGATGCGACCTCGCCGGTCTTTTCCTGACTGATAAGCGCGCCAGAAGCATCGAAGGTGTAGCGGTAAACGTAGCTTGAACCGCTGAAAGTATAAGCGTTTGTAGTCGGCCAATAATTGACGGTGGTAATGCTCTCCACGTCCCACAAAAGCTCGCCGCTTTCGCCCACGGCCAGCTCGCCGCCAAAGGAGCCCTTGACCGAATAAAATTCCTGCGGCGTACCTACGTCAGGGTCGCATACGATCAGCATAGCGGTGAAATTGTTCCTTACGACCGGAGTCAGCTCCTCGCTTGAGATATTAAATCTGTGGTCTATATAGTCGAGTATTGCCGCGATCTCAGTTCTTCCGACAGAGGGAATTTTCTCCTCAACCTTCGGCACCGCGTGTGCAGACAGGTATATTTTACCGTTGAATTCGATCATATCCGTCACAAAGCAGTATGAATTTTCGCTGCTGTAAATGAACTTTTCGGTTATATTTCCTTCATTGTCAACCTTTATAATGTGGGCGCGATCCTTGTCTGCGTAGTGTTGGAGTTTAACAATGTAACCGTCGCCGATGCGCGATACCTTGTTGATCCCGTAATCGCCCATATAGGCTTCTTTAAAATACGTCTCATTTCCGTCGGCCGATAATTGGACCAGGCACAAATAATCGAAATTTCTGCGGCCTATTATCGAATAGCTGCCGTCGCTGTTCTCGAAAAGCCTTGCAACACCCATCCGATTGAGCCTGTTTTCAAACATATGCTTCCACATAACGGTGCCGTTTTCATCCACCTTTGCTATCCAACTGTCGGGTTTTTGGGAGGATGAGATCGTGGGTGTTTGGCCGCACGCGATCACACCGTCGGACACGGGATATACGTCATATATCCAGAATTCGGAGAAGGAGACGCTCCAGATAAGCGTGTCGCCGTCATATTTTTCAACGAAGCTTCTGTCGTGAACGTTAAAACCGAGCTGAGGATCCTTTTTGTACACACTTCGGGTCTTATAGTGTATCCCGCGAGTCGCATCCTCGTCATCGACCCAATATTTCCCGGTATAGTTTTTGTAATTCCAAAGGTTCTCCACGTCCTCGGGGGTGGGGGCGTCCTGTGGGATCTCAAAGCCGCCGATCTGATCTGTAGTGAGGCTGTTCATAATGACCTCGGCGGTCTTTGAATAGGTGAAGGACTTTGTGGTGATATCGCGGTAAACGGCCTTGATGTCCTCTCGTGTCAGCCCCGAGGTGGACAGCCCGTTACTGCCGAAAAACCGCACCGCATCGTTGTATTCCTTGACCTCGGCGGCGTAGGCATAGGTGCCGAGCCCGAGGGAGAGCAGAAGTGCGAGGCAGGCGGCAATAGCCCCGACCCGCTTGACCCAACCCTGCCTGCGACGGCGCGGCGCGGCATCGGCCGCCTCGATATACGCAGGGTCGATAAGCTCCATTTTATTTAAAAATTCGTTTCCTCTCATATGGTGTAGCCCTCCTTTCGAAGCCGCTCGCGAAGCCTTTCACGGCAACGGAACAGCGTGGTCTTGACCTTGCTCTCCGACAGCCCGAAGCGCTCGGCAATGTCGGATACGGAATCCATAAACCAATATCTGCGAATGAAGACGTTGCGCTTTTCCTCGTCAAGCGAGCCCAAAAACTTGTTGATCACCTCGCCGAGCACCATATCGTCGGCACGGTGGGTCCCGTCATCGGGGTCGGGTAGGCATTGCTCCATCTCCGCGCTGAGCTCGCAGATAAAGGCGCGGCGCTTGAGCCTGTCGCGGTCGCGGCAACGGTTCAGCGAAACGTGACGGGTGATCCGCGCCAGGAACGCGTACAGATAGCCGCGCGGCTCGTGGGGCGGGATGGAATTCCACGCCTCAAGATAGGTGTCGTTTTCACATTCCTCGGCGGTTTCGGGGTCGCCGACGATACCGAAGGACAAAGCCCTCAGCCGACCGCCGTATTTTTCCGCGGTCGCCTTTATCGCCGCCTCGTCGCGGGAAAGATAAAGTTCAACGATCCTTTCGTCATCCACAGCATTCATCTCCTTTCGTCGGTATAAGAGGCCTCACCCATATAAGCACCGAAAAGGGCAGGGAGGTTACAGATTTTTGAAAATTGGGATAAAAAAATCCGAGAACATTGTTCTCGGATTTCTTTGTGAAAGAGCGACCAAAAGGTGCGTAAAGTGAGGTAAGAACGACTAAAAGTACACCAATATTGCTTCTACAAATTTGTACTTTCTAATTCAATTTAGGTTCAATATAATTTTTTAAGGCGTATTGAATTAAATTTTCAATTTGGTCTTGTGTCATCAACTGCCAATTATATATATCTCTACCATACATCACAACGCGCTCATAAGAATATGTTGCGTATAAATTTGATGCCTCGTGTACGGTAACATTGAAATAATACTGATCGGAGAATGCCGATTTTTGAGCATCAAAGGTAAGAGCTCTTCCATTTTCCAATTCCCTTGTCCACTTTGTCCCTTTTTTCTTGAAACCAAGAGGTTTAAGAGCGCGAGCAAAATGAGCAAGAAATTCTTTTTGTCTCTCTTTCTTTACAGCAAGAATCTCTTCTTTGACGTGATTTTTGTATTGCTCGTAAAAATTTGAAATGATTGTTTTAGCACCAGCTTCGCTTTCGGTATCCCATATGCAAAGCATATTTCGCACTTGACAATCATCCATATCAGAGCCATGGTTTACAAACCATTCTTCATCTCCTGCCATGTATGCGGTAGAGGCAAATCCGTACAATATAGTAATGCAACTTTCTTCATCATCTTCAAGGTTAATAACAAACGCTGTTTGTTCTGTTGCTTGACGAAAGAAATGACCTGTTTTTTGTTTCGCTTCCGAAAAACCTTTCTCAAACATCATTTCTCTATATTGCATATATAGCTCACTTTTGGGTGGATAAGTCATTATTATTTCACCTCTTTTTAACTTGCAAATTCTTATTTATCAGTGAGATTATTATACCACACTTTTGCAAATAAATCAAGGCATAAGCCTTGCATCTTTAATGAAATCGTGCGTTGCACGATGAAATCCGAGCAAACTCGGATGAAATCTTCAGCCTGCGGCTTCAGATGAAATTAAATCCGCCTCCCTTAACCTTGCGAAGCAAGATTTCATC
>JAFTOB010000112.1 GCA_017451545.1 Clostridia bacterium | reverse complement strand
CAGAATGAAGCTGACCTTCGAGGCCGTCGCAGAGAAGGTCTCTGCCGACGAGATCATCACAATGATCATCGAGGAGCTCTCCGTAAGATGCGGCCTTGCCGCTCCCAAGCCCGCCGTACAGCAGGCGGATGCACAGACCAAGAAGCACGGCAGGGGCGGTAAAAAATAATGAAGAGCCCCATTTTAAACGACGCATTCTTCAGCAGATTGGAGACTATGTCGCTTGAGCTCAAGGCCGATCTGAGGGGCTTTTTCGGCGGTAAGCACCTTGTGCGCACCTACGGTCAAACGGTGGAATTTGCCGATTACCGTGAATACGCACTCGGTGACGATATCCGTCGAATCGACTGGAACCTGTACAGCCGCTTCGAGAAGTTCTTCTTGAAGCTCTTTACCGACGAGCGTCAGATGCACACTCAGATATTCATAGATTGCTCGGCGTCCATGGGTAAGGATATGCCCGCAAAGGCAGAATACTCCGTGGCCACCGCGGCTGCGCTGGGATATCTGTCGGTGCATAATATGGACAAGATCTCCTTCAATCTTATCAAGGGCGACAAGGTCGAGAACGGCTTCGGTACCATCGTCGGCAAAAAGGCCTTCTTTAACGCCGTAAACACCCTCGGCGATATGGAGTTCGACGGCGAGTCCGATATCGGCGCCGCCGTAACAAGCTGCCACGATATGGGCTCGGGCGACGGTCTGGCCATCATAATCTCCGACTTTTTTACCGACAGCGATTGGAAAAAGGCGGTGGATTTCCTCTGCTACAAGAAAAAACAGGTAATGCTCATCCAGGTCCTGACCCCCGATGAGATCGATCCCGTCTACTCAGGCCGCGTCAACCTTATTGACTGCGAGGCCGGCGGTATGGAGGATCCGAAAAACCTTAAAATACGAATCAACCGTGCAAATCAGCAGGCCTATGAAATGGCGCTTCGGGATATGCAGGCAGAGCTCCGCTCCTTCTGCGCCTCCCGCGGTGCGGAATTCATTTCGGTAAGCACGGAGCTCCCCATTGAAAAAATGCTGTTCAAAGAATTACTTAAGGTAGGAATAATCGCATGAATTGGTTGACTCCGATTGGTTTTTTGGGCCTTATCGGCTTGATCGTGCTGATCATTATCTACATAATAAAGCCCAACTACCAAAACAAAATAATTTCAAGCACTTACGTCTGGAAGCTCAGCTTGAAATATAAAAAGAATAAGATCCCGCTGAACAAGCTGCGCAACATAATCATATTTATCTGCCAGGTGTTCGTTATTACCTCGGCGGCGCTGGTTCTCGCACAGCCCTTTTTGAACGTGGAGAACGCCGAACTCGACCAGAAGGTGATAATCATCGACGCATCTGCGTCCATGACCGCCACGACCGGAGGATCCACAAGATTTGAGATCGCCGTGGACGAGGCCCTCAAAGAGGTGGACAAGATCTTCAACGAAAACGAAAACGGCGAGGTATCGGTAATCGTGGCGGGCGAGAAGGCCTCCTTTGCGGTTCAGAACGCCGGGGCGGACAAGCGCGCACAGGTTCGCGAAACTCTGATGAGTCTTGTCGATCCCGCATACGAGAGCCCCTGCACCTACGGCGACCCCGATATTGAGGGTGCCATTAATCTCTCCGAGGAGATCACCTCCGTTTACGCAAACACCGAGGTCATTCTCTTCACCGACACTCAATACGTGGATCCCGGCCGCGTTACCGTGCGCTCTGTCCGCGACGTTAACGATTGGAACGCGGCGGTGCTTGACGTCCGCGCCATCGAGGTCGAGAACTCGATCCGATTTGAGATCGACGTGGCCTGCTTCGGCAAAAACAGCAGTCTGCGCGTTTACTGCGATATTGACGGCGTAAACGGCAAGGACGAGCAGCTCAATCTGGTTGCCGACGTGCTTTGCGACAACGACGAGGTTCAGACCATCGTTTTCGGCAAGCCCTCCGAGGATGAAGCAGAGCTTGAAATCACAGAGGAGATCTCGGTTTTCGAGTTCAGCAAGCTCAACGTTCGCATTGAGGGCAGCGACTCCCTCGCCGACGACAACAGCTTCTACCTCTACGGCGGCAAAAAGCAGCCCCTGAAGATACAGTATTACAGCGCCACCCCCAACAACTACTTTGCAACGGCTATGGTGGTCCTTCAGGATCAGCTGAGATACCGTTGGGACGTTACCTTCGTTGAGCTCGGTGTCGGCGACACTCCCGCCACCGAGGGCTATGATCTGTATATTTACGAGCAGAAAATGCCCACCTCCCTGCCCCGCGACGGAGCCGTGCTTTTAGTCAACCCCGATAAGGTCCCCGCAGGCGCAGGCTTCAGACTCAGCACCTCCTTCCGCGGCTTTGCCGAGGAAACTCCCCTTTCGGCAGGCGAGGCTCACCGAGTTATGGACAAGCTGACCGCTGAGAACATAACCGTCACCCGCTGCACGCCCATCACCAGCTTCGACGGCTACACTCCCGTCCTTTATTGCGATGACGATCCCGTTATGATCGTGAAAAACGAGCCCGACAGCAAGATCGCCGTTATGTCCTTCAGCCTCAACTTCTCCAATCTCCCCGTTATCCTTGAGTTCCCGCTTATGTTCTATAATCTTATAGAATGCTTCGTGCCCTCCACGGTCACACAGTACGTCTTCGACGCCGGTGACACCGTTACTCTGGGCTCGAGAAGCGAATCTCTCGACGTGGTAGGCCCCGGCCTTTCGACCACGCTGACCGAATTCCCCGCCGAGATCGTACTGAAGTCTCCCGGTGTCTACACCGTAATTCAGACCCCCATCTCGGGTCTTGAGCTTATGGATAACTTCTTCGTCAAGCTCCCCGCGGCCGAGAGCAACATCAACGGCAGCGCGGATGCGCTGGCAAATCCCCTCTTTGCACCCGAAAAAGAGCAGGCCGATCTGGACCTTCTGCTCTATTTATCCATAGCGTTGGTTGTTCTGCTGTTCTTTGAATGGTGGCTGCATACCCGCGAGCAATATTAAGATAGGAAAATGAACATGGCAAATTTTAAAATTAATTTCGCATATCCGTGGCTTCTTTTACTGTTGATACTCGCGGCTCTGCTCACCTTCATTCCCTATTTCCGACTCAACAAGAGATACCGCTGCACGAGAAACCGCATAGTTTCCATGGTCCTTCACATAATCATTATGTGCATCGCCATTCCTCTTTTGGCGGGTATGACCATCGAATACGATCTCCCCAACGATAAAAACGAGGTGATCGTGCTTGTGGACTCCTCCTTCAGCGGTCAGGAAAACGAGCAGGACAAAAACGAGTTCGTTCAGGCTATTATCGATAACAACGAGGGCTTCAGACTGGGTGTCGTCACCTTCGGATACGATCAGGTCTACGCCGCCGAGCTGACCGACGATATGTCCGAGGTCTACACCGATTACCTGCAGGCCCCGTTGCCCGATACCAGTGCCACGGACGTTGAGGCGGCTCTGAATTACGCCGCCACACTCTTCGAATATCCCGAAAGCGCAAGGATCGTGCTTATATCCGACGCCGTCGAGACCGACGGCGAGGCCTTAAAGACCATAAAATCCATTGCCGCTCAGGGCATTGAGGTAGACGTGGTCTACTTCCCCGATTCCGAGGCTGTCGGCGAGGTGCAGATCATCTCCATGGATCGCCCCGACGCAAAGATCGAGGTCGGCAAGGCCTTTGATCTCACGGTCACTCTGCAAAGCTCCTACGAAGGTACGGCAAGCATTATACCCTATGACAACGGCATTGCCGGCGCCGCTGTTCCCGTGGAGCTGACCGAGGGTACGCAAAGCGTCAGCATCCCCTTCGAATTCGCTGTTCCGGGCATTCACAAGATGTCATTCGAGCTCTCCTCCCCCGGAGACACCCTCGAGCAAAACAACGTATTCCACTCCTTTATGTATCTTGAGATATTCGACAAGGTGCTGGTCATTGAAAGCAACACCGATGAGTCAAAGACCCTTTGCACTATGCTTGACGAGGAGCTGAACGTGACGGTCATGAATATCACCGACCCGAATCTGCCCTCCACCGTCAACGAGCTCCGCGCCTTTGACGAGATCATTCTTTGCAATATCTCCAACGACGATATGCCCGAGGGCTTTGACGAGATCCTTCAGTCCTACGTTTACGATATAGGCGGCGGTCTCTTCACCGTCTGCGGCAACGAGTACGACAGCAATCCTTACGATGAGAGCTGGACGGCAAACGCCTACACCCGTGAGGATATGTACGGTTCGGTCTATCAGGAGATGCTTCCCGTTGAGGTCATCAACTACACTCCTCCCACCGCGGTCATGGTGATCATCGACCGCTCGGGAAGTATGAGCACGAATCCCGACGGATCTCCCCTTCCCGCCAGCGAAAACAAGCTGATCTTCGCAAAGAAGGCAGCCGTTGAATGCGTCGAGCTTCTTTCCGAGCGCGATTTCGTCGGCATTATGTCCTTCGCGGACGATCACACCGTGCATATCGGCGTCACCGCCCGTACCCAGCGCGACAAGATCCTCGCCTCCATCGAGCATATGAGCACCGACGGCGTGGGCGGCACCAACTTCTCTGTGCCTCTCGAGCGCGCAAACAGAGAGCTGAACGCCATTGCGGGCGTGGAAAACAAGCATATAATCATTATCACCGACGGTGAGCCCTCGGCCACCGACGCCGATCGCTACAAGTATTGGCTCCAGGAAAATGCAAAGTCGGGCATCACCACCTCGGTGGTAGGTGTCAACTGCACCAGCGCGGCAAAAAAGAATATGGAGCTGCTCCTTACTGAGTTTGCCGGCGTTTCCGCAAGCAATTTCCACGACGTAAACGATCTCAACTCCGCATCCTCCACCATCAAGAAGGACTTTGAGGTCACAAAGATCCAGGACGTCAACTATGCTACCTTCAAGCCCCGGATCAACTCACTCTCCTCGCCCATCACGGCAGGAATAACCGCAGACCTTATGCCCGAGCTCAACGGCTTCTACGGCGTAAAGGCCAAGGAGGGCGCAGAGGTCGTTCTTATGGGCACCTACACGCCGATCTACGCACAGTGGACCTACGGAAAGGGTACTGTCGGCACCTTCGCCTGCGACCTGAACGGAGTCTGGTCTGGAGATTTCGTAGGCAGCGACGTGGGTACCGCCATCGTCAACAACATCGTCCTCTCGGTCTTCCCGAGAGAAAGCATTCGCCCCGCCGAGATCGAGCTTGAGGTCGAGGGCAACAACTACACCACAAAGCTCAACGTGTTCACCGAGCTTGCCGAGGGCGAATCTATCCGCGTCACGGTCACGAGCCCCGCAGTGGGCGGCGAGACCCCCGAGCCTCAGGTGCTGGTGGCAGGCGTGAACGATGCCTACACCCGCTTCACCTTCGCCGTCAAGACTCCCGGCATACACGAAATACTTACACAGAAAATAGGCGCGGACGGTGCCGTTCTGGCCGAATCCGTGACCTACAAGGCTCTTTCCTACTCCCTTGAGTATAACGCATTCACCGATGCCGACGCGGCCCTCGCCAACGCAGAGGGTATAGCCGAGGGCGGACGCGGATATATGCTCGAGGATCCGTGGCAGGTATACGAGCATATGGAAAAATACCGCCACGTGGTCATTGACCCGCGTATTCCTATGGCCATCGCACTTATCGTCCTCTTCCTGCTCGACATTGCCGTGCGTAAGTTCAAGTGGAAGTGGCCCCACGAAATAATCCGCGACCGCAGGATAAAAAAAGAAATGAAAGCCGGAAAGGGTGGTAATTAAAATGAAAAAGATAATATCATTCTTTGCTTTGACGCTCGTTTTCGTCATCGCCCTTTCGCTTTTCTCCTGCGCGCCGACCATTGCCGAGCCCACGTCGCTGAACTTTGACGAGGAGACACAGACCCTGAGATGGGGTAAGGTTCCCGGCGCCTATTCCTACGACGTAAGGATCGACGGCAGCGAGGCTGTCAAAAACACCAAAGCAAATCAGATCTCGCTTGAATATCTGAATGCGGGCGAGCATCTCATTGAGGTGCGCACCCTGCCCCGCGACCAAGCCGAGGAGCCCTCGGCCTGGGTCAGCTACAAGCTCTTCAAGCCCGAGGAGACGGGCCTGCGCTACAAGCTCATCAACAATCGCACCGAGTATGAGCTGGTGGGCGCGGGAACCGCCGAGGGCGACGTGGTAATGGAAAGCGTTTACCGCGGCAAGCCCGTTACCTCCATTGCCGCAAAGGCCTTTGCTAACAACAACCGCATAACCTCCATCGTGGTGGGCGAGCACGTCAAGACCATTGCCGACCACGCCTTCGTAAAATGCTCCTCTCTGACAAGCGTTACCCTTCCCGAGGGTCTGACCTCGGTGGGAGAGTACGCCTTCCAGAGCTGCAAAAACCTCAAGACCGTCAATATTCCGAAATCCATGACCGAGATCGCCCCCTATCTCTTCTCCTGGTGCTCTTCCCTTGAGACCGTGAAGATAGAAGGCAGCGTGGCCTCTGTCGGAGAATACGCCTTCTCCAACTGCTCCGCTCTTACCTCGGTAAGCTTCGGTGACTCTCTGAAGAAGATCGGCGAGTACGCCTTCTCGGACTGCACGGCCATGACGTCTGCAGACCTGGGTGCATCGGTAGAGAGCATCGATATGTTCGCCTTCTACAACTGCCACGCCCTCTCGGAGCTTGAGCTTGGCGAAAAGCTTCTGACCATCGGCGACTCTGCCTTCTCCAATTGCACCGCTTTGACCGAGCTCTCCCTTCCCGAGACTCTGGTCGATATCGGAATGAAGGCCTTCTACGGCAGTACGGCCATCGAGACCGTCACGGTGGGCGATTCCCTCCGTCGGATCGGTAATGAGGCCTTCAGCGGCACAAAGATCGCAAACGATGCGGGTGATATCTTCTATCTCGGAAACTGGGTCGTTGTCTGTAACAACAAGAATATCACCTCCATAGAGCTGAAGGACGGCGTTTACGGAATTGCCGACTACGCCTTCTCTTACTGCACGAAGATCGAGCGCATCTCGCTTTCGGGCATCAAATACGTGGGCTACGCCTCCTTTGGCGGTTGCTCCGAGCTTTGGGAGGTCGCGTTTGACAACGCCCTCATCTCTCTCGGCAAATACGCCTTCGCATCCTGCCCCAAGCTTACCGACGTTTATCTGGGCGACGTCACCGAGACCATCGGTGATTATGCCTTCTTTGAGTGCTCCAGCCTCTTCAATATGAAGCTGCCCTCCACCGTCCGCGAGATCGGAGCCAATGCCTTCCACAGTACAAGAGCCCACGCGGCCGCCGCCGACGTTATCTATATCGGCGACAAGGACAATACTTGGGCCGTCGGCATCAAGAACAGCCTTTTCAGAGGAATGACCATCAAGGAGGGTACCAAGGGTATCGCCAACTACTGCTTCTACAACTGCTTGATCCTTGGGGCCATCTCAATGCCCGATACGGTCGAATATATCGGCCGCGCGGCCTTCTATGAGAATATCCACGTAACCTACATTAACATCTCGACCTCGACAAAGTACATCGGCGACTACGCGTTTTACAACTGCGGCGGTTGCTGGTTCAGCGAGGACGGCACGACCGTTATCCCCGAGGGCGTTGAGTATATCGGCCGTTCGGCATTCTACAAATGCGGATCTATGGTAGGCGTACATATTCCCTCCTCCGTCCGCGAGATCGGGCCCTACGCCTTCTTCGGCTGTGAGAACCTCGGCGAAAGCGAGCTCTTTGCCGACGAGGCTATGACTATTCCCATTGTCGGCTCGGTCATCATAGAAAACGGTGTGACCACCATCGGCGACCGCGCCTTCCAGGGCTGCATAAGACTCGCCGAGATCGTCATTCCCGACAGCGTCACCTCCCTCGGCAATCGCGTCTTCTACAAGTGCGAGAACCTCAAGAAGGTAACTATCGGCGGTGGGATCACCGACATTCCCGACTATTGCTTCTACAAATGCCCTCTGCTTGAGGAAGTAATTATCGCTGACGGCGTCAAAACCATCGGAGATTACGCCTTCCGCGGCTGTGAGGCGCTGAAAAAAGTCACCCTCGGCAAGAATATCACCTCCATCGGCAAGTACGCCTTCTACGGCTGCGCCCTTGAGAGCATTATTCTGCCCGACGGCTGCACTGCCATCGGAAATTACGCCTTCCGCGGCTGCTCTGACGTGGCGGCCATCGTAATTCCGGGCTCGGTCGAGTCCATCGGACGTCACGCCTTCTACGGCTGCACAAAGGCCACGGTCTACTGCGAGGCAGACAGCATTCCCGCTTATTGGAACGAGCGCTGGAACTCCTCCTACCGACCCGTAATATGGGGCTGCACCCTCTCCGAGGACGGCACGTATCCCGTGTCCGTCAAGATCGCGCAGGGAAGCCCCTCGAATATCTCGGCGCCCGATGCCGCCTTTGCTCCCTGCCGCGAGGGCTACACCTTCCTCGGTTGGGCCACAAGCGCCGACTCCTCCGAGATTGCTTACACCGCCACCGATCTGACAAAGGCACCCGTCGGAACCGTTCTCTATTCGGTTTGGGAGCCCGTCGCTACTACAAATTAAGAAGGATTTTGAAATGAACACAAAAAGAATCAAGCTGATTTTATTGGCTTTACTCCTTGTCCTGAGCCTCTCGGCGCTCGTCGGTTGCGGCGGCGGCGAGGAGGAAGGTCAGGTCTCGGGAATCTTTATTGCAAGCACAGATATGCCCCGCGCGGTTTACGTGCAGGGGCAGGAGCTTGACCTCACCCGCGGCAAGCTTTCCGTGGTAATTGACGGTCAGCAGAGCTACATTCCCCTGAATCACGAGGGGGTAAAGATTTCGGGCTACGATCCGAACACCCTGGGCTCCCAGACGGTCACGGTGTCCTATAAGGGCAAATCCGCAACCTTCACCGTTGCCGTGGTTCAGAGAGCCGTGCCCGAAAGCTACGAAGTAAATTACTTTATCGGCGATACCCTTGACCTCTCAAAGGGTCGATTGAGGATCACAAAGGACGACGGCACCTCCTTTACCGTCGCCTTCAACGATCCCGAGCTGAAGGTCAAGTCCTTCGACTCCTCGAGCGCAGGAAAGGCAACCGCCACCGTGGAATACAGCGGCAAGAGCGTGAGCTGTCAGTGCTCCTTTGAGGTCACCGTACACGAGCCCGCCGACATATCTCTCCACGCACCCGCAAAAACCGACTACGCAAACCACGAGACCGAGCTGAATCTCGGCGGCGGATACCTTACGGTCAAGGCCGCAAGCCCCTCCACCTTCTCAAAATCCGTTCCGCTCACCAAGGATATGGTCAGCGGCTACGAGCCCGCAAAGGTCACCATCGCCGACCGCGGAGCTCCCGTTCAGCAGATCATAAAGGTCTCTTATCTCGGACGCTCCTTTGAATTTCCCATTGAGGTATCCTACAGCACCGTCTATCTCATCGACGAGATCGCCAAGCAATGCTCGGGCCTTGATTGGAGCGGCGACCGCACCCCCGAGATCAGCGAAGAGCTGGGCAACTCGGCCCTCGACGCCGTCGAGGAATACCTGGAGCTCTCCCCCTTCGATAAATCGGCCGTTGACAAGAAGGCCCTGCTGAACGTGGTGCGCCCCGCCACCGTCCACCTGACGAAGGTGTACAGAGCTGCGGCCGCCGAGTTTTCGGATGCCTTCCTGATCACCGACGCAGGCTATCTTCAGATCGTCGGTGAAAGCTACGAGGCCATCGAGACCGCCATCAAAAACCTTCGCGACCCCGAGGATATGTTCAACTATTACGCCGCCCTGCTCAACACCTTCAGAGAAGAGTTCGGCGACGAGACTATGCTCGGCGACCTGAAGATCTCCGATGCCATAATGGCCCACACACCCGAGACCATCGACCGCATCACGCCCATGCTTGAGCATATGCTGAGCGTTTACGATGCGCTGAAGGATATTCCCGAGGATTGGACGGTCGATACTCTGAAGGACTACGATCTCCAGATCTCGGTAGCCGCGGACAAGATCGCCATCAGCGATTTCGTGGGCGCGGGCTTCAACGAGCTCTACTACGGAGCCTCCTCCTGGCGCGCCAAGGACGATTACTTCGACATCATCTACGCCCACTACTTCTACAACAGACCCAACGGTAAGACCGAGATCAGCGAAAAGCTCTGGGGCTACGTTCCCGCCCCCGGCATTCTCGGCGAGTGGTACACGGACTATGTCAAAGCCCTCTACGAGGAGCAGAATATGGCCAAATATGCCGACACTCAGGCCTTCTTATGCGATACCTCCACCTTTATGTATCATTATTTCCACGCGCAGGAGCTCTCCGAGCAGATCCGCACGGGTGACGTCGAGCTCTACCGTGAAATATACGGCCTTATGCAGTGCGACAAGCTATTTTACGACAACCTGACCTACGGTCCCTACGGCTACGTCTACCACCTCGGCAACGCGCTGGCCTCGGATAAGGTCAACGCCCTCTGGTCGCAGTACGTTGACCTGCTTGGCGCGGTTCCCTCCGATGGCTCTGACCTCTACGAGGAGTTCAGCAGCGAGATCGAGGCCGTCTTCGACAGCCTTTGCTCCCTCTCGCCCGCAGAGCTCAACGCCTTCGTTTCTTCCATCAACTTCCGCTACAGAGATGCCGAAGGTAACGTCACGGTTCTCAACGGCTCGCAGCACCTCTACAGCACTTTCTCGATCATTCTGAACGGTTATTACGCGGGTGAGGTGTCCGATGACGTGTATACCCTCTTCACCGAGCTTCTGATAGCCATGGAGAGCTACTCGCTCAAGACGGCCAAGGAAACGGCCCTCGATGACTTCAAGACCGCTATGAAGGCTCTTGAGGAGGGATACGGCAAGCTCAGCGACGCCGACCGTGCCGACTTTGATAAGTATTTCGGCAAGGCATACGGAAATTACAACGCGATCTACAAGGCTGTGAACGGCTCCGAGGTCGCAATTCCCGATTCCCTCACAGAGCTCTTCAAGGAGCTTGAATACACTCTCGATGCCTTCGACCGCGTGTTCACCTTCGTCTCCACCTCCACCTCCAAGGAGGAGCAGAGCCGCGCAATGCCCTTGATATTCGCGCTGTACGAAAAGGCAAGCGACCTTCACAGCCGAATCATAAACTCGGGAGATACGAAAGCGCTCACCGCGCTCTACACTAAGATCTACACCCAGGACGGTATCGATTATACCCTCGATCTCCGCTTCTACGGTGCCTCCGGACTTACAGTCACCCTTATGACGGGTAGCTCACTGATAGGCGAAAACGGCGAGGCCGAGAAGGTTTGGGATATCTACGGCAACTCGGGCATTCGCCCCCTTGTCAAATCCATAGCCGACATTATGCTGGCCGAGTTTGACGGCAAGGTCTACGACGGCGACGACGTCGCGGGCGCTATGATCGCCTTTACACAGCTCTCCCCCGAGGACAAGAACGTCTTCTACAAGATGTCCTTCAACCTGCTCTACTACACCGCCGTCGAGAACTATCTCAACGCCGAGCTGTCATCTCCCACCCTTGTCAGACAGCTCATCAACGCCGAGATCTCGCTCACGGTCTATGAGAACACGGGCGAAAAGACAAGACTCAAGGACTTCAAGGACTATATGGCTTCGGTAATTGCCGAGCACGGCAAGCTCACCAACACCGAAAAGGTCGACGAATACCTCGGCTCGGTCTACGAGTATTATCTTGACAAATATAACACTCTTGAGATCTGAACAAAAATGGGAGCGTCACGGAAATCCGTGACGCTCCTTCTTTTATTTGAATTTTACCTTCTTCGGATCGAGCTTTTCGCGCAGCATTTGCTTCAGCGCGTCGGGCGTGCCGAGGGTGAAGCCCTGCTTATCCACGACGTGGGCCGAAAATGCGTTGATATAAAGATATATATACCGCTCGGATTCGGTGACCTTGACCAAAAAACCGTATTTCAGCTCCACGTGCTCGCTGACCGTATCGGAAAACGTATCCTCGGTCAGCTTTTCCTCGTCAAATTCATACTCGACTCGCGCACCCAACAGCTTGCTTTTCTTTGCCAGCTTTTTGACCAGAACCGTCCAATAAAACAGGTAAAAGCCGCAAAACAAAACGACTACGGCGGTCCAGACGAAGATGGCGTAATTGACGTCCACGTCGTAGGTGGCGCAAAAGATCGCGTAATAGACCGAGGTGGCAACGCTGATAAAGGTAACTATGGCGTAGACCACGAAAAGTCCCAATTTATGAGTCCGCGCGTGGCTTCTGTTGAAATCAACCAACGCCTCCTCGGTGATGGTAGTTGTGCTTTTAAGAGTCATATTTATCTCCTCAATTTTTTATTTTGCGCGCCTCGAGGTAGAATCGCTTGTCGCGGGCGTGGCCCATGGAGAAGGTCTTGCGGGGCAGGGCGCCGTCCAGCATTACGGTCTTAAAGAGGCTGTCCTTGGCCATTCCCTCAAAAATAAATCCGACAGCCCCGTCCTTCTGCGCCAGCTTTTCGGTAGAATCCACGCCGTGGATGTAATCCACCGTCACGCCCGGATTCCTCTTTATGTATTCGTCAATAAAGGTCTGCAGAGTGCCGACGGGAAGCTGCTGCGCAGGGGAGCTCACGGTCAGCTCGCCGCGGGTCTCGCCGTAAATATACTCGATGCGCTGGGGCTCGGCGTTGCCGTCAAGGGATGCCGCGTAGGTCTTCAAGGCGTCAATGACGTGCTCGGGCTCGACACCGAACATTACGCGGTAAATGGGCTCAAATTCGAGGGCTGGGTCGTGAAGATTGACCACCTCGCAAAGTGCATAGCGGGCGGGGTGACACGCGGCGGCATCCTTCCCTACCCTTGCCTTTATCTCCTCATACGTGGCCTTGGCGGTGGCGAGAGAGTGGTTGCCGTCGCCCACGGCGAACAAGAGCGGCGCAAGCCCCTCACCGTAGCGCGCGGCGGTGCGATCCTCGTCGGCCAGTGCCTCAAGGGCCGACGAGATGCGTGCGCGGTCGGAGGGGTCGACGAAATATCCCTTAATATGACCGCCGCCCAGCATAAGCTCAAAGTCGTACGCCACCTCGGCGGGTGCGCCCATCAGCGGCTCGATGACCGTCCGCTCGGGATCGTCGATGAGCAGCATAACGTGGGGAAGCTCCACCGATGCGCCCCTGCGAACCGCCACGCGGGGCGGGATGCGCTCGAGGACCGTGCCCTCGGTGGCGCGGATCAGCGAGTCGCTTCCCTTTTTATAATCGTAGCATTCGAGATCAACCGCACCGACGAGCCCGCGGCGAACACCGCCCGAGGCCTGCGTGCGCTCTACGTAGATCATCGTGTCGGGATGCGAGACCAGAATACCCTGCAGATATTCCTCCATGGCGCGGTTGATAAACGGAGTGCGCGTGTCTCCCTCATCGAGATAAACCTCGGGAAGGATCAGGCGCAGGGTGGACGGTGCATCGCCTACAAATCGGTCGGCATCCTCCCAATATTCGGGCTCGGAGGTGAACTGATCGCAGGCTACGGCAGCCCACTTTGAGCCCTCCGTCACCGAAAAATCGGGGAGCAGTATGTCAGCAGGATAAAAGCAGTTTTTCATAAGTACCTCAAAATTCGGAAATTTGCCCCATTTCGTTGACATCGGGGCTAAAAGATGGTAAAATAATTATAGCAGAAAAATCGCAAAAAATCAACACCGTAATCGGCTTTTGATATAATTTCTCTCGAAAGGGATGATCTGTATGATGGGTATGGGCCCCCCGCCCCGATTTGAATACGAGCGCGTCGCAAAACCGAAGGGTCTGCGGGATCTGCCCCGCTATCTGCGCGAACTGCTCGGCGGCTTTTTCGGCCGGCTTTTCTATATTTTCGGCCTCGTTTGGCGCACGGGACATTGGATACTCATCGTTATGTCCCTCATCGCCCTGCTGACGGGTCTGCTCCCCGTCGTGGGCTCGGTGATCTCGCGCAATATTCTCAACGCCCTGCAGGAGGTCATCGAGGCACGCGGCAGCGGCGACCTTGAATTTTTCTCGTCCTCGGTCTTCCTTCTCATCATTTTCTTCTTCGTTCACCGCATACTGTCGCGGCTTCTGACCTCCGTCAACGGCTCGGTCACGCGCATCGCGGGCGAAAAAGTGGTTCGCACCGTCCGCCTGCAGATAATGGAAAAGGCCCGCGAGCTGGATCTTGCCTCCTTCGATATGCCCGGCTTCTACGAGAAGCTGGAAAACGCCAACCGCGAGGCAGGCAACCGACCCATCTCCATTCTGTCGTCGACCTTCACCATCATCAGCCGCATCCTTGAGCTGGTCAGCTATATTCTGGTGCTGGCCTCGGCTCCCGATATGTGGTGGGGCGTCATCGTCATCATCGCCGTTTCCATTCCCTCGGCCATTATCAACTTCATCTACCGCCGCAAAAACTTCAAATATATGCGCCACCGCTCCAAGGAGCGTCGGCAAATGAACTACTACGCCAACAAAATGGTGGACAAGGACGTGGTCAAGGAGATCCGAATGTACGACCTCTCCGACACCTTCATCGACCGCTACAAAGAGGTCTTTAACGTCTACTACCGCGGACTGCGGCGGCTGATTTTGCAGGAAAGCTTCTGGCATATCGTCATTATAATCATCTCGGCCCTCACGAATATGGCCTTTTACCTGCTCATCGCAATGAAGGTATTCTACGGCGAGATCATGATCGGCGACTATTCGCTCTACACGGGGGCTGTGGTCTCCATTGCCACCTGCGTCACATCCCTGATCTCCACCTCGGCCACCGTTTACGAGGGCACCCTCTTTATTGACAACCTGATCTCCTTCACACGCGAGAAGCAGACCGTCGTTCCCATTAAGGAAAAGCCCGAGCACGTGGCGAAAAACTCGCCCCACACGCTGGTCTTCGAGCACGTCTACTTCAAGTATCCGGGCAGCGACCGTTATGTTCTCGAGGACATAAATCTGACCTTCCGCCCGGGCGAGACCGTAGTGCTCGTGGGACTCAACGGTGCGGGCAAGACCACTCTGATCAAGCTTCTGACGAGACTTTACGATCCCACCGAGGGTCGCATTCTCCTCGACGGGCGCGATCTGCGCGAGTACGACGTATCCGAGCTCTACTCGATATTTGGCATCATCTTCCAGGATTTCGGCAAATACGCCTTCACGGTGGGCGAAAATATCGCCTTTGGCGACATCCACAAGCCCTATGACGAGCAGGAGATCAAGAACGCGGCCGTGCAGAGCAACGTGGACGGCTACGTAAGTACCCTTCCCGACGGCTACGACACGCCGCTGATGCGCATTTTTGAGCAGAACGGCACCGAGCTTTCGGGCGGTCAGTGGCAAAAGATCGCCGTAGCGCGCGCCTTCTACGCCGACTCGGATATTCTCATCCTCGACGAGCCCACCGCCGCCCTCGACGCCATTGCCGAGCAGGAGATCTTCAACCAATTCGACCGTCTCCGCGCCGATAAGACCACGATCTTCGTCTCCCACCGCCTCTCCAGCGCCACCGTGGCAAGCCTTATCGTTGTGCTTGAGTACGGCAAGGTCATCGAAACAGGCACCCACCGTGAGCTGATGGAGCAAAAGGGACGCTACTTCGAGCTCTTCTCCACCCAAGCCAAGCGGTATATCGAAAATCAGGAATAATAAACCCTCAAAGGGGCTGAACGATTCAGCCCCTTTGCTTTATCTGAATTGCACTCGCCGACAGATCGGAATTTGAAGGCGGTTAAACAGATTTCACCCTAACCGCCAAGCAACCAACCACAGGTATCTTACCCATACCCCTCGGGGGGCGCGAGGGGTCGACTGCGAAGTATGCGAAGCAGTCGGGGGAGTGGGTGGGGGTTAGCGGGT
>JAFTOB010000111.1 GCA_017451545.1 Clostridia bacterium | reverse complement strand
TGTTGCACCAAATTTGCACCAAAATCACACCAACGCTTAACGCCTATTCAGCTCGACAAATTGGAATTTGTCGGATATTATTCTGATTGTTTCCATATTCTTGGCCACATAGTTCCATTGCTATACAGAACAAAGAAACGCTTGAATTGTGATTTATTAAATTCGCCGTTTGCTATGATAATTTCCTGAACAACACCTGCTAATTTAATCATATATCCCGTTTCTTTGTATCCGTTTCGCAGATAAAAGGCTTTTCTCTTTTTTCTGATTTCAATGTCGGGAGCAGTTTCATCACAAGGCTCGATGGAAATAATGATTTTTTTAGTTGGGTACTTCTTTTGTATTTCTTGCAAAATAGCACTGCCGAATCCTTTAGAACGGAGTGCAGCATCCACGGCAAAGAACATTACGAATACAATTTTTCGATTGTGAGCCAAGTAGACAAAACCGCACAATGTATCTTCCTCATAAAAGCTGAGAAAATCCGTATTCCAGAGCTTTGACATGGCTACCATCAGTGGAAACGGCATTCGTTCGCTTTTGGGAAAGGACTCGAAATAAATTCTCTTTACATCAGAATGTCCCAATTTAACTTTTTTTACGTTCATCATATATGGCTTACCTTACAAATTCAAGTTTATCTATTAGTTGTATTATACCATAAAAACGGTGAAAAGTAAATAGGACGGCAGAGAAAAAAGTTTGCAGTTATGAGCTTGCTTCGCAAGCGTGATGATTTTGCCTTCGGCAAAAGTTATGATATGATTGCCCGTGTTGCATCAAACTGCCCATATGGCATCATAACGAGGCGAAGCCTCTTTAAACTCATAACTTGCCCGAAGGGCAATCATAACTGTTCTCGAAGAGACAAAAAACAGCACCCACTTGCGTGAGTGCTGTAATTTTGATAATCCCCCAAAGGGTAAAATTATCTCTTCGTGAACTGAATCCATTGAAAACAAAGGGTTTTTCGGCTTTTTGTGTCTTGTTCGTGTATTGCGTTTCTTCGTTGACAAGCACTAAAAGCACCGTCCTCCCGAATCTTCTCCACTTCCCTTTTCGTCAGCGGGTCGATCAGGCGCCTCAATTTGTTTCTCATTGATTATCCCCCTTTTTTCTATCCAAATAACGTACTGCGACAGTATATTAACCTGACGGTCGATATACCTGACCGTATCGTCCACAATGTTTTTATAGCCCGACTCATAGCCCTCGTAGGCGCACATCACGCCCACAAAGCACATCATAAGACCGGTGATCAAGGTCTCCCAGCTCGGATTTGTGATCACGTTGACCGCGATATCGGTCACGAGGAAGGTCATCGCCGTTCTCGGGATCATCTTCTGAACCGTGCGCAGAGCGAGACGGGTCGCAGGAGTGGCACCGAGAGGAGCTCGTCCGATCTTGAGGGAGCCGCAATTGAGCAGCATATCGGGCGTCAGAGTGATGGGCTTGAGGTGGCGGGCAACAAAGATGGCCAGCCACTTTTTCCAGGAGATATTTTTAGGCAGGGGCTCCTCGTTTCCAAGCCACTTCTCGGCAAACATAGTGTAGGGGATGGACGCAGCGCGAAGCACCTTGGTGCGGGCGGCCTTCAGCTCGGCAACGATGTAATCGTCGCAAAAGTCCTGCAAGGTCTCAAGCTCGCTGTCGGTTCGGATCGACTCACGCAACGTATCGTACTTCTTGCGGGTTTCAACGTATATATCCTGCGCGTGACCGTCCTGCACTCCCGTGCTCTGCATGGAGAAAAACAGCACGTACATCAGAATAAGATAAAAGACCAGCTTAACCGCCCACTGCCACGAAAATGTCGCCTCAAAGGAGACATCCGCGAAAACGAGGGTGATGAGGATGACCATCGCAAAGGCCGCAAGGATCACCGAAAAGTTCTTGAAGATGCCGCGAGCCGATTTTTTAACCGTAAAGAGATCCTTTTCATCCATTACTCATCATCCTCCTTCTTCTTCGGTGGGTCGAGCCGATGGGCGGCAAAGAACAGGCCCTTGGCAATAAGGTTTCCGATCAGGCCCCAAAAGGCCACGATGATCATACCGTCGATCAGGTTCTTCACGGCGGAAAAGATGATAAAGCTCACAAGCCACAGCACCGCCGTGTCGGGGCTTTTGAAATACTCCTTGATCCTGCGCCAAAAGGGGATACAGCAGACAGCGATCATCGCCACGGCGAACCAGGAGACCGCCTGGCCGTAATTCTGCTCGGTCAGCACGGGGAAATTGTCAAGGAAGGCAATGAGCGGCGGCACGACCGCACAGATCATACCGACCGCGTAAACGATCTTAGCTATGACCTGCCGCTTAGTCATTCGCGCCCTCTCCCTTCAGTCGCTCAACCTCCTTGAGCTGCGCCTGGTACTCGGCATAGAGCTGATCCTTGCGCACCTGCGGAAGCCCGGAGATCTCGATAATATGGTTCAGCTCCTCGGCCTGCATCTGTATGACCTTGATCAGCACCTCGCGGTCAAGCTGACACTTGGCAAGCACCTCCTTCACCTCTGCGGCGGTCTTATCGTAATTTTCAAAGGACGCAATTTTTCTATCAAATTCGGTAAGCCTTTTATCGGATTCGCTCTTGAATCCGTCAAGGTCGGTCTTCTGCTCAGCCAGCTTTTCAAGCAGCTTTTTCATTCCGGCATAGATCTTGGGTATGTAACGTTTACTTGTAAGGATCCACACGATAATGGAAAAGAGCGCAGATATTGCGGAGAATATAAGCTCCTTGTTTTCCGACCAAATACGGTGTATCAGCTCTGTCAGCTCCATGCGCTCCTCCTCGACCGTGCCGCCGCCGGGGACTATAATATCGGTCGGGTACGTGGTCTCGGGGATGGGAGTCTCTGTGGTCTCGGGTGTCTCGGTTACCTCGGTGGTCTCGGGTGTCTCTACGGGCTCGGTGACCACGATCTCGGTGTAGCCGGTATCAAGGGCAGGCGGCTCGGCGGCATAGGCATTGAAGCAAAGGCCGAGGATCAGCGCGGCGATGAGGATCGCCGCCAAAATAAATCTTTTCATTTTTTCATTCCTTCCTTTCAAAAGTTGAATGTGTCGGCGCCGTTCATACGGCGCTCAAGCTCGGTGGCCTTGGCTGAAAGCTCGGCCACCTTTTTTGTAAGGTACTCGCTGGCGGCGGTCAGCGAGATCACCGTCTGCTTGAGCTTGGCATAGGACTCGACGTCCTCCTCCTCGCCGCGCAGAACACCGTCGCGCAGGATCAGAGCCTCGCAAGACACCGTGTGAACGGTGCGACCCTGCGTGTACTGAAACGTGATCTCGTTCTTCTCGCGGATCTTATCGTTGTAGATCACCGCGATACCGTTTTTGGCATCAACGCGGCGGCGGTTGAAAAAGACCGATGCGCTGTCGCAGGTCGCGTCAAAGGTCAAGGTGAGATTCTCCCGAACACCGAGAGCCTGCGGCGTGCCGCTGACGATTCGGGCAATGCCGTCGGGCATTACGTGGTATGCAATGTTCATTTGACTTCCTCCTTTTTCCAGCCGCTCGGATATGCCGAGGGCGTGTATACGTTGGCCGAGAGCAGCGAGCGGTAGAGCTCGTCCTCCCACCAGCCGAGCTCGTCAAGAGCAAAGGCCGAGGAGGCCGTTATGACCTCGGGAATAATGCGGTAGCCCTCTCGGTAGTTGATCTCCTCCCAAAGGGTGTGAGCCACCTCGGGCGCGTTTTCGGGGCTGTCCCAAAGGTCTGCGGTCGCACGCAAGAGCCGACCGCCGTGGTTGATGCGCTCACCGGCGCGGATAAGTCTTCCGTCGCCCTTCAGCGTGGGATAGATCCCGGGCGCGGTGGAGGCAAGCGCATCGCCCGCCCCCTCCCGCAGCTTCAGAATTCCGTTCTTAATGGCAATAGCCTCGTCGCGTGTCATACGATCTCCTCCATTATCTGATAAAATTCCTCGGCGGTGATCTCGTCCTCGCCGCCGCTCTCGGTACCGGGCAATTCGGTTATGCTGCCGTCCTCGCCCACCTCAACGTAATTGGATATGCTGTCGGTACCGCCGATAAACAAGGTCTTGGCATTCAGATGCTCCTGCACCTTTTCTCCGTTCTCGTCTTCGATAAAATGCGGCTCCTTCCAATCGAATGTGCAGCCTTCGCTTGCATCGTATCGTACCAAATCAAATTTTTGTGCCTTCATATGCTCCTCCTTATACCAAAGTAACCGTCCAGCCCTTAGCTGTCGCAACGGCTATCTCTTCTGCGGTAAGTGTATTGATCGCGCCGCCCGCTGTTCCGCTGCCTGACGCGCCCTTGAATTTAATGGTGTTTGTGCCTCCCGCCGTAGCCAAGTATGCACTTGTGTCCGGCAAGCTGTTAATGGTAGCCACCGCGCTGTCGTGGTTATACCTCGAATACTCTACCTGCAAGGCGAAAGCGTCGGGATCGTTTACGGCATCGGGGTCATTTATGTTGTTGGCCGTGATGCATTTGTCTGCCGTGATGCCGCTGTTATAATTTGTAATAAAAGTTTGAGACGATGCATAACCTACGTACGCCGATAAATCAATCGTTTGGGCTTTCCATCTTACCGTATACGGTGTACCGTCTTCTTGCGTTGCAAAAATCAAACTCTTCAATCGATAACAATACCCGAAAGAATTGTAAAAGCTATTCCCAGATATTGGCGAATTCCGTAGTAATTCCGGTATTGGTAAATACAGCTCGTCCAAAACATAGCAACCGTAAAAGCACGAGTACCAGTATACGTAACTTGTTGAAACACTCGTAGCGTAACCCTTATCATTTCCAAGGAAGCCATTGGGAATTTTTCGCAAACTAAAGCATTCAGAAAATATGGAGCTTCCCATAAAAAATGTAGAGGGTGCTCTTTCCCAATCAAACCAGCTACCAATATCCTCGGGTAATTCTCGCAGTCTTTGGCACCCCGAAAACATACGAGAAAAAGCAGTATTTGCAAGTGATATGCCGTTAATCTTCGGTATAGTTTCTAACGCATAGCATCCGCTAAACATATTGTTCAGATTTGATGTATAAATACTGTTTATATTAATATCAAACGGGATGCTGACTATTGTGCTGTTGTTAATGAACATATAGCTCGCGTTCGCGATGTCTTTAGTTGTAATCTTGCTCCCGTACTTGTCTATAAACCAGTTCCAACCAACAAAGGCAAACTTGTACCGACAATCCCCAGTAATAACAAACGCCTCCTCCGGCAGATCTACACCCGTCTCGATCCCATCGATCTCCGGCTTGACCTCGCCCGACTTGAGCCGAGCGGTCTTTCCCGTCTTGCCGCGCACCGAATTGAGTATGCCCTCCCAATCCTCGCGGGGAACGGCTACGTAATTATCAACACTCACATTGCCACCTCCGCAGCATTAGTAAAATTTGAGAGCACCTCGGCAATGACCTCGGCCTTGTCGGCGGCAGTCCAATAATCGGTGCCGCGCACCGGTGCGGGGCCCGTCGAACCGCGCGAGCCGTTCTTGATATACAGATCGGTAAAATTGCCGTTGGTCAGCGTCACGCGGTACACGTTGGTGCCGCTGTCGGCCACCGATACCTCGGTCTGCTCCACCTTGACAATGCCAACGCCGTCCGTGCCGTCTTTTCCGGCAGGGCCTATGCCGCCCGTAGAACCGCGAGAGCCGTTCTTAACGGTAAATACAGCGGCATCGCCGTTGGTCAGCGTTACGGTTATCTCGTTCAGCCCACCGTCAGCCGTTGCCGTTTTTGTCTGTTCCACCTTGGCAATGCCCACACCGTCGGCACCGGGCTCGCCCGTATCACCCTTGCAACCCTCGTAAAGAAACTGAAGCACGTTCTGCAAGGCATTGAGAGCACCGCTCTCGTCATACACCTGCATATATCCCGCCAGCTCACCGCTTGAGATATCCTGCGTCAGCTTGTCGATGGCCTCGTCACTCTCGCCCGAACCGAGCTCCCCCTCGCCGATCTCGTCGAGGAGCTGATTGAACCTCTCGATAACGAGGAGCACCAGCGCATCAAACCTTGCCCTGACCTCTTCAGGGCTCATACCCCCCGCACCGTAGGAAGAGCGGTCGTTGGGGCGTATCGCCATAGTGGAGACCGCCCTCTCGGCGATCTCCTGTTGTGTAATTTTCTGTACCATTTTATATCCTTATCCTTCCCTGCACCGAATATCTGAACGACCCCGAATAGATACCGAAGGGCGCCTGATACTCGTCGCTGTAAAAATAGATCTGTTTTTCGTACCATTTTCGGAATTTCTCACGAATGATACACATATGCGTGTCGCGGCCGATGGTGGTGAAATTCGCAAAATCCACAGCCGACAGGTCAAAATCGTTGGCAGTGGTCGAGAGCTCCACCCATTGCGAGTAATCGCCTCGCTCGCACTTGCCCCGCGCCTTGATCCGCGCTCCCGAAAGAGCCTTCACGCGGATGATAAAGGAATTTCGCCGCGTCTGCTTAGTGAGATGCGGGATATCGCAGTTATCGGATCGTGTTGCAAAGCCCGACTCGTAGCGATGACCGCAAAAGCTGTAATAGCTCTTATGGATCACGTCGCGGTCGATCTCAACGGCCTCGCCGCCAATGTCCACGCCCACGCCGCGCTTATCGTTGTTAAAGCACAGCAAGGTGTCCCCGGCAAGCAGATAGAGCACGTCGTCCACGCACACCATCTCGGTGGCGGGAGTGAACGTACCGCCCGCCATCTCGCCCACGGTGTCAACGGGGATATAGGAGTCACCGTCCTGTATGCATTTGATACTCGTAACCTGATTCACTAACGTTACACTGCTGCTCGTGTCACGATACCAGGCGCCCTTTGTCACGTAGGACTTATCGTCGATAAATCGGGGCTCGGTATCAAAATCAAATTTTGTCCTGCAGTTCATATCCGCGTAAAGCTCCGAGATCTTATAGTACACACCGTCCGTACCGCGAACCGTGTTGTCCTCGGTCAAGGTGAAGTACCTCTCCACATCGCCCGTCCAAGTGCCGACGGGATCAACGTAATACCATTCGTAATTGGCTACGCCTGTCTGATGCGTGAAGATCTGCCGCGAGTCTGCAAGATAGATATGACCGCCAACGAGGACCACAAGATATCCCATCCATTCGGCCAGCCGGGCACTCTTGAGATCCTCCTCGGTCAGACGCACGTCCACGTTGAAGGAGCGGTGCTCAAGGGTGCGCTCAAGGTTCACCTGCTGCTTGCCGATGGCCTCAAGGCCGCGCCGCGAGATAAAAACGGGATCGTCGTAAAAGTTGCAGGACGCGCCGAGGCATCCGAGCCCGGCAAGTCCCTGCTGTGAGGGATAGATCCTCGGGACGATATCGTCCCCGGTATCGGCTCCCGTGTGATAATAGATGGAGCCCTCCTGCACCGTGTCTCCCTTGAGAACGCACAGCGCGGCCGAGGTGGCCATCATTGACACCACGGGCGAGTTTGACACGCCATCGTTTATAAAGTTGAGCACGCCGAAATACTCGGGATTATTGTAGCCCGTAAGGTCGCGCTGGCTGTAAAATATGGTGTTCGGCAGGCGGGGATTTCCCGAAAGGAAGATTCGCCCGTCATAAGATGCGCAGATCGTACAACCGCAGATGGCCTCCCGAGCCGTGCCGTTATAGCCCGTGTTGCCGTCAATAGCATTAACGTAGTCCTTGACCGTGGTAAACTTGCCCTCGGCTCCCTCTCCGTGTATCTCAAGCACGCCGCCCTCAAGCAGGGTCGGCTCGGCCACAGCCACGATCACGCGGTCAATGTAGCCCTCACCGTTGAGCACGGTGGAGACCGAGTAATTGACGTTGTTCATAATGCTCGCCCCGTCAAGAGTCAGATCCTCAAGGCTGATGCAGGGGTCGTAGACCGTAAAGCTGTACTTGTTAAGGATCGAGTCCACGGGTCTGTCGGCGTTGTAGGATGCCACGTAAGCTACGCACTCCCCGGCGGCCGTGTCCTGCATAACGATGGCGCAAGGGCCGGGCAAGGTCACATTACCCGTCGTGGCGTCATAAATAGCACCTCCGCGCGACACTCTCACATTCCAGCCGACCTCAAAAGGCTGTACTATGGCACTCGTAAGGCTTGAGCTGTACTCGTAAGGAATAACCGTAACGTTTTCCGTCTTGCCGGTAAAGTAACCGCTTCCGATAGATTGAGCGAGATAGTAAAAGGTATTGGTGTTATCGGTAGGCTCGCCGCCCTCGAAAAACACGTTTATATTCAGCTCCTTTTCGGTGCTGATAAACGGGAGCTTGCGGTATATAGCCGACCTTTCGCCGTCCGTTGCGGGAACCGCACAGGTCTCGCCCCGAATATTGCTGCCTATGATAAAATACTTGCTGTTTGCATTGGGCGTATAGCTTCCGTTATCTCCGTCGCCACCCGAAAACGCCTTGTTTCCGATAACGAGCTCCACGTTTGAGAGGAGAGCTACCATATAAAGCTTCGGGCACTCCGAGAACGCGGATTCGCCGATATAGGCTAAGCTGCTCACGCTGAGCTCGCTGTCCCCGGTCATTACAGCCGAAAAACCCGTGTCAAGGTATTTGAGGGCACTGCAGTTTTTAAAAGCCCCGTCACCGATTCGCTGAATACTGCGCGAGATATACACAGCCGTCACCGCCGCATTATCCGCAAAGGCGTTGTCCGCTATAGCCGTTACCGTGTATTCGCTATCGTTTCGCAGGATCTTCTCGGGCAGTATTGCCACCTTCTGCTCGTCGAGAGTGGTGTCGGGGGCAAAGCCCGTAACCGATGCCGTCTTTGCCACGTCGTCATATGTAAAGCTGAACGCGCCGTGACTCTCCTCGGTCAGATAATCCGACAGATTGACGAGATTGTACCGATTTTTGAACTTGTTAGTCAGCATATTCCGCTGCTCATACTGCGCTCCGTCCGCATAGGACGTAGGCACGTAGGCAATGTCGGTAACCTTCCTCGGCTCCATTGTGGGGCTGATGCGGTAATAATTGGTACCGTCCAACAGATAAAGGCGATCATGGTGCAAGAACGACACGGAATGGTGATCGGCAAGCTCAACCGCTATAATCCCGGTCGCCTCATCGTTGTACTCGTCGCGCCGCTCGTGTTCGATCCAACGAAATCTATTTCCGACGTGCATTCCGACCCTGTGGTTTCCCTCGGCATCCATCCAATGGTGCAGACCGTTGGGGTTTCCGTCTACCGCGAGTTTCGCCAGCTTGCGGTATCCGGGAATGGTCTCCACCGCGCCGCCCTGCTCGCTGCCCCAGTCGCGGTAGACGTTCTGCGCAAAGGCCATGCGCGATATGTTAACATCGGCCGCGTCGGAATTGAAATCCACGCCCGCAAATCGGGGGTAATAGCGGGAGTATTCGTCGCGCGACGCGATTATATTTTTCTTACTTTTGTATGCCATACTTAAAACCGACGGCTGAGATTATTTAATTAATCCCAGCCGTTTGTACTCCTGTATTTAATGTGTGTGTGTACCGGGCGAGTGGAGCGCAGGATCGCCGCCTGCTCGGTAAATCTCTGATAAAATTGCGAGGCCTTCTCGGGCTGGTCGTCCATCCACATATAGTAAGCGCAAAGGTGGGGGACAAGCAGCTCGGTGTCGCGCTCAACGTCAAGCTCGGCCTCGGGATCGTCGGCGTTGGCCGCCTCGGGATAGTGCTCGTAAAGCACGGTGTAATTGCCCTCGGGCACGTCGGACGAAAGAGTAATGCGCGAGCCGCTTATATAGTAGTCCTCGCGCACGGGTGTGCCGTCCTCAAAGGGGCGGCTCGCAAAGCGCCCGAAATCGGGCACGAGCGCCCGCATATCGTAGATAGTGCCGTCCATGGGAGGGCGCAGGTCGTCCGCGACCGCGTCAAAAAAGGAAAGCTCGGTAACGATATAATAGTTACCCGTAAATCTCAGCGTAAGGTCGGCAACGTCGGTGCTAAAAAGCTCCTGCACCGTCCGCTTGACGAGGGTGCGCACGGCTCCGTTGAACTCAAAGCTGTGCGTCGCGGTGGGGGACGATACGTAAAGCTTGCCCGCCCCGCCCGATACGTAGAAGCAGAAGGCCGCAACACCGGAGCATTTGATGCTGACTTCACTGCCTCGGTGTATAAAGCTCTGCGCCGCCGTCATCGGACGGAGGGGATAGTGCGCGACGGTTGCCCTGCCCTCTCGGGGGAATATCAGGGCAACCTCGCGGATGGCACGTGTCGCCGCGTCGCTGAAAGAGTTTTCAAGGGACTCATCGTCAAAGCCGTCAAGCAGCCCGAGATGAAGCACCTGCCTTTTCAGCTCCGCGTAGGTCATGATATAAGGGTAGCTCCTGTAGGTGCGGTAGTGCCCGCCTGAACGAGGGTTGCGTGCTTGTAAGAGCCAAAACCTACGCCGAAACGGCTGTAGCCCGATACAATAAGGTTGAAGGACTTAGTAGCAATCTCGTCGCGGATGGTCAGAGGAGTACGGTTGTAGAACATGTTGCCGCTGAGGTTCTTGTTTGCCTCGGAAGACATGACAATGAACTTATCGTCTGCGACCTGCCACTGAGGAAGGATGATGAGTTTCCAGTTGCCGTACTGGATATTCACGGCATTGCTGTCGTTACTGGGGTTGTATTCGGAGGCGAGAGCTCTCTTTGCGAGGGTCTCAAGGTTGTAGTTGTTGCCAGGGAGAAGGATGGTATCGGCCACATATCCCATTGCCTGTCCATTCTCGTCCTTCATGTTTCGGATCTGCATGGTAGCTGCGCCCAGCATCTCAAGGAACTCCTCCTGAGCGAGCTTGGCGGCGGCCTTCTTATATCCAAGGTAGTTGGACTGAGTGCCAACGCCGTGACCGCCCTTATCGGTAGTGGTGCCGTAGGTGTGTTCATTGTAGAAGAGAGGATGTCCGTCGGCGGTGGTAACGTCGATCTTTGCGCCGTTGAACTCGATAGCATTGTTTGCGGCCTCGGTGCCTGTCAATTTAGTGGTAGGAGCCTGAGTGAGGGCGGCGATACCCAGCATGAGGCGGGTCTGCTTATATGCTCTCATAAAGGCCTGTGCGCGGTGGGTAGCATCCGCGGATACGCCAAAATTCGCGTCGTCCACCATTTGCTTAGTTATCGTGAAATTTTTCAACCAGGCCACGTGCTCCACCACTTTTTTGCCGGTGTCGGCCATGCTGTCAGCCTCGCCGTCGTTGCCTTCGGGGGTAGCGGTGAACATACCGAACTCGTCGCCAATAGCGATAGCTTCAGCCCACTTGTTGGATTCCTCTACGTTGTAGAAGGACGAGAGGATATCGTCCTTGGTCTTGGCATCGGCCTCAAACTCGATGACGGTTCTGAGGGCAGCTATAAGCTTACCAAGCTTAACGTCATTGTTACCTGCCGATGCGCTGTAAATAATGTTAGGCATTTTTTAATCTCCTTTTTTAAATTTTTTCATTGTTTTCGCAAACGTCTGCGAATTTGATTTACTGCGCGTGTGCCCTCTTCCAAGCCGCCTCAACCGCCTTATCGTCATCGGTGTGCAGCAGGGATTTGAACATCTCGCGCTCGGCTGCGCTCATTACGCTGCCCTTGTTCGCGCCGGGGCGCGATCTGTGCGGGGTAAGGTGATCCTTTCCACCTGCGTGACTGCGTGCGGCCTGTGCGGCACGCTCTTCAAGCTTTGCGCCGTTAACGGCGCGGTACGCCTCGATGGGGGAAAGATCCTTATTCTCACGGTACTCTGCATATTGTCGGGCATTGTCGATCTTTCCAATGTGGTCAACGTCAGAATCGATAAACCCCGCAGCTTTCAGCACGGCAAGATCCTCGGCCGCCATCTTGGCGTATTTCTGCTGGGACACGATCTGACGCGCCTGCGCCACAGCCTCCTCGTCGCTCTTCTGCTTGCGGTAGGCCTCGGGGGTTATGCCCTTCTTTTCTGCCCAATAGGAGTCCTCGTCGGCATATCCCATTGATTTGAGCAGTGCGCTCACTCGGGCGTCAGCCGCCTTCTTATCGGCGGCGCGGGCGTCCCTCAGCGCGTCGAGCTCCTCCTTGATCTTGGCAAGCTCGTCCTTGCCCGTGTCCTTCTTTTCGGGCGCATCCTTGCCGTCGCCCTCGGCTGCGGGCTCATCACCCTTGCCGTCTGTCTCTTCGCCGTCATCAACCTCCTCGGTCTCGGGCTCTGTGATCTCCTCGGCCGCGCTCTCCTCGGGGGTCTCATCCTCAAAGAGCTCGTCCATTTCCTTGTTTTCGTCCATACTTTTTCCTTTCTGCGGTATTACTTACCGCCCTTTACGCGCAGGTCGTTGCCGGTCTTCTTCGTGCTGTCAACGGGGTTTTTAACCGGGCCCTTGGGAGGCTGAAAAACGCCGTAGCCGTTGGATGCGTAACCGCCCTGCTTCTTTTTCTCGTTAGCCATGATCGCTCCTCCTTTTATCAGATTTGACAATGCGCCCGGGTCGCCCCGTACTCTTGCCTATGATTTCATTATAGCGACCCAAAAGGGGGTGTTTGGGGTACGTTTTGCCCCAAATGGGGGTGTTTGGGGTCTCTTTTTCGGGGAAAAATAAAAAAAGCCCCACAGCCCGAAGGCTGTGGAGCCAATGTTATTCTATTGAGAGCGCCGCGCGAACGGCAGCCTTTTCCTTGGCACTCAGGGATGCCGAGCGCAGGAGCCGCTTGACCGCCGCAAGGTTCTCCTCGGAGCGGTAGCCCGAGGCGTAGAGGATAGCCCTCTGCTCGGCCACCGAGAGCCCTTGAGAACGGAGCCAACGCTTGATCTGCGTCGCTTTGTTCTTGATGCTCTTGTCGGCCTTAATAGCCTTGATGTGAGCATAGGCACAGATGTACTTGCCCTCGCTCATAAGATAGGTCATAGCCACGGCCGTGGTCATGTCCGCGCCGTAGAGCTTGGCCTTTGCGCGGTCCATATACAGGCGGTTCATGTCGCGCACCGCAACCGCCCTCTCGGAGGTGGTAAGACGCGAGTACGCGGAGGTGGAGACCATACGCCGCACGGCAGATGTCGCCTTGCCGTACTCGGCGCGGAGCTCGCGCTGCTCTGCGGCCGTAAGCTCGATCTCACGGCTCTCGTCATTGATGCTAACAGTGATCTTGTTTCCGATCTTGGAGGGCAATACCCCCGTCTCGCCCGAGGCATAGAGGCTGACGATCTCGCCCGCCGCCTCAGATCCAACAGAGGATCCGACGCGGTCGACCATAAGCATATCCGCAACAGTCTCGGCAAGCCTCTCGTCCCCGGCATCAATGGCCTCGCGGAGCTCGTCCACGGTGGCGCTGCCGCCGCTCATAAACTTATCGTAATTGTACTTGATGCGCGAATCGGCAAGACCCGCCATATTGAAGGCACCGTCAACAATGTTTGCGAGGTTACGAACGGGGAGACCCAAGGCCTGTCCCACAGAGGAAAGAATGTTGACAGCCTTCTTATACTCGAAGCCACCGCCGTCGGCAATGTCGCTTATAATGCCGCCCGTGGATCTGATAGCCGTGATAAGATCGTTCACAACGCTCTCGCTGGGGAGCTCAAGGCCAAAGCCGGTCATAACGTTCTCGGCAAGACTGCCGAATACCGGAACAAAACCGACCATATCCATAAACAGCTCGGAGGTCAGCATTTCGATGTATCCCTTGTCCTTGCCTTCATCGTCTTCCTCCCACTTGCCTCGGAAGGCCGCCCATACAAGGGCAATAACTGCGGCGTAGACCTTGGAGCCGAGGAACGCGCCCAGCTCCTTGCTGAATGCACCCACGCGGGCACGGGTCACACCGTGCGCCCTCATATCCGCAAGCGCATAGGCAATGCGAGAGAACTGCTTGAGCTCGGCGGACTTGAACATTGCAAAGTTGGATATAAACTCGTTTGTGCTTCGGGCAAGTGCCGTCTTGGTAGCCGCCGCCGATGTATCCTGAAGGTTCAGGATCATATCGTCAAGCATCTTGCCCGCTGCGGCCTTGTTTTCGGCAGTACCCACCGCAAGACCCTGCGTTCTCTGAACCTCGTATTGGCACATCGCGTACATAGCAAGGCAGGTCAGGCGGTCGGTAAGAAGCTGACCGATCATCAGCTTGTCGGTCACGTTGCCCAGCTTTCCGACGGCACCGGTGGCAAGATAGATCTCGTTGGAGTCATTACGCACCGCCGCGCCGTGGGAATATTTGTCCATCTCCGCAAGCCTTGCAAGGATCTTGCCGTCCTCGCCCTCCGTCCTCTGCAGGAATGCTACCATAGCCAAGCCCTTCGCCCAGGAGGCGTAGGAAACCTGACCCTGCATAGCAATGACCGTTGAGAACTGCGTGAGAATGGACTTGGGATTCATTGCAAGCACACTCTTTGCGTAATTGGATTTAACCGTAGAAAGGATGTTTCGCAGCTCCTCAAAATCGGCATCCGCGCGGCGCGAGCCCTGAACGTCAAGCAGATAGTTGCGCAGATATTTGCCAAAGCCCGACCACACGTTATTGTGAATGAAATCCTTCAATGTGGTGTCGTTAACCTTGCAGTTATATATGCGATTGATGTTCTGAAGCGGAACGGTCAGCGTGGTGTAGGTGGCGAGCTGATGGGCGTGACGGCGCATAACCGTCATAGTGTCGCGGATCATAAGGGGCTTGGATGCCCTCTCAACCGTGGCCTTGTTGAAGGAGAAATTGCCGACACCGATCATATTGCCGATAATTCGGTCGTTACCGATAAGGTTAACGTCAAAGGCGTTCTTGTCGCGCTCAAGGGGATAATAGTAGCCGCCCAGCACGTTAGTGTAGCCGTAGAGCAGAAGATCGGTCTCTGTCTTTTCGCTCGTAGAGGTCTCGTTGAAGAACCGCTCAACCGCCGCCACAAAGGCGCGGATATCATCATCGGCGATCTTTTCATACTGCGCTCCGATCTCGGCTATCAAGGCATTGCCCATACCGCGCATGGCCGCCTCGATCTGCACCTCGGTCAAGCCCTCGTACTGCATCTTGAGTCCCGCAAGACGTTGCTCGTGATCACGCACACCGGGCATCTTGTCAAATACAATGTCCGACATAGCGAGAGATATAAACGCCTGCTTGCGCTTCGAGGTCATATAGAGACCGAGGAACTCACCGAGTGTCATAGTCACACTGCCCTCGACCTGCTGTCCCGTCACGGGATTCTTACGGACCGTCTTGAACTCAATGCGCTGATCACGGTATTTCTTGCGGAAGGCCTTGTGACTGTCAAAGAAGTCCTCGACCTCTTTCATATACTGCATTTCCTTATACTGCGCCTCGGTGGCCGCGTGCTGAATGGCGCGAACCGCCCGTGCCAACACCGAATCGCGGTTGTGACCGCCAACCGAGGAGGCAACGTCGTAAGGATCCTCGACCTGCTTGATCCATCCGGCACCGATCTGCTTTTCGCCGTCCGAGCCGTACTCGGATTCGGAATCGGCGATTCCCTGCTTTGCATACTTGTCGGTGTTCTGCCAACGGCCGTCCATATGTACGCGATTGTATCGGTTATCAAGGGCAAGCAGATTGCGCAGTCCTGCGTGAAGGGCTTCAAGCTCGTCGGCGGTCAGAGCCGTGCTCTCGTCACCCTCTGCAATGGCGTAAATGCCGCGTGCAATGCGCGGATCAACAGCGTCGAGGATCTGATTCTCTCCGTCGTTCTTTGCATCTGCATAACGCTTATAAACCGATTCGCTGCCCTCGCTGTCGGTCAGCACCGCATGAAGCTCGGGTGCCTGCGTCGAAACAAATCCGACGTAAGCCTTGGCAAAGGCGCGAACAGCGGGAACCGATACGTTGTACGTGGTAGCGATCTTGCCGATGGATTCAACAAGATCCTTCCATTCCTTGCCCGAGAGCCGTCCGGTCTCGCGCTTTCTGCGGGCAAGCTCCTTTGCTCTCGTCACGTCAACGATAACCTTTGCCGCCGCCTGTGCCTTGGCAACACGGACGTCAGCTTCACCCTCTCGGAAGGCCTCAAATACCTGATCGGAGATCTTCTGCTTGAGCTCGGCATACTCATCGGCAGTGCCGATCTGCGTCCGCACGGTCTCCTCAAAGGTAGCCTTGGACTTTTCGTAGAGCTCGTTGAGCGCAATAATGATATCAGCTTCAGCCCACGAATCGTTTTCAACCGCAAGCGGCACACCCGCTTCGGCAAGCTCGTTGGCAATATCTGCCGCCGAGACCGTACCCTTGGAGCTCTTGTTGACCCTCCAGCGCGAGATCACGCCGCGAGCCTTCTTCTTGCCGTAATAATGACGAATGTCGCCGATCTCAACCTCACCGATCTGCATACGGCGAATACCGCGCCGCAGAATATAGAGCGCAGTGGATGCGATCTGCTGCTCCTCGGTCAGCTTTTCAAGGAAATCAACGTCATCGGCATAGGTGTTACTGATAATATCCTCTGCCGCCGCGTCGGATATCATGCGGATCTCCTCGTCGGTAGCTCCCTTTTCCTGTGCGAGATTGTAGGCCTCGGAGAGCTTGCGGGCAAGAGCCTGAAGGCTGACACCTGTGGTCTTGATATTGGCAAAGGACTCGCCGCCGCTCTCATAAAGCGCCTCGGCAGTAATAAGAGAGGATGCCCCGCGCAGAACCTCGATCATATGGGAGGTATTGTACGCCTTGTACGTCGCCGTAGGCTTGCGCTTTTCGGATGCCGCACGTTTCTCCTCCTCCCTCTTCATCTGCGCATATTCCCGCGAGCTGTTCGGGATCTCATCCTCGGCGATCTCATATCGAATATCGGGGTTGTTCTTGTCAAAGGTTCCGATATTATCCGTCGCGGACTTGATCTGAGTAGCTTCAAAAGCAACGGTCTCGGTGGGAACTACTATTCCGTCGAAGGTTGTGCCATTTACGGTGTTGAAAAGCTTTGTAGCCTCCACAAGATCACCTATTGCAGTGCCGTTAATATCATTCAAAACAGCAAATGCATCTTTTTGCGTTTCTCCCTCCATAATAATGTCAAGCACCTTGTCAACATCATACGTTCCGTAATTTTCGATAGAATAATCCTCGTTCTCTGCCACGGCCTCAAGATATTTGCGAACCTGTGCCCGTGTTACGGTTTTTCCGCCTGCTGTCAAGGGATCTCGAATGTTAAGGTACACGGCGTACAGCTTTCCGTACTGACCCGCGTGAGTATCGCTGTCGGTAAAATAGAAGCCTTTTCCGTAAAGTCCCGAACGTTTTGCTTTTTTGATGTCGAATACCGTAAAATACGCTGTGCTTCCGTGATAAAATACCTTCGGTGTGCCGTCGGGGTTTACAATTTTACTTGCCTTGTCCGGGTGGTTTTGCCAATCGCCGAACCAACGCTTGAATTGTTGCGATTCTGTAACATTTTCAAATTTAGGCTTGACAGGCGAACCGTTTTCGCGTATACTGTGTACGTAGCCATCGCTCAATGTATTCGGCACGTTAGGCATTGTGACCTTTCCTCCCGAAAGAAGAGCGAGGGCTCTTTTTTTGTCCCAATAGAAAACCCCTATACTTCCGTTTGATTCTGTAGTTATTGCATCTACAAGCAACGAGGATATAGCATTTTTTCGTGCATAAACACTTGTTATTGCATTGCTGTCTATTCTTATACCGTTTTGCTTACCCAAACCGTCTATATAAACAGGAACTGTTATTTGATTTCCATCGTGAGTTATCGAAAGAATGGCAACAACGCTTGTCGCACTTTGCGTTTTTGATGTGATAACTGCCACAGGATTTTTTAATGCGGTCGGAAGATACTTCAAAAGTATCTCTCCAATCTGGTGATCGGTATTTTTTGTTCCGTTCAACACATAATCAATGTGCTTTTGATTGATTGTGACAGGCAACGAATTAAATCCGATTTCCTTTAACACATCTGGTGTTGCGCCAAGAACCAATGAATCCCCTTGGGGGAATTTCCCCGATTTGTAATCCTCTATCTGCTGATAAAATGGTTTGGTAAAATCGTAATTTCCAACATCCGCCTTCTCCCTCTCGGGAGCTTTTTCTTTTTCGGAGCTAACCTGCGTCTTTTCCTCATTTGTGCGCGTTACGCCCTTGCCGTCGCTCTCGCTCACAGCACCCGGATCACCCACGCGGGGATTCTCCACAGCATCCTGTATGACCCTCTGCGCGAAGGCCTGCTTATAGAGCCGCTCAAGCACGTTGAGCTGGGTCTCGGCGGGCTTTGCGTTCTTCTGCCCCTTCAGCTTGTTTCTGAGGCTCGTCAAGGCGCGTTTAAGCCTCTGCCACAGACTTGCCTTCTGCTGGGGCTTCATATGCTCAAGCACAGCTCTGAGGGCATCCTCGCTTGCGAGAATATCGCCCGCGATCTTAGCACCCACCTCGGTCTCAAGCTCTGCCTTATCGTTCACGCCCTTGCGGGTCTGATAAAGGTGCTTGACCTCCTCATAACGGTTCGCCCCGTTCTCGGGATTCCGCGCAGGCTGGGTCTTGGCATACTCCACGGCCGCCGCAATAAAGGCCTTGCCCGCCGCCGTGTCCTCGATATCGTGAAAGAGCTCGTGAATCAGTGTGGATACCGCACCGCCCAGCGTCGGCGCAACGTAAGCCTCGCGCGTGCCGTCATAATTCCTTCGGAAAAGTCCGGTGTCACCCGTCGCCGAAAGCTCTGGGTCGAATACTATACGCAGATCGCCGCCCATTGCCGAGGCAATGCCTGCCGCAATGCCCGCAACGTTTTCGTTGACGCCGCTAAGCTCTGCGCTGAGCAGAGTCTCGGCAACCGCCGCCTTTGAGCTGAGCTGTTCACCAAAGCGCGAGGATATATCTGCAATGCCCGCGCCCTCGGCCGCCTTTTTGACCATCAGCTCTACCTGCCGCACGCTCTGCGAATCCAAGGTCCTGACCGCGCCGTCACCGATCTCGCCCGTTGAGGCTACCCTCTCGGCATTAGCCGAAGGTAAGAGATCCACGCGATACATATTGCTGTTGCCCAAGCGGGTAATAACCATAGCACCGTCCGCGATTGCGTAAGCGGTGCTTTTTTGTATAGGATTGAATGCCACGCGAGCAGGATCGAGCATGGCCTTGGACTGCTCAAGGATCTGCATAGCCTGCGCCGATTTGCCGATAGCCTTTGTCTCGGCGCGAGTCATCTGCTCGCCCGAGATAGCCTTTGCGAGAGCCGCCGCAAGCCCCTCGACCTTGGAGGACTTGACCCCAGCCGCCTCAAGCTGCACCGAGAGCTTTTTTTCGGTGGCCTGCATATACTGATCGCGCACAGCCGCCGTCTCAAGGGCGTAGAGCCGTCCCACGTCGGCATACGACATAGCATTGAGCTTGCCCTCTTTGTTATTTGCCATTCTCCGTCGGAGCAGGTCCGCGATCTCATAGGCCTCGCTTCCCTGCCCTAACTTGAGCCCCTGCTCAATAAGAGTATTGGCCGCACCGTTGTCCACCATAAACTTGCCCACGGGTCGGTACTGCGCACTGCCAATCGTGCCGCCGTAGATCGAGAACGCAAGGCCCATAAATCCACCCGACACAGCACCCGAGGCACCCGCCATAATGACCTGACCGATGCTGTCTTTAAGTGCGTTGAACAGTCCCTTTTCGCCCACAGCCTTTGCAAGCTCGGACTCGTCAAGACGGATGATGCTGTCCGCAAGAATGTTGACGATCTCGGTGGCCATCTCTTCCTTCATTTCAGTCCATGCTTGTCCAAGTATGTTTTTAAGCGTAGCTTTGAGCCCTGCCTTGCCGCCCTCCTTGCCTATTTTGAGGAGTTTGTCGAGAGGCACTTTTTCCATAATCGCCTCTGTGGCTCCGGCTACGGTACCCAAAAGGTATATCTGCCAATCCTCAGCCCCCTGCGCCGCAAGATTACGCATCGTGCTGTTCGCCGCCTGCGTGCCCATTGCCGCAAGGCTCGCCCATGCACCGACCGAGCCACCCCAATATCCACCATAAATCGCAGACGTGACCACGTTCTGTGCAACCGACACGCCGGTGTTATACATAAACGTATAAAATCCCTTCTCTCCTTCGTCCCAGCCATACTTCTTCGCCCACACCTCGGGCACGGTGGCGAAAACCAAATCGTTTGCACTTCCCATAATATTCGCTGCGGAATCGGGATTATATCCCTTTCCTCTAAATTCATCAAATTTATTAAATATATATGTGGTTGGCGAAAACAAAGCTTCTTCTATAACAGATTGTGCCGTGGCCAACCACGGGTGTTCTTTTGCAAATGCCGTTTTATCTGTAAAAAGCTGCTCCTTATACCGTTGACCAAGTACCGGATAAATCGCGTCGTGATATTTTTTTGCCGCCTCGTCACCTTGCGTGTTTCTGATATAGTTAAATGTTTTAATTTCATCCTCCGTCATCATCGGATAAAATTTTGCATCGTCTGTATTGACGTATGCATTTACAAGCCCATCGTAATATCCAATGTATGCCTGACCGCGATCAGCAGAGGTCGAATAATCGGCGGTACCGTTAACACGAGCGGATATATCAACGGTGCCGTTATCCTTTGTATCGTGTTTGAGAGCTCCTCCGGCGTAGCTTTTGCTGTCAAAATCCCCCTGCTGCTTTGCCCAAGTAACGTACTCACCGACTTCTCTTTCTCCGCGCGCACTGTTAAGATAGGAACCGTATGCCTCGGCCTGCGCCATCGGGAAGCTGAACTTTTTTCCGCTTTGGGTAATTCCCTCCACAAAACCTCGATTTCCTGCCTGCGCGTTTGAAAAAATTGCAAGCATAACCTCGCTCATGTCCTGTGAACTGAAATCTTTAAAATATTCGTCTATCTCGGAGTATTGCTTTGCTGTATTATACTCGTTGGCGTTTTCAAACTTGGAATAAACCTCCCCCGCCTGATCAACGTATCCCGACAGCTCGGTCAGCGACCCAAGTGCACGGTCGATCTCTGCAATGGACTTGCTCACGTCGCCCTCAAACTGATCCGCGTGGTCGGTATAATACTGCTTCGCCGATTTAAGCCGAGAGATCATATTGCCGACAGACTGCTTCTGCGCCGCCGTGGCATTACCGTCAGCCCAGCCGCCCTCAAGGTAACCCTTTGTTCCCTCCAAAAGGCTGTTTATATCGTCGCCGAGGGTATCGTAGCCTATGCGCTGATACTTCATATAATCGATCATTCGGTCAACTACCGGATTTCCCACAGCGCTGACTGCGGCAGATTTCTCTGCCGCAGTGTTCTTTTTTGTTTTCTCGCGCACAAGCGCAACGAAATCGTTGTATGCCATAATTAACCTCCGTTTTTGACCACGGCATCAAGGAGCTTGTCTCCCCCGATCATGCGGAGCAGCTCAAACACCTGATCTTCGCCAAATTGATAGTTTATCACGCAGTATTCGAAAAGAGATCTGACAAATGCCGCCTCCCACGCATCGGTCTTCTGATCGTCGGGCACATTTTTCACAGCCTCTTCAAGCTCGGGGCCGATGAAGTTTATAATGTCTTTTTCCTCCTGAGAGAGCTTTTCGAACTCATCCCAGTTTGTTATTCCAAACCAGCGTCCGGTAGGCATCGCCTCCGTCGGGTTCTTGATCAGGCTCCAAACGCGCTTGAGCTGGTTATAAACGGGGATCCCGATATCAATGGTAACAGGCTCGGCCTTTGATGCCTCTGCCGCCGCCTGCTTCTCAAGCAGAGCATCGGTCTGCGCCACAAGTGCCTTTGCGGACTCTTCGTCCATACCCGAGATCTCGGTCGCAAAGTATATCGCATCCTCTCCGGTAAGTCCCATACTGAGCAGATTGGAATAAACGTTCGCGCGGAGCGCATCGGCCTGAGCTGTCTTGCCTGCGGCAGAAAGCTGATCGGCCATGCCGATGACCTCAGCCGCCGTAGCATCGTCAAATCCGAGGAACTTTGCGTAAGACATTGCCGCATCTCCCGAAAGGTTGTTGCTGAGAAGCTCTGTAAGCAAGGCCTGCTTGTCGGGGTCGCCCTCGGCAGCCATCTCGTCAACGATGCCAACAACGTAATCGGCATATCCCGCGTCAATGCCCATCATAGAGAGGTACTGCTTGGCCTTATCGCCCGTGAGTCCCATTGCAGAGAGCTCACCGATGGCCGCCGCAATATTGCCGCGCTGGCCGTCCTCGTAGTCCTGCAGGTAATTCATATATCCCTGCCGTGAGGCATCGTCGGCAAGGGTCTTGGTCTGACGAGCTGTGTCAATACTGCCCTGCCGCGCCGCGTAGGCGTTGCCCGTCAGATAATCGGAATAGCCCGAACCCGAGAGCCCCGCGCGTCCCATAGCCTCGGCGGTCGCGCCGTAGGTGCCGAGGGAGCGGTCGTATTCCTTGGCCGCCGCCTTGGCCGCCGCGTTAAAATCGCGCTGTGTGTCGATACCGGCCGCGCGCATCCACTCCTCATAGGTCATAGCTCCCTCTCGGATATTGAGGTTTCCGATCTCCTCGTTCTTCTTCAGCTTTTCGTCAAACTCATCGCCCGTATCATCCTCGGGCACTGTAGGCGTAACCGTAGGCGTTTCGGGTACCGTAGGCGTTCCGCTTACCGATCCGCCTCCTGTGGTAGGCGTTTCCGTGGGCGTTTCCGTGGGCGTTTCCGTGGGCGTTTCCGTGGGCGTTTCCGTGGGCGTTTCCGTGGGCGTTTCCGTG
>JAFTOB010000110.1 GCA_017451545.1 Clostridia bacterium | reverse complement strand
CGGGTGGATGAGCGGCGAAGATATGCGAACAGAAATATCGCTTTGCCCAACCTGTTTGCTTGCGCGGCCTGAAAAAGAAGCCAAATTTTAGGTATTTCATACCCAAAATTTCGCTTCTTTTTCACTGAAGCAAGGGCCGCCGTCGTTCCTTCGGAACGAAAGGTATTTCGCGCTCTGCGGAGCGCGACCAACGTTTCGACGTTGGATCTCGAAAAACTTTTGAAAAAGTTTTATCAAAACTTCCAAAGAGGGGTTAGGCTTAGGCCTTCAAGCTCATATTTATCGTACGTTTACAGAAAAAAGCGAGACCCGTAAAGAGGTCTCGCTGAATTTTTATTTTCCGCCCCGTCTTTGCGCGGCGAAGTATGCGTCCATGGTCTCGGCCACGGCGAAGGAGGCGAAGCCGCCCGTGTAGCCGTTCTCAATAAAGCAGGTCACGGCGATCTCGGGATCGTCGAAGGGCGCAAAACCCGTAAACCACGCGTTGTCGGTGCTGTTTTTATCGTTATCCACCTCGGCTGTACCCGTCTTGCCGCCCACCTGCTTGCCGCCCACGTAAACGCGGTTGCCTGCGGCGTCGGTGCTCCAATAGCCGCCGATCTGATACTCGTTCCCGACCTTGACGAAATTCTCGCGGACGTAGCTGGATGCCCGCTCGCCGCTGACCACGTCGTACATTCCCTGCTTGACGGTGGCGATATTTTCGTCACTTACGCCCGTCAGCATCTCGGCCGCCTTGGGAGACGACGAATAAAGCACGTGTCCGTCGGCAGTGCGCACCGAGTGAAGAATATGCGCCGCGTAGCGCGTGCCGCCGTTGGCGATCATTGCCACGTATTGGCTGATCTGGAGCGGCGTGCAAAGGTTGTCCGACTGACCGATGGCCGCCGCGTGGGGGTAGGACGTGGCCACCTTGCCCGTCGACTCGCCAAGCTCGATGCCCGTCGACTCGCCGAAGCCGAACATAGCGGCGTATTTCCTGATCTTTTCCACCGTCAGCCTGTCGCCGAGCTCGGAAAAGAAATAGTTGCAGGAGACCATCAGCGCCTCGCAGACGTTGATGTCGCCGCAGCAGACAGTCTGCCCGCCCGACGTGGCGTAATGCGAGCACTTGAGCCCGTCGTAAATGCCCGCCGTATGCACCACGGTGTGAGCATCTATCAGCCCCTCCTCCAGCGCGGCCAGAGCCATACCCACCTTGAAGGTGGAGCCGGGCGCGTAGGCAAGGAGCGAGCGGTTCAGGTAGGGCGAGACCTCAAGCTTTGACAGCTCGCCGTAATCGGCGTTATAGGTCGAAAGATCGTAAGTAGGATAGGACGCGATGGCCAAGATCTCGCCGCTCTGCGGATCGGTGGCAATTATTGCGCCCGCGTCGGCCTCAAGACCGCGCCAGGCGTTGATCCGCGTCTCGATATTCTCGCGCAGGGCGTCCTCGGCGGACACTTGAAGCTCGATGTCGATGGTCAGGTACACGTCCTTGCCCGCCACGGGCTTTTCAATATAATACTGATCCACCACGTTGCCCTCGTCGTCCTCGATGATGGCCATCAGGCCGTCCTTGCCGTGGAGATAGGACTCAAAGGCGGCCTCACAGCCGCTTTTGCCCACGGTATCGTTGACCGAATAGCCAAGGGCGGCGTACTTTTCGGCCTCCTCGGCATAAATGGGACCCACGGTGCCGAGAATATGGGATGCGTAGCCGTCGTATTTGTAAACTCTGTGGCTTGCGGAGCTGAAATCAAGACCGCGAATATGCCGCTCGGCGACGTAGCTCTGAAGATTCTCGCTCACGTCCTCGGCCAGCGTGTAATCGGCCACCGCGCCGAAGCCCGAAAGCTCCATACCGTAGCGCAGACTGACCAGGCTGTCGATCTCCTCGGGGCTGAAAATATCTTTAGGCGCGCCCTCGTCATCGACCGTAATATTGTATTTTTCGGCAATGTAAGCGACAAGCTCATAGGCCGAATGACGTGCGGTCAGCTCCTGAATGCCCGTGTCGGGGTCGGCCTCAAAATTATTTTTGAGGAAGGTCTTGAGCCTTGCGCAGACGGGGTCGCCCTCGGTCAGCGCCGCCGCCGAGTAGACGTAATTCGGATAGCTTCCCTCGACGGGAAAAAGGCTGTCCGCCATTTTGTCCTCACTACCCGTGGCGCGGAGAGCGGCCAGCGCATCAAGGAGCACTCGGTGAACGCCGTCCCGCGTGTCGGGCAACGTATCGTAATCGATCACCAGATCATTGGTGTATTCATTGGTGACGATCACCTTTCCGTTGCGATCGCATATATTTCCCCGCGCCGCAGGCACCGTCACGGTGCGCATATTGCCGTTGTAGACCGCCGAGGCGTAGGTGTCGCCCTCAACGAGCTGATAATAGACCAGCCGCGCGGCAAAAATACAGCAAAACACGGCAAAGATCGCGCCGACTATGAGCATTCGCGCGCTCAGGTCAACGCTTTTTTTGCGTCTGAACCTCTGCTTCATCAGCCAAGCACCGAGTAGATCATCAGCGCGACCATGATCGCCAGCGAGATCAAGACGTAAGGATTAAGCCAGAAGGCGCGGCGCGTGCCGCGTTCGACCGCGATTTCGGGTCTCTTGAGGCGGAATTTGCCTCTCGCGAGTGCTACGATGAAGAGGATGATGCCCGCGAAGAAGACACCGACGGCGGCCAGCACGAAGAACAGCAGGGGCGCGAGCTCGGCTATGACCTCCTCGGTCATAAGGGTCGGGTCGGTTGCGATCTTATCGAGCAGATCCAACCGCTCGCCCGTAAGGATGGCGGGCGACACCACCATTCCGAAGAAATTCAGCGCCGAATGGAGCAGGATATTGTAAAGGTCGCGGCCGGTGCGTACTCTGATGAAGGCCAGCAGACAGCCGACGAAAAAGGCATAGAAGAACTGGAAAAGATTGCCGTGGAAAAGTCCGAAGGCAAGTCCCGAAAAGAGGACGGCCACACCCTCGCCGAAGGGCGCGAGGCGGTCGGTCAGCAGGCGACGGAAGATCAGCTCCTCGCCCATAGGCCCGAGAATGACACCGAAAAGCACCGTGGCGATGAGAGGAATAATTCCCTCCCCCACAAGGCTCGACACGGGATTGAGTGCGTCCTTGCCGAGCAGCTCGGCGAGGGCTACAGAAAGATTCGAGCCCATAAGATTGCCCGCGTAAAGGGCAAAAATGCACATAACAAAGGCCGCGATCAGCGAACCGATCCCCATTTTCTTGCGCTCAACGGGGGGCAGATTGCCCACGGGCTTCGGCAGAAGAAGATAGAAGATCGGCAGAGCCACGCCGTAAAGCGGCAACAGCGAAAGGAGCCAAATGAACCACCACGTGTTGTTCACGAGTGTGGCGTAGGCATCGTAGGACGCGCCGTAAATTATTCCGTAGGAAACGGCGTACTGCACGGCGAAGGTCACAAGCTGAAGGGCGATGACGGCGAGGCCGATGCGCGAGAAAAACGCACACGCCCCCTCCCTTTTGACGGTCAGCGGCTTTATATTAACGTTCTGATTCATTTTAAACTCCTTTAATTTTTGTTTTTCCGCAGGGCCTGCACGGCGAGATGAAGCACGCCGATAAGCCAGCCGAAAAGATAAGTATTAAATGCCTCGGGCAGAGCGATATGCCACAGGGCGAGCAAAAGATTAGGTCGCCCCGCACCCAGAAACAGGCCGATGAGAGTTATTATCACGCCACAGCCCGAGCCGATGGCGAGGGCAATGCTCCAGCCTCCGAGCCGACCCGACGAGCGACCGTGGCGGCGGTCGGCGGTATGTGCGCCGAGCGGGTAGCCGAGTAGCATATAAAGCAGGGCGAGTGTGGCAATTCCCGTGCCGCTGAGGGCATCGGTCAGAGCACCTCCGACGATCCCGCACACCGCCCCCGTTGCCGAGCCGCAAAAGTAGGCGGCGGCGCAGACCAGCACGAGAACGAGCTGGGGGTGCGCTCCGAAAAGCCCCATATTGCCGAGCCTTGAGGTCTGAAAGACGGCGAGAAGAAAGGCGGCGAGGGCGTAGATCAGTATCCTTGCCGCGGTGAGACCCTGCGGCTTTTCGTTAACTGTCATAGATCAGTCCCCCGTGACCGACGCCGTCGTGCTCTTGACGATGAAGACCCGCGTCAGCGTGTCAAGGTCAACGCAAGGCTCGAGAACGGCCGATGCGGTACGCATAAATTCGTCCTCGGTCACCTTGACCACCCTGCCTACGGGAAAGTCCTTGGGGAAAAGTCCCCCGTAGCCCGTGGCGCAAAAGAGGTCGCCCTCCTTGACGTCGGCACCCACCGAGAGACCCTCGACGGTGAAAAGGCCGTCGCTCAGGTAGGCCTCGTGGCCGCCCGCGCGCCCCATAACTCCCGAGCGGGAGCAGTAAACGCCCAGCGACGTCGAGATATCGGTAAGACAGGCCACCTTGCAGCTGCCGTAGGACACCTCCTTGACGTAGCCGACCACGCCGCCCGGCGCAACCACCGCCATATTGGGCTCGATGCCGCACTCGCTGCCCTTATTTAAAATGAAGACCGAGGCGTAGCTCGACGAGCTCTGACCGATAATGAGGGCATCCTCAAGCTCGCACTCGCTGTGCTCGGAGGAAAAACCGAGCTGCTCGCGAAGCCATGCGTTCTCGTCGCGCAAAATTTCCGAGGCGGCGGCATCGTTTTTGTATTTTTCAAGCTCCTCGCGGAGCGCTTCGTTTTCCTTAATAAGGGTATCCATCCCCGAGAAATATTTGCCGAAGCCGGCAAAGCCGTCCCCGACCCAGTTGAAGACCGCGCGGAAGGGCGTGGCAATGACGGACAGGCCGTCGCGCACGAGATTTCCGTGACCCATGAAGGTCAGCGCCGTGGGCAGAATGCAGAGCACCAACGCCACAGCCACCGCCGCAACGAAAAATTTATTTTTGAATATTTCCACCGTCATGCCTCCTTTCGTAGGGTTGCCGCGGAGCGGCAAGGGAAATGTTGCCCTTCAGGGCAAATGATGTTTCGCTTCGCGAAATGATGAATGATGCGCGCCTTCGGCGCATGATGCGTTGCCTGCGGCAACATTTAGGAAGAAAATCGGAACGATTTTCTACATTAACATTTCCGCAGGAAATATTTCACACGCGAAGCGTATTTCACGTGCGAAGCACATTTCACTTCGCCGAAGGCGAATTACTATCTCGTTCTCTGCCTCAGAACGCTTCCGATACCGCCGGGGCTCTCAATAACCCGACCGATACCGAGGCAAACGCTCTCAAGAGGCGACTTCGCCACCGTCACGCGGATGCCCGTCCGCTCGCTGATGAGCAACGGCAGACCGCCGAGCATAGCACCGCCGCCCGCCATCATAATGCCGAAATCGTAAATATCGGCCGAAAGCTCGGGGGGCGTGTCCTCCAGCGTGTCCTTAATGGTCTCGATTATCTGCTCCACCCGCTCGGACAGAGCCTCGCGGATCTCGCCCGACGTGACGGTCAGCTCGGCGCCCAGACCGCTGCGCAGATTGCGCCCGTAGACCTTCAAAGCGCCGCGATTCACCGACGGGTGAACCGATCCGATCCGCTTTTTCAAGATCTCGGCAGTCCCCTCGCCGATGAGAACGTTATATTTTTCGCGCATATACTGAATTATTGCGTTGTCCAGCTCGTCGCCCGCCACCTTTGTGGAGTGGGAGACCACGATGCCGCCCAGCGAGACCACGGCCACCTCGGTGGTGCCGCCGCCGATGTCCACGATCATACTGCCCCGCGAGCCCGAGACACGAAGCCCCGAGCCGATGGCCGCGGCAATGGGCTCCTCGATCAGCGACACCGACTTGACCCCAGCCTCCAGCGTGGCGTCCTCAACGGCGCGCTTTTCCACCTCCGTGACCCCGTATGGCATACACACGATGACCGAGGGTCGGTTGAAAAAGCCCCCCGCGTCGATCTTGCGCAAAAAGTGGTGGATCATCATGGACGTTACCTCAAAATCGGCAATAACGCCGCCCTTGAGGGGTCTGTACGCGATGATGGATCCGGGTGTTTTGCCGATCATCCGCTTGGCCTCGCCGCCCACGGCCACCACCTTGCGGCTGTGGCTCTCAACGGCCACCACCGACGGCGCGCGCAGGATTATTCCCTTCCCGCCCATGTACATGAGCGTGTTGGCGGTTCCAAGATCTATTCCGATTTTTTTGCCCATAAAATCTCCATTCCGCCGCCTTTTGCGGCGGCACAAAAAGTATTGAAATTCAAACGTGTTTGCTCGCAAACAAAAATGGGGCAGGGTCCCATTTTTAGTTTGAATTTGCCTTGCGTGAACGGATCTTTTTAGATTCAAGATTATGATCCTTCACGCTTTTATACTAAATCAATGCCCATTTCGGCCTTCAGCGTGCGGCGCAGAAGGTTGACGGGCAGACCGACCACGTTGAAATAGTCGCCCTCCAGCCCGCGGATGTAAAGGGAGGCGGTTCCCTGAACGGCATAGCCGCCCGCCTTGTCGTAGGGCTCGCCGAGCTCGACGCATTTTTCGATGTCCCCGTCGCTCATCTCGTCGAAAATGACCCGTGTCACCTCGTGAGCACTAACGCACCTGCCGCCGTAGATGAGGCAGATGCCGCTGACCACGCGATGGGCGCGACCCGACAGCATACGAAGCATTTTCCGAGCCTCGTCGGGGTCGGCGGGCTTGCCGAGGATCGTACCGTCCACGCAAACCACCGTGTCGCAGGCAATGACCAGCCCGTCGCGGCACTCCTCGGCCACCGCCTCGGCCTTGCGGCGCGAAAGCAGCTCGGTCAACGCCCCGGGCTCGGTGATCTCCGAGCTCTCGTCGGCCTCGGGACGAACCACCCGGAACTTGACTCCCAAATTTTCGAGTATCTCCCGACGGCGCGGGGAGGATGATGCAAGGTATACCTTCATCAGCTCTTACCCGTGGAGCCGAAGCCGCCCGCTCCGCGCTCGGTCTCGTCGAGCTCGTCGGCCTCAATAAGTCTTGCGGCGAAAACGGGAACGAACATAAGCTGTGCGATGCGGTCGCCGTCGGCCACCGTGTAGGGCGCATCCGACTTATTGTGCAGGCAGACGGTGATCTCTCCGCGATAGTCGGAATCGATGACTCCGATGCTGTTGGCGAGAGCGATTCCGTGCTTACAGGCAAGACCCGACCGCGCGGCAACGATAGCCACAACGCCGCGAGTCTCGGGCGAAATGGCAACGCCGGTGGGGATCCCCACCCGCTGTCCCGGCTGAATGGTCACGCTCTTCCCCTCAAGGGCGGCCCGCAGATCCACCGCCGCCGAGCCCTCGGTGGCGTATTCGGGCAGCTTCATGCCCCGCGTCAGCTTTATTTTAACGTTTATATCCATTTTTATCTCCGATCCGTATTATAAATATAATTATACATCTTAATTATAACATATAAGAGCCGCCATTGCAATAGCGGTTTTGCATTTTAAAAAAATAAAATCCCCCATAAGGAGGATTTTACTTTAAATATTCGTTTTCAGCTCGCGTATTGGACAACGTACATAACGTCATTCTCGACAACGCTGTTTTCGTATCTCACAAGCCGTCCGCCGTCAAAATACATTTTAACGCGCAGTCCGCCGTAGTACGTGCCGTCCTTTTCGTAGCTGTGATCGAAAACAGCGAAGACAACACGGCCGTCCTCAAAGGTAACGGTGTCGAGCTTTGTCCAATCGACATCGCGGATAACCTCAGTCGCCTTCGCACTGTCGACAGCAACACGGCACACGCAGGCGGGATGCATTGCGTAGCACTCGCAATCGGTGAGATCGTCATCGCAGTCGCAGCCGTCCTTAACCGAATAGAAGGTAGCCCCCGTCAGAGTCGACTCGGACAGCGCACTCTCAAGCGCGGCCTTCACGGCATCTGCAGGATCTTCCACCTCGGTTGTGCCGTAATCCGAGAAATTCAGGAACAAATACTCGTCTGCATTCGCGGGCAGACCGTCCTCTCCCACTTCCTCGTAAAGCCTGAACTCGGTCAGATTTCCGTTTTCAAAGCCGTAAACGAGGAACAGATACTCCTCATCGTACTCATAGAAAACCTTGCCGCGGTAAGTTTTCGTCTCCTCGTCATATTCGAAGGAGTCGAAGTGATCCTTTCCGAAGCCGACCATAAAGCCGATCTCGTCGCTGTCCATATCGCCGTCATTTCGGCTCACGTCCTCGTAAAGTATTCCCTCTACTGTGGCGAATTCCTTGTTCCAGTCACCGTCATAGGCGATGGTGACCGAGAAATTATCCTCGACGTAGACCTCGCCGTACTCAACGGTCACGTTGTAAAACTTCTGTGTATCAAGGGCAGCGTTCCACTGCTCCTCGGTCACCTGTCTCTCGACCGTGACGTCGACCTTTCCCGAATCCTCGGGGGCTCGGGTTCCGCTCTCCCCGGGGTCGGTGGTGTCGCCGCTCTCTGCGGGCTCGCCGCAGGCGACCAGTGCGAAGCACATCAGAAGTGCCATCATTATTGCTGTAAATCTTTTCATATTGTCCTCCAAAAAGCCACTCACCGACCGGATGGTCGGTGAGTGTAAAAATCATTTGTTTTTGATCAGATCTGCGATATTGGCTTCCTCGATCTTGGTGTTCTCATCGGGAACGATGTTCGAATTGTACACGATCTTGATGAGGCCCTCGTCGATAAGCGCGGAGGTATCGCGGTAAGCGAGGTCATAATCCTCGTTGCAGGGTGTGGGAAGCGCAGGCGTTTCGTTCTTCGCCATCATAAGGTCGATGATCTCAAGAGCATACTTTGCGGCTCTTGCGCTCTTGACCTTCAGAAGTGCGGGAACGGCGGCGTATCTGGACTTCTCGGACATATCCTTGACACGGTACTTGGCGTCAAGCTCCTTGGGGTCGATAGCGAAGTAGACCACGAGGGTCTTTCCGCGCACGTTGACCTTTGCGAGCTTGTTTCTGCCGCAGTTGTAGGACTCAAAGCCCCAGCTGGTGCGCGCCTTAACTCCCTTGTAGGAGAGGAATCTGTTCTTGATATCCTTGTAATAACCCTTGGCGTCGTCGGAGGCCTGGATTATTCTCGACATAAAGCTGCGACGGTATCTGATGTAGACGGTATTCTCGTCTCCGTCGGTTGCGGCGACCGCACCGAGAAGCACGGCATCGGGAAGATCGTCGACCTTCTCCTCGTCGTCATCCTCGTCATCATCCTCATCCTCGTCGGCCTCGTCATCCAACTCGTCCTCGACTTCCTCCTCGGGCTCGGCAGGCGCAGGGTCAGGCTCATCCGATTCGGCCTCGCCCTCGGATGCGTTTTCGTCGGATTTCTCGATAGTCTCGGCAGGCTCGGTCTCAGGCTCCTCCTTTTTTGCCGTCATATCGGCAACGGGACGGGGCTGCTTAGCCTTTTTAACGTAAGAATCTCTGTCAACCGTGTAGAGCTCGGGCTCATCCTCGGGATTTCTCTTGAAGGAGGGCTCGGTGACAAAGTAAACAAATATCAAAAGAAACAGGAACACGAAGAAGATCGTGCTGAAAAGGGGCATTGCCCAGTGGTGCGTGGTGCCGGTTCCGCCCATTGCATCGACGATGAAAACGCCGGTCATGCAAAGAAGAAGGGCGACAGTGCAACCAAGTAACACCCAAAGTGTTATTTTAGCGGCTTTTGAACGCATAGCTATTCCTCCGTTGAATTGAGTATATTATATTTTAACATTAATTTTCCAATATGTCAAGGGTTTTGTGAAATACTTTATATTTTTTTATTACTGTGAAAAAATTCACAAAATTTAGCAAAAAATATCGCAATACCCCTTGATTTTATGCCAATAATATATTAAAATATAAGTTGATTAAGTTCGCGTTATCAAAAATTGTAAAATTATGGAAGGATCAAGACTATGGAAAAGATCAAGAAAATAGGAATTCTCACCTCCGGCGGCGATGCCCCCGGTATGAATGCCGCTCTCCGCGCCATGACCAACAAGGCCTCCTCCGAGGGGATCGAGGTCGTCGGAATCATCGGCGGCTACAGCGGCCTGCTCAACAATAAGGTCAAAACTCTCACCCCCGAGGACGTTTCGGGCATAATCGGTCTCGGCGGCACCACCATTTACACCGACCGTTGTCTGGAGTTCGCAACCGAGGCGGGCGTTCAGAAGGCCGTTCAGACCTGCCGCGAGCTGGGCATTGAGGCTCTCGTTGCCATCGGCGGTGACGGAACCTTCCGCGGTGCTACCGATATGACCATCCACGGCGTTCCCACAGTGGGCGTTCCCGGCACCATCGACAACGATATTACCGCAACCGACTACACAATCGGCTTCGATACCGCGCAGAACACCGCCCTTGAGATGATCGACCGCATGCGTGACACCTGCGAGTCCCACGCCCGCGTCAACATCATCGAGATCATGGGCCGCGACTGCGGCGAGCTCACCCTTAACGTGGCGATCGCCTCAGGCGCCGTTGCCGCCGCCATCCCCGAGATCCCCTTCGACGCCGATGCCGCCGTCGAGCGCATCCGCAAGCTGCGTGAAGAGGGTCGCCGCGGAATGGTCATCTGCATCAGCGAGGGCGTTTTCACCGCTGACGGCAAGAAGTTCAGCGAGGTTTTCGAGAAGAGACTCCACGACGAGCTTGGCCTCGACACCAAGTTTGCCCGTCTCGCTCACGTTCAGCGTGGCGGACAGCCCACCATCCGCGACAGAAAGACCGCGTCGGTCATGGGCGTTACCGCCATCGAGCTTCTCATTGAGGGCAAGAGCGACCTCGTTATGTGCGAGATCGACGGTCAGATCAAGCCCATCGAGATCCGCTGGGCTCTCGCCGCCGACAGAATGTACAAAAAGAAGCTCAAGGATAACGACCTCGACAGCTTCACCGCCGAGCAGATCGACGAGATGGAGGCTCTCTGCGACCGCCGCGCCGCCGAGATCGAGCGTCTTTACAACGTCTTCGAGTCCATCGCAAAGTAATAAAAACGCAAAGCTCCCGCGCCGTGGCGCGGGAGCTGTTTTATTGACTTATTTTTTAAAAAGCTCTGTGTCAAATTTGATTCCCGGAGCTTGCCTGATCCTGAATTTGACCTTGATGCCAAGCAGCGAATGCTCCTCTCGGGTAGGCGATATAACGACCTGTCCGTCAGTGATCAAAAATTTAACTTCGGCTCTGTCGGCCGCATCGGCAGCGACGCGAAAATAAATTTCATCGGGTCTTCCGTCGGTAACAAATCGCGCAAAGAAGCGTTTTGTCTCATCGAGATAAAAATCAAGCTCTATTCGAATATTCGAGCGCATTTCAGACGTAACGCAATTAAGCACACCGATAATAAAAGCCGTAAACACACCGCGATCGAACATTTTTACGGGCACTCCGCAGGGGTACAGAAAATTGGTATCTATGAGGCAACCGCAAAGCGAAGCTGCCGTCCGAGCAAAGCTCATGCAAGCCTTCGACACGTCGTTTGAATAAGGCCAGATCTCCACGTTAACGTCGGTAAACCTGACAAGATTCAGCAGCCGTCCCAAGACGTCGACCGCTAACGTTGCATTCTCTCTCGAGGTCGCGCGACAGCCTTCGCTTTTCAGAGAAGACCGAAAACGCGGAGACGCATCAACCTCCTTAAAAATATCACCCGACTCGCAAAAATCGCGAAGGCTCAAATCGCAGACGAAGGCCACAAGAGCACCGGCACTCGGATACGGACCGGTAAGCACGAATATGGGCGACCGGTTTCTGCCGGTAACAGCCAGCAAGCGGGGCGTTTCATTTTGAAGGGCTTTACAGATAAAATTTTCATCCCCCGCCGAAATGCCGAGCGAAGCCGCATCACAGATACCGTCAAGCCAAGCGTCATTGGGATTCACAGAGCGTGAAAGAACGAAAAATCGAAAATAACCGCACCGTGTGCCGTAATCCGCACTCATTTGCCTGACTTCGATCGGATTTCGTGTTCAAGAAATGCGGCCTTTACGTCGCCGTACATATAGAGCGAGCCCAGGGCCACAAGCGGAACTCCGTCGGTCAGCGCGGCGTCGAGAGCGGCAAAAGTGGCCGACCGTATGTCGGGAAATCCCTCTGCAGGCAGACCGACCGAGCAAAATGCGGCGGCGTAATCGGCGGCGTCAAGGGAACGGGGATTGTTGGGGCGCAGAGTAAAGGCGCGGCAGGCCACCGCCGAAAGCTCACGAGCCATGGCCGCATAATCCTTGTCCTTCATCACGCCCGAAAGCAGATAGACCTTCCTTTCGCCAAAGCAGGCGCGCACGCTCTCCACGGCGGCGGCAATGCCCTCGGGATTGTGTGAGCCGTCGATGATAAAGATCGGCTTGCGGCAAAGGAGCTCAAAGCGACCCTTCCATTTTGCCGTCGCAAGGCCGCCCCGCAGGTCCGATTCCGAGATCTCAAGCCCGCGCGTGCGCAAAATTTCGACCGCGCGGATGACGTTGGCGGCGTTGTAGGGCTGATAGGAGCCGATGAGCGACAGCTTTATATCGGTATAGGTGTCGAAATCAAAGAGGTTGCGGTCAAAATCGCCGCGCAGATTGCGAATGAGCGAGCGGTCGACCTCATAGTAGTCGCTTCCCTGCTCCGCTGCCCGCGCGCGGATGACGGCGGCGGCTTTTTTGTCGTTGCCGCCGAAGAGAACGGGCACCCCGTGTTTGATTATTCCCGCTTTTTCCCCTGCCACGGCCTCCACCGTATCGCCGAGGAATGCGGTGTGATCAAGGGATATCCCCGTGATCACCGACAGGATCGGGGTCTTTATTATATTTGTAGCGTCAAGTCGGCCACCCATACCCACCTCAAGCACCACAAGGTCGCACCCGTGTGCCGCAAAATAGACCATCGCCACGGCGGTGATCAGCTCAAACTCGGTGGGGGGATCTGCCATTTTGTCGGCAAAAACGCGCACCCGTTCGGTGATTTCCGAAAGCTCGGCATTAGAGATCGGCTCGCCGTCCACCGCCATGCGCTCGTTGAAGCGCTCGATGTAGGGTGAGGTGTAAAGTCCCACGCGGTAGCCCGCGTGGCGAAGCACCGAGTCGAGCATTGAGCAGAAGGAGCCCTTGCCGTTTGTGCCAGCAACGTGGACAAAACGCAGACCGTCCTGGGGGTTTCCGAGGGCGGCCAGCAGCTCGGTGATGCGCTCAAGCCCGGGACGGCTGCCCGTCCAGGCCACGCGGTGGATATAATTCATCGTTTCTTCATAGGTCATTTTTTGCGTACCATCCT
>JAFTOB010000109.1 GCA_017451545.1 Clostridia bacterium | reverse complement strand
AGGGAGATCCATTGTCTTAACCGCTTTTGAGGCTGGTTTAAGCAAAATCTGTTTGAACCCTTCAAATTCCGATTTGTCGGTGAGTTTCCCATCGGGTGATCGCGCGCGGAACAAGGTCACGTCACCCGATTCTTGCCCGCCGGGGCGCCCGGCCGCCACCCGTGCCTCCGCTGTCGGGCTGCCCCGACAAAATCGAAGGTTTTTTCCTAAATGTTGCCGCAGGCAACGCTTCATACGCCGCAGGCGTACATCATTTATCATTTCGCGCAGCGAAACATCATTTGCCGCTCCGCGGCAACAAAAAAAGCCACGGGTCGCCCGAAACGGGCGACCCGTGTTGAATTATTTGCCTTACCGGGCTCGGTAAGTGAAGATCATCTCGCCGTCGGACTCCGACTTTACGGTCAGCTTTACGTTGTCCTCGGTGATGTTGATAACGATGCTTCCAACGCTGTTGGCGGTGTAATCGGTGCCGTTGACCGTAACGGTCAGACCCGCCGCAACCTCGACCGTCAGCACGCCCTTGTGCTTTGCCGTCATATGGACGGTCTCACCCGCCTTGACGGACACGGCGTAGTCGCCCTCCTCCTTGGTGTCAAAGCTGACGGGTGCATCGGAGGTGCCGATCACACCCTCCTTGACGTAGCAGCAAGCGAAGAGCCAGGCGTTTTCAAGCACCACATCCTCGAATTTGATGCCGCTTGAGGTCTCGCCCTCAACCGCGCTTACCTCGAAAATGTTGTTATCGCCCCACCAGCCGAAGCAATCGCCCACGTTTTTAACGGCGTCGGCCAGCTCGGCCGTCAGAGGACACACGCCGTTGGAATCGCAAACGGCGGCGTACTTTTCTATCATCAGGTTGTACACCTCTTTGGCGATAATGTTGCCCTTATCGTCATAAACGAAGCGGTGCATGCTCGTAGTTCCGCAGATCTCGGTGAAGGCCGCAAGATATGGGCTTGCGGAGGAAATTCTTATATAAACCACGGGGCCGTTCTCGCTTCCGTACCGGTAGCGGTTGTCGGTCTCGTTGTAAAAGACCTTCACGTTTTTGTCGGTCACGTCGATATTGACCAGCGAATTGTTCAGATGGTCGGTTCTCTCGACCTTCTCGGGAACCTCCTTGGAGGCCACGTCGGTGTAGGTCATCTCGCGGGGCGGATCGGCGATCCTCTCGACGGTGAGAATGCAATCCTTCTCCTTCATGGAGCGCAGTCCGATTACCAAACGGAACATACCGCCCGAGCCGTCGGAGATGCTTCCGTTGCGAACGGTGAACTCAAAAGCGCGGTCTACCACCTCAACGGCGGTGTTTTCATTGACAAAATTAGCATCGCCGAAGCACTTGAGAGTCAGCGCAGACTCGGAAATATAGCCGATCTTGTAGATTCCGCTCTCACGGGGAGTGAAAACGAAGTAGCACATATCACGGGAGGTGTCGATCTCAACGTAAGTGCCTCCCACGCCCACGGTAGGCGCGTTATAGGGGAATCTCTCGTCGGTAGCTTTATCGAGAGGATAGATCTCGATGGTCTCGCCCACCTTTGAGTAAAGCGCCACCTCGGCGGTGGTCTTCTCCGCTGTCAGGGTACAGGCAGAGGCATCGTAATAAAACTCGTCGGCGTCATCGGTTGAGGGCGACACGGTAAAGGTATAATCTCCCTTTTCAAGCTGAAGCTTTGCCACGCCGCTCTTGTCGGTCTTGGTAAACTGCTCAACGCCCTCGCCACGGATCTCGACGAAAACCGACTCGGTCAGTGCCTCCCCCCTGAAATCCGTGATCTTTATAGTGTATTCCACCTTGCCGTCGGAAGGCTCGGTGGTATCACCGCCGTCGGAGGTAGTGGTTCCGTCACTCTCGGCGCCGTTATCGCCGCAGGAGGCGAGCGCCGTGAGGCTCAAGGTCAGGCAGAGAGCCAGAAGCAGTAAAAATATTTTCGTTTTCATAATAATCTCCGTTCCACCGCCGCGGCGGTGCGTAATATAGGCTCAAAATGCGGCGGCGAAACTCGCCGCCGCATAATTTTTCAGTTTTGGGGACCCAAATGCTCGTAGTAGTAGCAGAGCTTGGTCCAAGAATGGTCAACACCGGCGAAGGTGTACTTATCCATCAGAAGCTGAAGGATCTCGGCCAGCTCCCCGGTCACGGCCACACAGCCCTGACGCTCGGGGTTATCGGCCTCGTCCAGCATCTTTGCGATATAAGCCTTAGCCTGCTCGGTGTAGTCCTTGCCCTTGCCGTGGTATTTGCCGCTAAGCACGTCCTCGATCATATAGAGCTCCCAGTTGCCCTCAAGCTCGTCGGCAGCCCAGACCTTTGCAAGAGCGGTCTTGACCTCGTTGAGGCTATAGGTGGAAAGCTTGGACGTATCGAGACCCGCCGACGCGAGATAGCCGAGAGCCAGATGATCCGACTCCGACATTGCGAAGTTCAGCACACCGGAATTTATGATGCTCTCAAGAGATCTGTCGGTAAAAATGCTGGTGGGCATATAGAAATCGGCATAAATGAGCGAGCCCTTCGTGCCGTCAGCTCTCTTCTCGTAATAGTATCCGTCATCGCCGAGAATAACGTCGATGCCTCCGGCAATGATATCGCCGTTAATATCGTCTCCCTCGGTAGTAAATACACCGGGAGAAGCCATATGGAAGAAGCTGTATGTCTCGCCGAGGTACTTGATATCGAAGGTGAAGGATCCGGTAGCGTAGGTATCGTAGTATGCAATGGCAATGTAGTAGGACTTGCCCGCCTCAAGATATGCGACCATGGAGCAGTTGGTGAAATCGCGCTCCATCTCGGCGATCTTCTGTCCGTTTTCGTCGAGGACGTAATTGCCCTGTGCGTCGGTCTTATAAACGATGTTACCGTTCTTATCCTTTACGGGAACGAGCAGCTCCTCGCAAAGTCTCTCGCCCGTATCCGAGTGAGTGTACATGATTCGGCCGCCGTTTTCCGCCCACTCGGTGTGATCACCGGTGAAGATCCAGCCCAGAACCTCCTGATCGCTGTTGGAGGTCACGCGGTAAACGCCGGAGGTTGCGGGAACGAACTCGTAAAGCAGACCGCGGGGAACTATGGGTCTGTTGTAGGTTACCTTGTTTGCGCTGCCGAGCTCGGCCTTGATGGCGCTGAAGGGTGCAAGACCCTTGATGGGATCCTCAAGCTGAGGTGCGGGCTTGCCCTCTGCGTCCTTACCGTAAGAATCGTAGTAAGCGCAGAGTTGGAGCCATGTGTTCTCATGGGGAGTTCCCGAAGAATACTTCTTAACGAACTCCTGAAGATAGCCGGCCAGCTCCTCGGTCACGCTGCAGTACTGATAGAGGTTAGAGTTGGTGGCGTAGGAGCAGTAATCCATCAGGCTCTGATAGTGATCGCTGCCGTTGTAGATAAACTTGCCCTCGTCGATGAGCTTCTCGGTGAGCGAGAATCTGGAGGAGAAGTTGCTGTATCCGATGAGCTTTGCAAGGAGGATGGGGCCGTCCTTTTCGCCCACGTGATAGTAACCGTCGGCCTCGTTGTAAACTACGGTGACGTAGTTGAGGTAATCGTCGCGATACTGATTGGGGTTGGTGGCCGCCTCGCGGGGAATGTAGGTCGCGACCTTAACGTCCTCGGCCTTCTCTGTGCGGAAGTTCTTGAGGTAAACGGTATCGTCGCCCGCAAAATCTCCGATGTCCTTGTAGTAGAGGAAGGTCACGTCATAGGTGCCGTCCTGATCCGCGACCCAAGGGCAGCAGGTCTTCCACTCGGTGCTGATACCGGCAATGGTGTAGATGTCGCGTCCGTCAACGAGAACGTAGAGAATATCCGCGCCCGTGTTATCGTTTTGGGTAGAAGAGAAATAGTCGAAGAGGAAGGCCTGACCCGCCTTGAGCTCGACCTTTGCGTGAAGTGTTGCAAAGGAGCTGTCGAGATCCTTGTTTGCGGGCGCGATGCAGGTAACACCGTTCTTCTCGGTCAGCTTGAAGGGCCAGGAATACTCGGCATCCGCAGTCTCGGTCTCGGGTGAGTAGGTGACCTTGATATCGCCGTTATTGATAGCCGCACCGATCTCCTCGGAGGTAGGCATCTTATCGTTCTCGCCGGGCTTTACGGCGGGAACGAGCTCGGTGATATCTCTGTAAATGTTCTGCTTATAATCGTCCGCAGTATAGTGCTCGAAGAGGATCTGGAAATACTTCTCGCTGGGGATGGCACCCGTGTGGTAGAAGGAGATCATACCGTAACGGTCGACCACCACGGTCACGGGGTTACCGGGAACGTTGAAGGCGTTCTCAACGCCTGCGGTGTCCTTTGCCATGGGAAGATCAAGGGCGTAACCGTAGTAGTTTTCCTTGAAATCCTTGACCTCTGCCGCGTTATCGGCGGCGTAGTTGTTAAGCGCGACAAGCGCAATATTGTCCTTGTAGAGGTTGTATGCCGAGTTCATATCCGGGAACTCCTCCACGCAGTAGGTGCAGGTGGTGTACCAGAAGTTGAGCACGACGGCCTTCTTCTCGGCCAGAGCCTCGGAGAGCTTGAACTTGGTTCCGTCGGTGAGAATGACCTCAAAATCACGCATAATGTCGCCGAGCTTGTAGGAGGCGTTGCTGTGATCCTTGTCGGTGATAACGCTTGAGAGCAGCTCGATCTTGAGGGTGGTGGAGTTGAGCTCGTATCTGTCCTCGACCTTGTAGCCGTCGGGATAGCCCTCAAGCTCAACGGTGTAGCCCTCGGCCTTTGGCAGAGTGATAACGGCGTTGCCGTTGGCATCGGTCTTAACGCCTTTGCCGGTAAGGCTACCGTCGGCCTTATAAACGTAAACGGTGACGCCCTCGAGTGCGAGGCCGCCTATGGAGTTGACTTTAACTGTGTAATTTACTGTGCCGTCGGGATTTACAGTGGGTTTGCTGTCCTCGGGCTTAGGGCCGGTAGTGGTGCTATCCGGACCGGTGGTATCGCCGGGGCCGCCTGTCTGATCTCCGCAGGATACAGCCTGCATAACGGCTGTGGAAAGCATCAGAAGCGCAAGAAACAGCGTCAGAATCTTTGTGATGTGTTTCATTTTTTCTTCCTTTCGTTTTCATTTGGATCCGAAGCTCGCAGAAAAGCGAAATTTCGGGCAATATTCGATATATTATAGCACGGCGAAGTCTTAATGTCAACGATTTGGGGCAAAAAAGATGCGAACTTGCAAAAAAATTAACAATCTCTTGCCATTTCGCCCGATCTGTGGTATACTGAAAGCGAAAAAAGATTTCAGGAGGGCTTATGATTTTCGCAAAAAAGATAGAAGCGGCCTACCGAGGCATGATATTTGTGCGCTGTGACGACACGGGCAACGTATTTTACTTCGATCACACGGATTTTGAGGGGCTCAGGAAGGAGAATTTCGACTTCAAGGCCGCCGCAGGGCATACGCTGAAGGGTGCTTTTTACTCCTACGGGGGCGCGAAAGCCGACCGCATCGTGGTTTTTGACCACGGAATGGGCGGCGGCCACCGCTCGTATATGAAGGAGATCGAGCGCATAGCGAGAGCTGGCTACCTCGTTTTCGCCTACGACCACACCGGCTGCATGGAGTCGGGCGGCGAGTCGACAAACGGCTTTGCTCAGTCACTTTGCGACCTGAACGACTGCATTTCGGCTCTCAAGGCCTGCGAAAAATGCGCAGGGCGCACTTTTTCGGTGGTCGGACACAGCTGGGGCGCCTTTTCAACCATGAATATCTGCGCGCTTCACCCCGATATCACCCACATTGCGGCACTCTCGGGCTTCATTTCGGTCGAGCAGATGATAAAACAGAATTTTTCCGGGCTCCTCAGCCTTTACCGCAAGCATATTATGGCCGTGGAGCGGCGCGCAAATCCGAGATTCGCGGATTTTAACGCAATCGAGAGCCTACGCGGTGCGAAAACGAAGGCCTTGCTCATCTATTCCGCCGACGATCCGCTGGTAAAAAAGGAGTTCCACTATTCCCCACTCCGCGAGGCGGCGTGCGAAAACGTGACCCTCGTCGAGGTTGAGAACAAAGGACACAATCCGAACTTCACCGAGGATGCCGTGAAATACAAGGATGCTTTCTTTGCCGAGCTGACCGCCAAGCTCAAGGCGGGCGAGCTTGAAACACCCGAGCAAAAGGCCGCCTTCCGTGCCTCCTACGATTGGGAAAGAATGACCGCTCAAGACGAGAAGATCTGGAAAATGATTCTTGAGCATCTTGAAAAATAATTATTTTTCGCTAATACTATTATTTAATATTGCTTTTGCTAAAAAGTCTTTATTTTACGCCAAAAAGTCAATCCTCCCGATTTCAAGTCGGGAGGATTTTTGCATTTTCACTAATACTATTCAGTCGTGCTTTGCGCTCCGCTTCCATCGACCCGAAAGATAGAACACCACACCGATGACGAAGGGCGTGAAGCCCGCCAGCGCATCGCCAAGCCAGAAGCCGTAATGCTTCATATCAAGGACAAGACCGAAGAGAACGGCGAGGCCGATGCGCATCACGATGCCGTCGAAAATGGCGGTTGCAAAGTTGATCTTGTGGTTGGCGCTTCCGTTCATCAGGGCGTTCATTATGGCCCGCAGTGCGCTTCCGAAGAAAAGGAGCACCGCAATTGGGACAAAGCCGTAGGCAAGGTCAATAACGCCCTCGTCACCCTTGGTGGTGAAGAGCCCGAAAAATTCGGTTGGGAAGAAGCAGATAAAGAGTGAGAGCAGCGTTGCGATGGTCAGCGTTATGGCGGCAAGCCTGAGCAGGATCTTGTTGACCCGAGAGAACTCGCCCGCCGCAAGATTCTGCCCCACCATCGTGGAGCCCGCCGTATTCATGGCCGCAGAGATCAGATTGCTGACACTGCCGAGCTTGTTGGCAATGCCCGCAAAGGCCGAGACCGACGTGCCGTAATCGTTAACGAAGGCGTTGACAAAGAGCTTGGAGATCTGGATCGATGCGGTCTTTATGGCCATGGGCACACCCAGCTTGAGCAGCTCGCCCAGCATGGGTCTATCCAAGTGTATAAAATCGCGGAGCTTGACGTCAAGCCCGAAGCTCGCCCGCCTTATATAAAGGAAGACGGTGCAGGAGAGAAAGCTGACACCCTGGCTGATGACGGTGGCGAGTGCCGCGCCGCCCGCGCCCATACCGAGTCCCATAACGAAAACAAGGTCAAGCGCCAAATTCAGCACCGCCGCCACGCTTATAAAGATGAAGGGGTGCTTTGAGTCTCCCATTCCGCGCAGGATGGCACTGACCACGTTGTAGCCGTAAATGAAAATGAGGCCGATCATACAGATGCTCGAATATTCAAGCGCGCCCTGCCAGGCATCGGAGGGTGTGTTCATAATTCCGAGGATTCCGCGACGGAAGATAAGACCCACTGTGCTGATAACGATTGCGCTGACGGCGAGGAATGCCGACATCGTGCCGACGAAGCGACCGATCTTTTTATGCTGACCGCCGCCTATGTACCGCGCGATAAGCACCTGCCCCGCATTAGCGAATCCCATTGCCACGAAGGTGAGAAAGGCCGAAACGTCGCCGCCCACAGAAACGGCGGAGATGCCCGCCTCGCCGAGGACGTTGCCCACGACCATCATATCCACCATATTGTAGACCACCTGAAGGAGGTTCGACAAAAACAGCGGCAAGGAGAAAAGTATCAGCTGCTTCGTAATATTTCCTTTTGTAAAATCCTTAACGTTTGAGTTCATTTTTTTGCCTGCTTGTCACAAAATTACCTATTTATTATAGCACAAAACGACGTAAAAATCAAGTGAAACCGAGAATAAAGCAAGCCGAGACCGTACTTGCGGTCTCGGCTGAAATATTATCGGTTAGTCAAGCACGGCGGTCAGAGAACCGTCGATGATATCTGCGGCGCTCTTGAGTATCTCGCGCAGGGGCAGAGCGGCGGGGGCGTTCATCTTTTCAAGAGGCGTGTTGATGAACTCGTCGGTCAGCTCGGCACAGAGGGAGACAAGATCGGTCTCGGGTCGGCTGTCCTTGGGGGTGCAGACCCAATCGAGTATGGCGCGGCACTCCTTCGGATAGAGATATCTTACGTGCTCCGCGACATAGCTTCGGCAGTAGCGAGCCGACGCGTTGCGCTTGAGGGTGGTCTCAAAGCCTTCGGTGACCTCGGCCTCCTCGGCCAGCCGCTTAAACGAGGCGTTCAGCGAATAGTCATCGTGGCAGGCCAAAAGCTCGCCCATCAGATACATCAGCTTGTCAAACTCGGCGCGGATGGCGCAGGCGCGCGCATTGTCCTCGTCGACGCAGATGATGAGCCGCGCCAGCATAAAGTTCATATAGCGACCGAGTGCGGTGCGGGCGATATCCATCAGGTCGCGGCTGATAAACCTGTCATCGCTGTCGCAAAGCTCGGCCACGCGGCGAAGCAGACCCGCCGCCGATTCAAGCTCGGCCTTATGCGCCTTGAGCTTGTACTCAAAATGATCGTAAATGGATACGCCATTCTCCACCTTGTGGGTGAAATTGGCGGTCTGGTAGGGCTTGAGATAGGCATTCAAAAAGCCGCTTGACATATTCGTCCACATTTCGTGGCTCAGCGAATGTACCGAGACGTATTTTTTTGCCTCGGGGTCGGTGGCGGGTCTCTGTGTAAATCCGCCCCAATCGCCAACCTTGATAAGCGGCAGCGCCGCCTGCCAAAGGGAATTCATCTCCTCGGCGCGGTCGCCGTAACGGCGGCGGCAGAAGCGCTCGGTGATCTGCTCTATGTTCATTTTCAGCGGATCCCAGGAGTTTTCCGCCAGATATTCAAGCACCAGCGGATCGCTGTGAGAAAGCTCGGGCCAGAATATCATGCCGCGGCACATGGGATCGTCGGCGGCTACGCGAAGGCGCTCGTCCGAGCGGTCATACGGGCCGCGCAGGCTGCTTTCGGGCTGATAGCCGTGGAAAAGTCCGAATACCCAGGGGAACTTGCCCACCATTCCCCAATTAAGGAAGGTCTGCTCGGGGTCGTCGGCCTCGGAGGTGTAGTCAAGAATAATGGTGCGATTGGGATCAAACTCGGTAAGAAGCTCGGCCACGTCCTTGCCTCTCCACCAGCCTATGAAATCCCAAGATGCGATAAAGAGCTTGGAGTTGGGATATCTCTCGCGCAGGCTTTGGGCAATGCGGCGGTAGGTGAATTTTTTCAGACGGTGGTTGGACTCCTTGTCGGGCATCATATTGCGCTCGCCGAGACCGATGGTGTGGAAATACTCGGTGCCGGGGTTGTACTCGCGCTCGGCCGTCTCGGTCAGCTTCATATAATTATCCATATTTCTGCCCTTGCGGATATCCCAGACCAGCACGCGCGGATCGGAATATCGGGTGTCGGCTTGGGGGAAGAAGTCGGGCTTCTCTCCTCGGATAAAGCTGTCGGGCGCGGGGGAATACCAGTGTGACATAGTGCCGCAGTCCTCGGGCTGGATCAGATCAAGCTCGCGGGCGTAGGCGAGAACTTTCTTTCTCAGCTCGCCGCGGTGGCGGAGAGACCAGGCGGGAGTGCGGTCGTTGTAGCCCTCGCCCGGAGATTCGTTTTCATAGGGGCAAACCTCGGGGAAGGCGCGCTGCCACAGATCGTCCATTCCGATGCGGAGCATAAAGAAGTTCAGGCGGCGCTTGGTGAGGAAATCAAGCTCGCGGCGCCAATCCTCAAAGCCCCAGTGCTCGGCCTGGAAGCGGTGGAGACTGCGGTGGGCGAAATAGCGCATTCCGCGGAACTCGAAGCGAGGCGACTCGACGATATCCATATCGGTCAGCTCGATTTTTTCGAGCTTGGGGATCACGTCGCCGTCCCAGAACCAATGACAGCCCGCTACGCGCTCAAAGAAATCGTAAACGGCGTAAAGGGTGGAGCGGCCGCGACCGCCCGCGAGAATGAGCAGACGGCGACCCTGCTCCTCTATGCAGCGGATGCAGTAGTCATCCGTACCGTAGCGGATGCCGAAATCGGCGATCTTACCGAAGAGCATCCTATCGGTCAGGGCATCATTAACGGCATCCGAGCCGATGATGACGGCATCGCCCTGCCCATCGTCCTCGGTAAATATTTCGGGGCGAAGACCCGTAATTTTTTCATAAATGTCGGCAAATTCCCGCACCGCGTGGGCGTAGGCGGGCTCGCCGTGAGTCGGAGCTATGATCTTCATATTGACCTCCACGTATATTTTTTGAACCATTATACCACGGATCTCCCCCGATTGCAATGCATATTTCGAAATATCATATTAAGTTTTCGAAACCGACGTAATCTGAAGACCCGACGGCGAAGAGACCGACAAATCGGAGTTTGGCGGCAACGGCCGCAGCGAAAAATCGGGTGAAGTGACCTTGCGCCGCACGCGATCACCCGACGGTGAAGCGAGCGATAAATCGGAATTTGTTTGAAAGAGTTTGCAAAATTTAGACCGCTAAATAATCGAACCGCGACTCACTCAAAGCCTCCCCCATTGGGGGAGTGTGGCTTGCAGTAATGCTTCGCATAACTGCGCCGGAGAGGGCTTTTTTACCCTCT
>JAFTOB010000108.1 GCA_017451545.1 Clostridia bacterium | reverse complement strand
GTTCATCCTGAGCCAGGATCAAACTCTCGAAATCATTGTATCTTATCTCCCGAGGGAGTTAAAATCTGTTTCGAGCTTTGTCTTTGCTCTTTTACTTTTTGTTTGAGTAGTATTCTCTCAGAAATTAACGAGATAAATCTTCACACAATTTTTTTGCTTTGTACTTATCTCTTGTTGTTCAATTTTCAATGACCGTTTGCTGCTTGCGAGGTTCTCTCGCGCGACAGCTTGACTATTATATCACATCACCTCCATCTTGTCAACACTTTTTTTGAAGTTTTTTCGGAAATTTTGACGATTTGTGAAAAATGACCGTTTCGGCCGCGTTTTGTACATACGTATACGTTATTCTGCACACAATAAATCAAAAAGAGGTAAAAATGCTTGTTATACTGATACGTACACTTTTCATTTACACATTTCTGATGCTCATGATGCGCCTACTCGGTAAGCGGCAGATCGGCGAGCTTGAGGCCACCGAGCTTGTGACGGCGCTCCTCATTTCCGAGATCGCTTCCCTGCCCGTGACCAACCCCGAGATGCCCGTCTCCTTTGCCCTGATCCCCATGATCGTCATCGTCGCCCTGGAGATCATTCTTTCGTTTATACTCGTAAAGCTGCCCATCTTCAGATCCGTGCTGTCGGTGCGTCCCAGCGTGGTCATAAGCAAGGGTGAGCTTAACCAAAAAGAGTTAAAAAAGCAGCGGATCACCACCGACGAGCTGATCTGCGCCCTGCGGCAAGCGGGGGCGGCCGACATTTCCGAGGTGAATTACGCCATAGTTGAGGAAAACGGCACTTTGACGGTGATCCCGAAATCCGACAGCCGTCCGCTGACCGCCCGCGATCTTGGGCTTGATCTGCGCGAGGACGGGCTGATGCACATCATTATTTCCGACGGGCATATTGACCTTCACGGCCTGCAGACCGTAAACAAAAGCATGAGCTGGCTGAACGGATATCTTAAAGAGCGGTCGATAAGCTGCAACGACGTGTTTCTCATGCTGGCTGACGACGCCGACCACGTCAGCATTATCAAAAAGGAGGGGGCAAAATGAGGGCTTTTATCATTGCGGTTTTGCTTTTCTCTCTCCTGATCCTCGGGGTCATTTTCAACGCTATATATATAAATGAAGCTTCCGATCACCTGCGTGCTCTGGTGGACGGGCTCCCCGAGGCCGGGTCGGAGGGCTGTGCGGCGGCCGCGGACGAGCTTTACCGTGAATGGCGCGACCGCCGCGACATCATTGAGCTTTCCACCGATCTGCGCCGTCTGACCGAGGTCGACACCCTGCTCTCCTCCCTGCGGGTGGCGGCGAAGTCGGGTGACGGCCCCGAATATGACAAAACGCGCGCAGTTCTCGGGAATCTCTTCTCCGAGTTGCGCACGTTTGAAAGTCTTGAATTTTTCGATATTTTTTAGAGCTTCAGCTCCGAAAGGTCGGAGATGACGGGGCAACCGCTTCGGCGGAGCAGCTCGGCGGGCTGATGGCCGCTTGCCACCAGCACGCAATCGGCTCCGATGGCGCGGGCGGTATCGGCATCGTGCTCGGTGTCGCCGAGGAAGAGTGCCACGGCATCGGGGTGAGCCTCACGCCACTGACGGGCGCGGGCGGTCTTGCTTCCCGCGTTGATGTTATCGAGGCCGTAAATGCTGTCAAAAAAGTCGTAAATGCCGAGGGCTTTGATCTGCTCAGTCAGCATTCCCGTTTCGGAGGCCGAGATGACCGTTTGTCTGAGTCCTGCGGCGGCGAAGCGTCGGAGTGCCTCGCGGACACCCGGGCAAAGCTGTGCCGTGGGGGCCTGACGGAGGTATTCCTTCATCCAGGTGGGGGCGATGACGCCCTCGTAGTCCTCTTTTTCGAAATCGAAGCCGAGGCGTTTGTAATAATCAATGACGGGAAAGCCGAAGACCTTGTGGTATGCATCCACGCTGTCGAGCGTGGGCAGCCCGCGCTCGGCGAGCAGCAGGTTGACCGAATTTATGCAAATGTCCACGTCGTCGAGGATGGTCCCGTTAAAATCCCAAAGTATATCTGTGTATTTCATATTTCTCGAAACCGATGCCGCACCCGAGGGTGCGGCATCGCAGCTTTAATTATTTTCCGTGGTTTTCCTTGAACCACTGGTTGTAGATGTAGATGAGGCTGCTTTGGTCCTCGGAGAACTTGTTGGTGGCATTGACGACCGCCTCAAGCGCGGAGGTGACCTTGTAGCCCTCTGCAATTACGTCCTCAAGCTCGTCGACCGTGGTGCAGGCGTCGAGCTTTGCCTTCCACTCGGCGGAGATGGCGGCGAGCTCGTTTACGGCTGCCAGGTCAACCGAGAAGGTGGTGTTGAGGTCGAAGCCGTAGAGGATCTCCTGGAGGGAGTCTCTGTTCTGGAGCTTTGCGTTTGCCCAGATGTCTGCGGGCATAGCATCATCGGTATCGGGATCGAAGTCGGGATCGGGATCGGGGTATGCGATGAACAGGTTACCCGTGGTGTTGATATCCATAAGGTAGCTGTTATTGAGGCGCTTGATCTGAGGATAATCCACGCCGTTGATCTCGGTGTAGCTGAGGGTGTAGTTTGTACCTGCGATACCGTACTGAACGAGATTGCGGAACTCGGGATCGGTGTTGAGCAGAACGAGAACGTCCATTGCTCTGTCGGCATCCTTGGTAGCGTGTGCGATAGAGAAAACGTTATCCTTCATGGTGGAGTTATCGACTCTGGGGTACTCGAGAATGATCTTTGCGTACTTCTCGGAATCGTACTCGGCGATATCGCCCGCGTTACCCTTGACGATAGCGGCGGCGAACTTCTTGTTGGGGTTCTTCAGAGCGTCCGCATCGTAGTAGCCCTTCTCTTCGATCTCCTTGATAGCGAGGAGCTGAGCTGCGTAGCTCGAATCGGAGGCAAGGGTGTTGTTGAAGCCGATCTGGTTCGACACCTCGGCATCCTTCTTGACGCCCGAGCCGATGATGGAGAACTCGTCGGGAGTCATGGTGATATTGGCAACGTAGTACTCGCCGTCAAGCTCGAAAGCACCGTAAGGATCGTACATATCGGCATCCTGAGATGCGTCCTTGACAACGTAGTAGGTGGTGCCGCTGGCGAACTTGAAGTTTGCGCCCGAGCCGGCCTTCTTGTACTCGCCGCTTGCGGTCTTGGTGTAGTAGGCAACGCCCTCGGCGGCCTTGTAGTTGTCCTTGTTTACCTCAACGAATACGGAATCGTCGAGCTTATAATACTCAACGCCCTCGGCAAACTCGGTGAGACCCTTCTGGAGGAAGAAGTTACCGTAGCCGTCGGTAGTGTAGTAGGTAGCGTCCGCATTGAAGGTCTCGGCCTTGACGTATGCGGCGGGAGAAAGCACGAAGTAAGAGGTGGAAAGCGAGAGAGAGGTGAGCTCCTCGGCGGGAACGATATAGTGGCCGCCCTCGCCCTCCTCAAAGTATTCCATGTTGGAATAGAACTTTCTGTAGTGGGAGTAGGTGCCGTCCTCGTTCTTTACGTAGTAGATCTTGCCTTCCTCAAAGTCATCGAGGTCCTTTGCAAGAACGTAATCGTACTTCATGGACCAGAAGTGGTTGTTGGTGGTAATAAGCTCACCGGTGAAAGGAACGATATCCTTCTCGATCCTACCGACGTCCTTGACGAAGTCAACGATATCGGCGATGGAGGAAACGTTCTCAAGCTCGTCTACGTTATAGCTGTACTCCTGATAGAGGGTCTTATCGACCAGCAGGTAGGTGTACTCGCCGATGACCTTGTTGGTGGACAGACCGTATACTGCGCCGTCGGTCTTCATAGCGTCGAAGAATGCGGCGTTGATGTATGCGGGCAGGACCTTACCCGATCCGTTGGAGATCTGAGTGGAAATATCGGTCAGCCAATCGTTCTCTACGTACTTATTATAAATGGAAGGATCGCCGATGTAGAGGATATCGACCTGATTCTTGCCCTCTGCGGGGTACTTGAGCTCGGTAAAGCCCGACTCGGTCTTGATGGTCTCCTCAACGAACTCGGTGGTCTCCTCGCCCTCCTCGGGCTCAAACTCGACTTCTATGTAGCCCTCGTACTGGGGGAACTCCTGAAGGAAGAGCTTATAAATATCCTCTTCGTCGGTGTAGCCCTCCTTGAGCTTCTTGGACAGATACTCGTCATAGGCATCCTTAGCCTCGGCTCTCATCTCGAGCTCGCCGTCGAAGCCCACGAGCTTCTCCTCGATGATGGTGTAATACTCGTCGATGGTGTACCAGTATACGTTGAGCTGGATCTTGTACTTTGACTTGGTGATCTTGTTCATTGCGGCCTCAACAGCCTCGTGAGCGTCGTAGATCGCCTTAGCTTCTTTATAATCGGGATCGTCGATTCCCTTTTCCTCAAGCATATCGGCTATCTCATCGGCGGTGTGGACCTTCTGAGGAGAGAGGAGATACATTGTGAGGGTGATGGCGAAATTGGAAGCGTCATCTTTGATCTTTTCCTCGTCAATGACCTCTTCGGCACAGGACGCTATCAGGAACATGGGGACGATCATCAATATGCTCATAAGAAGGCATATCAAACGTTTTTTCATAACTTTCCTCCTTGGTTTTGCCTGCCTTACGGCAGACATATGGATACAACTATAATTTTACACCAAAACGGGCTTTATGTCAAGTGATTTTTTTGGGTCAAAATCCCCGCTGACCCGTTTTTTGGGCGGCATTTTGCTTTTTTGGCAAAAAAGACTTGATGTAATGCACAATTTTGCTTGGCGCATTTTGTGAATTATGACTTTTTATTGGAATTAACGCACGAAAATGCGGTTTCAAATTTGTGGCAAATATACAATTATTAATATAATAAATTATTTACAAATCAGTCACGGAAGCCCTTGAGGTGACGTGCGCGGCTGGGGTGACGGAGCTTGCGCAGAGCCTTTGCCTCGATCTGACGGATACGCTCACGTGTGATGTCGAACTCCTTGCCCACCTCCTCGAGGGTGCGGCCGCGGCCGTCGTAAAGACCGAAGCGGAGCTTGATGACGTGAGCCTCACGGGGGGTCAGGGTGTTGAGCTCGCGCTCGATGACCTCACGCAGGATGGTTGCCGAAACGGCGTCTGCGGGGGCGGGGGTATCGTCGTCGGGGATGAAGTCGCCGAGGTGGCTGTCCTCCTCCTCGCCGATGGGGGTCTCGAGGGAGACGGGATCCTGTGCGATCTTCATGATCTCGCGGACCTTATCGGCACTCATACCCATCTTTGCGCCGATCTCGTCGGCCGTGGCCTCGCGGCCCAGCTCCTGAAGCATCTGGCGCGAATAACGCGACACCTTGTGGATGGTCTCCACCATATGGACGGGGATTCTGATGGTTCTTGCCTGATCGGCGATGGCACGGGTGATGGCCTGACGGATCCACCAAGTTGCGTAGGTTGAGAACTTATAGCCCTTGCGGTAGTCGAACTTGTCCACCGCCTTCATAAGTCCGAGGTTGCCCTCCTGGATCAGGTCAAGGAAGAACATTCCGCGGCCCACGTAACGCTTGGCGATGCTGACGACCAGTCGCAGGTTGGCCTCCACCAGCTTGTTTTTGGCCTCCTCGTCGCCGTCGCCCATACGGTGCGCCAGCTCCTTTTCCTCCTCGGCGTCAAGCAGCGGAACGCGGCCGATTTCCTTGAGGTACATACGGACGGGGTCGTCGATGGCGAGGCCCTCCTGCTCGAGGATCCGCTCCATATTCTCGCCCGCGCCGAATTTTTCAACGTCGTTTTCGATCTCGACCATCTCGGAGGCGGGGATATCCATGGGGATATCGATGCCGTTGTCCTCCAGCATATCGTAGAGCTTGTCGGCGTCGTAATCGAACACCTCCATAGCCTTTTCAAGGTCGGAGCCCGAAATTTCGCCCTTCTTGCTCTTTTCGATGAGCTCGTCCACGTTCATTTCCTTGCCGTCGAACATAAAGGTATCCTCGCGGGGCTCGTCCTCACGGCTCTCCTTCGTCTCCTCGACCTCGTCGAGCTCCATCATCTCTTCTTCGTAAAAGTTATCCATTTTAAACCTCCCAAAAATCAGGTATTTTCTTCTTTTTTCTTTGCCAGCTCGCGGCGTCTGGCCTCGATGGCCGCCAGCCTGTCACCGGAGCTTTTTGCCTTGGCCTTTTCGCCTTCGGCCTTCAGGCGTTCTATGGAATCGATCAGCACGGGCAGGCCGTTTTCGCTCAGCTCGCGCCTCATTCTCATCATTTTTTGCATACGTCCCATCTCATCGGGGGTGAAGGACTCGCCCATCAGCGCGTAATCGAAGCCGCCCTCCGAGCCCTCAAGCTCCATCGTGGCTTCAAAGATCCTCCGTCCCAGCGCCGTGACGAAATCGTCGGCGGCAAGCTCGACCTTTCCGCTTACAACCGCCGCGCGGTGCTCGGGAAACTCCAACAGCAGACCGAGGATGGTCTCCTCGGCAACGTTGGCGGCGAAGTAGCGCGCCGCGTCGGGATTGACCTTATCGCCAATGCCCCGCGCGCTCATCCGCGCGTCCTGCGCTTCCTTGCTTTTCTCGCTTCGGATGCGCCGTTTTCGCTTGCGTTCAACGTCATTTTTCAACACGTCATGGGGGATATTCAGATTTTTCGCCGCCGCGTCGGTATAGACCTCGCGCTCGACGCCCGACTCAAATTCGGCGATCACGGTGCTGATCTCGTCGGCCGCGCGGATCTTTTCGTCGGCGATATTCACGTCGTGACCCGCAAGGATCACGTTCATTTTATAATAGAAGCCCCGCCTGCTCTCGTCGATGAGCTTGGTAAACTGCCCCGCGCCGTACTTCTTTATATACTCGTCGGGGTCCTTGGCGCCGCTCATGCTCAGCACGCGCACGTCCATTCCCACCTCGCCGAGGATCTTCATTGCGCGGTCGGTGGCCTTCTGCCCCGCCTCGTCGCTGTCGTAGGTAATGATGACCTGCTTTGTGTACTTGGTCATGAGCCTTGCCTGCTCGGAGGTGATGGCCGTGCCGAGGGTGGCCACGGCGAAGGGGTAGCCCGCCGCGTGGAGGGCGATGACGTCCATATAACCCTCGCAGAGTATCATCCGCTCGGCGCAATTGCCCTTGGCGAAGTTGAGCGCGAAGAGGTTTCGGCTCTTTTTAAAGGCCGGGGTATCCGACGAGTTCAGGTATTTCGGCTTGCTGTCGTCCATCACGCGGCCGCCGAAGGCAATGACGTTGCCCGAGGTGTCGATGATGGGGAACATTACGCGATTTCGGAAGATCGAATAGGGCTTTTGGGTCTTCGTGCTGATGGCCTCGATGTAGCCCGCCCGCATTTCATCGTCGGTGAAGCCCAAGCCCCGCAGATGCTGAAGCATCAAAAAGGGATGATTGGGCGCAAAGCCCAGCCCGAAGTGCTTGATGGTGGCGATGGACAGCTTTCTCTCCTCATGGAGATAGCGCATGGCCTCGCCGCCGATCTGCGGGTCGAAAAGGCACTCGCGCATATAGCGCGCCGCCGCTAAATTCAGCTCGTATACACGCTTTCGCGGCACGCCGCGATCTTCCTCCTCAAAGCTCTGAGGCAGGGAGATCCCCGCACGGGAGGCCAGATATTCGATGGCTCCCATATAATCGAGGTTATGGTATTTCATCGTAAAGGTGACGACGTCGCCCCCCGCGCCGCAGCCGAAGCAGTAGAAGCTCTGACTCGACGGATAGACCACCATGGACGGCGTTTTCTCGCTGTGGAAGGGGCAAAGTCCCTTGATGTTCGACCCCGCCCGCTTCAGCGAAACGTAGGAGCCGACCACGTCCTCGATATCACAGCGTGAGCGGATCTCGTCAATTATTTCTCTCGGTATTCTTGCCATCAGCGCGTTCCTCTCCAGACCTTGGGGATAAAGATCTCGCGGTAGGTCTCGATGGCGTAGCGGTCGGTCATACCCGACAAAAAGTCGCAAACGCAACGCTCAACGGGGTCGTTGTCGAGATTCGCCCGATAAAGGTCGGGCATCTCCTCGGGGTGCTTGACGTAATAGTCGAAAAGCCGCGCCAGCATCTCCTTGGCCTTCCCTTCCTCGCCCTTTGCCACGGGGTTTTTGTAGACGTTGGCGAAAAGGAAAGCGCGGAGCTCGTCGGTGGCCCTCTTGATATCATCGGCCATTCGGATGTCGTTTATACCCGTGCTGTTTTCGATTATGGATCTGACCATGGTGTTGATGCGACCCGAATGGGTCTCACCCAGCACGGCGCGAAGGTCGGCGGGGATGTCCTCGGGCGTGAGGATACCCGCGCGCACCGCGTCGTCGATATCGTGGTTTATGTAGGCGATACGGTCGGCGTATTTGATGATCCGACCCTCAAGGGTGGCCGCCGAATTGTCGCCCGAATGGTTGACGATGCCGTCGCGGACCTCGTAGGTCAGATTGAGTCCCTTGCCGTTCTTTTCCAGCAGATCTACCACGCGAAGGCTCTGCTTGTAGTGGGTGAAATCCTTTGAATAATACTCCTGCATCATGGCCTCGCCCGCGTGACCGAAGGGTGTGTGGCCGAGATCGTGACCAAGCGCGGCGGCCTCGCAGAGATCCTCGTTGAGGCGCAGACCGCGGGCGATGGTTCGCGCGATCTGTGTGACCTCCAGGGTGTGGGTCAGACGGGTGCGGTAGTGGTCGCCCGTGGGGGCGAGAAAGACCTGGGTCTTATACATCAGGCGGCGGAAGGATTGGCAGTGGATTATCCTGTCGCGGTCGCGCTGAAATTCGGTGCGCATCTGATCGGGCCTGATCTCGTAAAGCCTGCCCTTGGTATCGGAAGAAAAGGTTGCAAAAGGCGAGAGCGTGAAGCGCTCCATCTCCTCGGTCATTCCTCTTATACCCATAAATCCACCTCCAAATCGAATTATTTGCCGAATTATTTGCCGACAATCGGCACTTTTAGCCGTACATATAATAATATACGCAAAAAAACACAAAATTACTTTTATTTTTGCGAAAAATAGTTTATATATTTTATTTTTTATATATTTTATTTAATGAAGAAACGGGCACAAGTGAGCGATAAATTAGAGTTTGGCCCGGGCCGCCGGGCAGCGGATGCACGGGTGACGTGACCTTTAACCGAACACGATTCCCCGACGGTGAGGTCACCGATAAATTGGAGTTTGAAGGTTTCAAACAGGTTTTATTGCAACCAACTTTAGAAGCGGTTAAGACAATGGCTCTCCCTTTGGGAGAGCTGGCGCGAAGCGACTGAGAGGGTAAAAAAGCCCTCTCCGGCAC
>JAFTOB010000107.1 GCA_017451545.1 Clostridia bacterium | reverse complement strand
GGAGGAGGGCAAGAGCGACACCCATAAAATAAATCCAAGCCTTTTGAACGGGCGCACACTGTGAAGCCCCTACGGGATTATATTATACCATTCGTGGTGCTTACGGCGGCAGAGCGAACAAATTTATCTGTAGGGGAGGGGTCTCCCCTCCCGCAAATCAAGGCATTCTCCGCGGGAGGGGAAACCCCTCCCCTACAGGCGGTCGATGATGTTTTGCTTTCAAGCTCCGATTTATCGGTTTCTTTGTTACCATTATTATATTAAACATTATAACACATCGGTGTTGCTTTTGCAACATTTCTGCGGACAAAAAAATTTTTGCCTTGAAGTTATTGACTTGGCGAAAAAAATATAGTATAATAAACGTGTTAAGAAGTTCCCGAGTTACTGACGGATGAATAGGTTTACCTATGTGGAGTCGGGAATCATATGCCGACCGTCTGGGCAGTTTTGTGGGGAACAAGACTGTCTTTTTTTGTTTTCCGCAAGATCAATCTCAATTACAGAGGAGGTCACTATGTCCGAATTTTTGAAGCAATGGACGGGATTTATTCCCGGCGCGTGGTGCGATACCATCGACGTGCGCGAGTTTATCCAGAAAAACTATACACCCTATCTCGGTGACGAGAGCTTTCTCGCCGAGCCCACCGAGCGCACCTGCCGTCTTTTCGGCAAGCTTGAGGAAAAGCTTGCGGAGGAGCGTGCAAAGGGCGGCGTTATCGGCGTTGACACCGCCACCGTTTCCTCGCTGACCAGCTACCCCGCCGCATATCTTGACCGCGAGGACGAGCTGATCGTGGGTCTGCAGACCGGCGCGCCCCTTGTGCGCGGAGTCAACCCCTTCGGCGGCATCCGTATGGCCAGAAGCGCCTGCCGCGCATACGGCTACGAGCTTTCCGAGCAGATCGAGCAGGAATTTTTCTACAAGACCACCCACAACGACGGAGTTTTCCGCGTTTACACCGACACCATGCGCGCCATGCGCCACACGGGCATTCTCACGGGTCTGCCCGACGCCTACGGGCGCGGCCGCATTATCGGCGACTACCGCCGCGTGGCTCTTTACGGCATCGATCTCATCATCGAGCAGAAGAAGCGCGACAAGGCCGAGCTTGGCCGCCGCCGTATGACCGAGGACAATATCCGTCTTTCCGAGGAGCTCTACAAGCAGATCTCCTTCCTTGAAAAGCTCAAAGAGATGGCCGCCCTCTACGGCATCGATATTTCCGCCCCCGCATCCAACGCCCGCGAGGCCGTTCAGTGGCTCTATTTCGGCTATCTTGCCGCCAACAAGGAGCAGAACGGCGCCGCGATGTCGCTTGGTCGCGTCGGCACCTTCCTTGACATTTACATTGAGCGCGATATGCGCAACGGCATTCTCGACGAGGCGGGCGCGCAGGAGCTCATCGATCAGTTCGTTATGAAGCTCCGTATGATCCGCCACCTCCGCACCCCCGAATACAACGAGCTCTTCGGCAGCGACCCCGTGTGGATCACCGAGGCCGTGGGCGGTATGGGTGAGGACGGACGCACCCTCGTCACCAAGAACGCCTTCCGTTTCCTGCACACTCTCTACAATCTCGGCACGGCTCCCGAGCCCAATCTGACCGTGCTCTGGTCCGAGGCTCTGCCCGAGAATTTCAAGAAATACTGTGCCCGCGTGTCCATTGAGACCGACTCGATCCAGTACGAAAACGATGACCTGATGCGCGACATTTACGGCGACGATTACGCCATTGCCTGCTGTGTCAGCGCTATGCGCGTGGGCAAGCAGATGCAGTTCTTCGGCGCGCGCTGCAACCTGCCGAAGGTCCTCCTTCTCGCCCTCAACGGCGGCCGCGAGGAGAAATCCGGTATGCAGATCGGCCCCGAGATGCCCCGCTTTGAGGATGGTGTGCTCGATTATGACGCCGTCCGACGCCGCCTTGATTATTACCTTGGCTGGCTTGCCAGCGAGTACGTGGACACCATGAACGTGATCCACTTTATGCACGACAAATACGCCTACGAAAAGACCCAGCTCGCCCTGCACGATACTGACGTGGAGCGCGTTATGGCCTTCGGTGTGGCGGGACTTTCTGTCATTACCGACAGCCTTTCGGCCATCAAGTACGCCCGCGTGACCCCGCAGTTTGACGAAAACGGACTGATCTGCGGCTTTGTCACCGAGGGCGACTTCCCCAAGTTCGGCAACGATGACGACCGCGTGGACCTCATTGCCAAGGAGCTTCTCGAGCGCTTCCACACCGAGCTGTCGAAGAACCCCACCTACCGCGGCGCACGCCACACTCTGTCGGTTTTGACCATCACCAGCAACGTGGTCTACGGTAAAAAGACCGGATCCACCCCCGATGGACGTCTTGCCGGCGAGCCCTTCGCCCCCGGCGCGAACCCCATGCACAACCGCGAGACCTGCGGCGCGCTGGCCTCCCTCAACTCGGTGGCCAAGCTGCCCTACTGCGCCTGCCGCGACGGTATCTCCAACACCTTCTCCATCATTCCCGAGGCACTTGGGCGCGACCTTGACGACCGCAAGAGCAATCTCGTGAACATTCTGGACGGCTATTTTGCCCAGAACGCCCACCACATAAACGTCAACGTGCTGAACAAGCAGATGCTGATAGACGCTATGAACGATCCCGAGCTTTACCCCAATCTGACCATCCGCGTTTCGGGCTACGCCGTGAACTTCCACAAGCTCTCCCGCGCCCAGCAGCAGGAGGTCATCAGCCGCACCTTCCACGAGACCGTGTGATGAAGGGCTATATCCACAGCCTCCAGTCGCTTGGCACGGTGGACGGCCCCGGCGTTCGCGCCGTGGTCTTTGCCGAGGGCTGCCCTCTGCGTTGCGTTTACTGCCATAACCCCGACACGTGGGTCTGCCGAGAGGACGATCTCACCGAGTCGGGCGAGCTTTTCGAGCGCATACTCCGCCTTTACCCGTACATCAAAAAGGGCGGCGTGACCTTTTCGGGCGGTGAGCCCTGCCTTCAGGCCGAGTTTTTCTGCGAGCTTGCCGGCGAGCTCCGTGAGCGCGGCTTGCATATTGCTCTCGATACCTGCGGCGAGGTGAGCGGGCAGGCTGTCGAAGCGTTGCTCGATCTGACCGATCTCGTTCTGCTCGATATTAAAATGACCGACCCCGACTCGCATTTTCGCAACACGGGTGGGGATTTATCAAAGGTGTTTCGCTTTCTCGACGGTCTCGAGGCGCGAAAAAAGCCCACGTGGATACGCCACGTGGTGGTTCCCGGTCTCAACGACAGCGAAGACGATATTCTCCGCCTCGGCGAGCTTCTCTCGGGCTACACCTGCATAGAAAGAGTGGAGCTTTTGCCATACCGCTCCTTCTGCGAGGCCAAATACGAAAATCTCGGTATTCCCTACCCTCTCAAGGGTAGACCTCAGATGTCTCCCGAGCGGATAGCCGAGCTTCAGTCTTTGATAAAGCAATATGAAAGCAGGTCGGATCTGAATTGATCCGACCTGCCCTTTTATTATCTGAGGTCAATCTCGCCCCAGCTGTCGAAGGTGTACTCAAAGCTGTAGCATTCATCCCATAAATAAGAATTAAGGCTCACCAATTTCGGACGCCCCTCGTTATCCATGATCACTTTAACCTCGTAACATACTGCGGGCTCATCGTCCCCAATATCAAACTGTACTGAGGGAGCTTCAAAAACTCCCGAGGACGTTTCCGTGAAACGGTCATAATGTTCACCTAAAAAAATATCAGAAGCCCACAAACGGTCGGTGTCGATCATATCATCTCCGTCTATATAACGCACAACGTCTCCGTCTATATAATAGCAAAAATTGTTCTCGGCTGTAATTTGACCGTCGGCGGTTACGCGGCAGTAGCCGTTGACGCGCACACTCTCCAGATCAAAGGCCGCTTCCCACTCCTCACGGGTCATTTTCATCATCTCAGGCTCTTTTTTGCCGTCATCTGCAGAGGCATTGCAGGACGCAAGCACAGACAGACACGCAATCAAGCAGGCAAGTACGGTCGCCAACAAAGAAATTTTTTTCACAGCTTTATTTCCCTTCTTCATTTATAACATCATTATAAGATATCCGTATCAAAAAGTCAAGAATTTCTCACTTGCGCGCTGTCAAGTATCACTTGCACTTTGCAATATACGCGGCACAGGCAACGGTTTGTCATTTATAATCGAACAGATACCTCCCGTACGGATAGCCGAGCTTCAGGCATTGATCAAATAAAAAAACAAGCTGATTCGGACGAATCAGCTTGTTTTGTTTTAGTCTGCGTATTCCTTGCGGAATTTGCGCCAAAGCGGTACTGCGCAGATGCAGGCGGCAACGCCCAGCGTGGCAATGATGCCCCAGGCCAGGACGGCCACGTTCCAATCGTTATTGAAGGCCTCCTTTAGCATAGCGAAGCCGGGAACGGCGACGGATGCGCCGATATAGGTGCAAGCGTTAAGTATACCCGAGAAGGTGGATACCTTGCCCGACTTGATGAACCGCTTGGGAACCACCGTGATGAGCATCAGATTTATGCCGTGCATACATCCGATGATAAGCGACACCATAGCAATAGCCAGCACGATGTTGGGCAGGAAGGAATTGAAAAGGTAAAGTATGATGGCAAAGACCGCCGCGCCGCCGAAAATAACGGCCGAGCAGGTGACTTCGTTCTTGAAGACCTTGCGGTGCAGAAGATCGAAGACCGAGAAGCTGATCATACTGAAAATTGCGGGAACCACCGTAAAGAGAATGGCGTTTTCCTCATCCACACCGTAGGTGGCGCTGAGGAAGCTGGGAGCCCAATCGTTTACGCCGTCGCGGAGCATACCCTGAAGGATGATGCCCAGCATAATGAGTGCAACGGGGATGAAAACGTATGCGGGGAGCGGAATGCCGCCCTTTTTCTTTTCCGCCTTTTTGTTATCGTCCACGGGGACGGAGAGCTCGGGCGTTTCGGAGAAGAATCTTCTCTGCAGAACCAGCCAAGCACCGAGAATGGCCACTCCGCCTGCGGCGCAGATGAGAATAATGCTTCTCCAATTCATAACGCGGAGCAGGAAGGGTGCGCCGAGATAAAGCACGATGGTGCCAATGGACGAGCCCCAGGACACCCGTACTGCCGAATAGCCGTATTCGGTGCTGTTCATATACATGGACATAAGGCGGACGATGGGGGGCCAGAGCATTGCGTGAGCGTAGCCGTTGATTGCCCACACGGCTGCCATTGCGGGAATACTTGTGGGAATCAGGAACATAGCCACGTTGCAAACGGCGGCGAGGGCAAGACCGATAGTCAGCATAAGCTGGGGCTTTATCTTGTCACCTATAATGCCGTTGATGACCTGCCCTGCACCGTACGTGATAGTCAAGGCAGAGGCTACGATTCCGAGAGCGCTGTCGGCCACTCCGAGCTCGATGCAGATATTAGCCATCATAACGCTGAAGTTCTTGCGCATCAGATAGCTTGCGAAGTAAACAAGGGTCAGAAGCCACGCTATTGCCTTTGCGCGCTTCGATATTTCGTAACTCATTAAGTCTCCGTTCTGCCGCTGTGGCGGCTGAAAATGTTTTTAAAGCACAGAACGGTCATTATAGCATAAGGACCGCGAAAAGTCAAGAGCTTTGGCGAAATTACCCTTCCGCTCCGTCAAGGAAGACCCGCTTGATGGCCTCGAGATAGCCGTAGCCGTAAAGATCGTCGGGCTGGAGATAGCTGGTCTCCGTCCACTCGTTCCAGGAGTTGACGGTGATCAGCGGGGCTTTCAGCTCGCTGTGGCTGTCAACGTAATCCTTTGCCATACGCAGGGCGACCTCGAAGTTTTCGGGAGTGTTGTTCTTGCAGATATTGGGACGGAGAATATTATAGCGCGGATTGGCGTCCCAGCCCACCGAAACGTGGGGATAGTAGGGCATATTGAAGCTTTCTTCAACGAAGGCCCACTCCTTTTTCACGTCCTCGAGGATCTCGAGGTAATCGCGGGCCATCCGTGTCATATGCACGAACTGATAGTGTGTTCCGCTGTCAAAGCCGAGAGAATTGATGGCCGCGATGGGGTCGCCCTCGTATATGGGGTCGATGCCCGTCACGTTAAAGGCGCGGCTTCCTCGGTGCGTGATCTGCAGCTCAAGTCCCGGGAAGCCGGCCTTGACCGTCTCCTCACGGAAATAATCGAGAGCGCGGCGCGCGCCCTCAAGCCCCAGACCTTTGATGAAGGTGGTGAGCTCGTAGATCATATAGACGGGCTTGCCGTCGATCTTATAGTAAGAGGGATGAGCGAAATATTCGATGGCGCGCTTGACCACGTTCTTAAACTCTTCAAAATCCACCTCGCCGCGCCAGATGGGCTGATTCATCTCGGCGGTGCGCTTATCCCAGATGGAGGTGGCCGTGTGGTTTGCCCACATTAAGTAGAACTTGACCTTGTCGTTATTTCTTGCCTTCAGGTAGCCGTTGTCGAGGCACTGCTCAAGAAAGGGGCGGCCGTCATACCAATACCAATCGTAGATAAAGACGTTTACGCCGTGGGCGGCCGCTGCCTCGATCTCCATTTCCATAACGAAGGGATCGGCCTCGTTAACGTAGCCCCAAAGAGGGCGACGAGGCCACTGATGACCCTCGAACATGGGCTTCATAGCCTTGACGGTCTGCCACTCTCCGTAGCCCTCGGGCCAGAAGATGCGCGATCTCGGCTCGTCGCCCGTATAGGACGGCCAGATAAAGGCCGCGATATCGTATTTTTTCATTTTGATCTCCTTCAGAGCATGGTTCTGCGCAGCTCTTCGCCCGATTTCGGCGAGAGATACGCGGGAGGAACGTCAAAAACCGTCTTGCAGCCCGACTGACCCTCCCGTGCGAGGCGGTGTGCGGCGCGAGCGTAGGCCACGATGACCGAAGAGGTGAACTCGGGATTGGAGTCGAGCTTCAGGCTGTACTCGATGATGTGGCTGTGGGAAAGATCGAGGCCCGTCTTTCCGCTTCGGATGACGAAGCCACCGTGAGGGATCTCCGAATGGTCGCGGCGAAGCTCCTCGGCGCTGATAAAGTGGACGGTGGTGTCGTAATCGGCAAAATATGCGGGCATGGTCTTGATCTCGTTCTCAATACGCGCAAGATCCGCGCCCTCTTTAGCCACAACGAAGCACTCGCGTGTGTGCTTTTCGCGTGTGGTGAGCTCGGGATTCTTGCCCGCGCGAACGGCCTCAAGAGCGGATTCCACGGGGATGGTGTACTGTTTTGCATCGGCCACGCCTTCAATTCGGCGAATGGCATCTGAGTGACCCTGGCTTACGCCCTTACCCCAGAAGGTGTAGTCGCGACCGTCGGGCAGGATACAGTTGCCGAGCAGGCGGTTGAGCGAGAACATTCCGGGATCCCAGCCTACCGAGATGAGAGCCACCTTGCCCGATTCTTTGGCGGCGGCGTTGACGCGGTCAAAATGATCGGGGATCTTCGAGTGGTTGTCGAAGCTGTCAATTACGTTAAAATATTTGGCCAGCGCGGGGGTCTGTACCGGCAGATCGGTGGCACTGCCGCCGCAGAGGATCATAACGTCGATCCGGTCTGCCATTCCCGGCGCGTCGTCGGTGTGAAGGACCGGCACGCCTTCGGTGTTTATTTTGAGAGTGGATGGGTCGCGCCGTGTAAAGACGGCGACAAGCTCCATATCGTCATTCTGTCTGATTGCGGATTCAACGCCGCGGCCGAGATTGCCGTAGCCGTAGATACCAATTCGAGTTTTCATAAAACGCTTCCTTTCGGGGATTAAATACACCATTATTTTAACACATCGGGCATGATTTTTCAATAGGACGCGGCGAATTTTTTCGGCGTCGCGGAAATTTTCCCCTCTTTATGTAATGTCCGCCAATTGCCGCGAACCTGTTTACGGCACACAGGAATCTATGGTATAATTTTTACGGAAGGAGAGCGATAAATTGGGGTTTGAAGTTTAAGCTAAACTCATTTTTGAAAGTTTTGATAAAACTTTTTCAAAAGTTTTTTGCGATCCAACGGCAACCCGTTGGTCGCGCTCCGCAGAGCGCGAAACACCCCCTGCGCGGCCCTTGCTTCAGTGAAAAAGAAGCGAAATTTTGGGTATGAAATACCTAAAATTTGGCTTGTTTTTCAGGCCGCGCAAACGAACGGTTTAACCGAATATTGCCACTGTAAGATATTAAAGGCCACAGCGGCTTTGCCTTGCCCATCCTATTTGCTTTTTTTGCTGAAAAAACAAGCCAAAAATTAGGTATTGCGCTTCGCTC
>JAFTOB010000106.1 GCA_017451545.1 Clostridia bacterium | reverse complement strand
CGCGCGGGGTCGACCGCAGCGCGGTCGGGGGAGGGGGTGGGGGTTAGCGGGTGGATGAGCGGCGATGATCCGCGAACAAAACGATTACCTTGCCCAACCTGTTCGTTTGCGCGGCCTGAAAAACAAGCCAAATTTTAGGTATTTGCACCGTGTCGGTGCTGCATACCCAAAATTTCGCTTCTTTTTCACGGATGCAAGGGCCGCGTAGGGAGGGTTTCGCGCTCTGCGGAGCGCGACCAACGGGTTGCCGTTGGATCGCAAAAAACTTTTGAAAAAGTTTTATCAAAACTTTCAAAAATGGGTTCAGCTTAAACCTTCAAACTCCGATTTATCGGTCTGTCTTCAAAATTACGGTCAAAACGCCAAAACCCGCCTTTTTGTTGAAAAAGACGGGTTTTTGGATTCATTAATACTATTATTTAATATCAATATCCGTACATATTGCTGACGACCTGCCCTGCTATGCGCTCCCAGCGGTTGAGCAGGACGGTATCGCCGTCGGCCTTTACGTTGCCGCCAAAGCCATAGGGCAGCCGCTCGGCCTCCAGCTCCTCGATGCGGTCGAGCCTGCCCTCAAGGTACTTTTTTATCATATACTGCGCCGTGTCGAGCTGTGCCGCGAGGCCGCCGATGCGGATATCCATTACGTCAAAGCCGAAGGACTTGCTCTCGCGGAGCCACCGCTCACGGAACACGGCCTTGAAATCCTCAAGCAGAGCCTTCAGCGTGTCGATGCGCTCGCCGCCAAGCTCGGCAAGGGTCTCGCGGTCGCCGCTCTGATATGCCTCGTAAAGCTCGTGCCCCAGCTCGGCCTTGACCGCCAGCACGTCGCAAAGCGAGGCCAGCCAATCGTAAATATATCCGTACTCGCCCGCCCGCTCGGCGCACTCTCTCATTCTCGCGCCCTCGGCGGCAAAGTGCGCGCCGCTGCCCCGCGGTATGTGTGCCGACAGCTTGCCCGTCAGCGGATTCTCAAACAAAATATATCGGCTTGGGTTGGCCTCGCTCTCTCCCACCTGCGTTCTGGTGGGCAGGGCGTTTATGTCCTCGATGGACAGCATATCGTCGAAATTGATCCCCGCCACGGCCATACTCGCGCGGAGATTGTCCTCGCTGTCGTCGCCGTTCCAGCAGACCTCGCCGTAGGCAAAGAGCACGTGGAGCGAGGAGAAGAAGGAACAGGCCGCGCCGTCGTCCTTCCACATGGTGCAATAGGCCTCGGTGGCGCCGTACTCCCGCGCGCTTGCCAATGCCGACTTCGTGGCACGGTAGCCAAGACGAGTCAGCGGCACGGGGCCGAACCAGGTGCTGTCACCGCCCGCGAAGGCGATGGGGTTTTTGAAGGCCTTATGCTGACGGAACATCTCGTCATAGCTCTCCTTTTTGGGCTCGCGGTAGTCCCAATATACCAGCGTCAGCTCGGGGGGCACGCTGTCAACCACTTCTTTCGGGATGACGGTACCGGGCACGCGGTAAAGTCCGTTATTCAGCGAGCGGAAGAACATATCGCTCCACATTCTCGGCGCGTAGCCGTACTTTTTGCAGAGCTCGGTGACCTTTTTCAGGTGGTCGAGCATAATTTCAACCCGCTTTTTGTAGCCGTTCTGCGCCAGATAACGACCCGCGCCCAGCATTTTCGCCTCGTCGAGGCCGAGATTGATCTTGCGGCTGCGCAGATTTTCCGACATTGTCTTGAACATACACTCGATAAACTCAAAGACCCGCTCTTCGCCCGTCAGCAGGATATCGTCGCAATCGCGGTAAGCGGCAAATGCCGGCCACTCGAAGATGGCGTTCAGGTGCGCAAGAGTCTGTATGCAGGGGATGAGCTCGATGCCGAGCAGATCGCAGTAGTCGTCAAGCTCGCGCAGCTCGGCGGCGGTGTAGCGGCCGCGCAGATGACCGAAATAGGGGTACTCCTTCATTTCGTAGGTGTCCTCGGTGTAGAGCATCAGGGCGTTCATACCCTCGAGTGCCGACAGGCGCGCCAGCTTTTTGACGCTCTCGACGGTCAGCACCGCGTTTCGCGACACGTCGGCCATCATTCCCACCGTCTCAAAGCAGGGTGACTCGGAAGCTTCAAATCCGACCTCGTCCCGATGGCGGAGGTAAACTCCGAGGGCGCGGCAGAGGGATCTGCGGTCGGAATATCCGAGCACTCCGCCGCCCGACGTGACCTTTACCGTCAGTCCGCTCTCAACGGGTACGGCGGTGAGCTCGCCCGTCAGCGACTCGGCAGACGGGATCTCCTTCAATATCTCATTCAGCGCCGAACGTGCGGCGGCATCGTTTATTTTAAAATTCAGCATGGTCCTCTCCTCTCGGTTGATGACCATATTATACTTCATTTGCCCGCCGATGTCAAGCACGGAAAAGTTTATATTCAGTTTATATTTCTTCTGTAAACTGTCTGTATATGCACCCGTTCAAAAAAATCGAAAGGAAATCACCCTCATGACTTATCACATTCTGTACAACCCGCTTTCGGCCAACGGGAGCGGTGAGGAAAAAGCCAAGAGCCTTTCCTCCGTTTACACCGACACCGTGTATCACGACGTCACGAAGATCGACGATTACGCCGCATTCTTCGCCGCCCTGCCCGCGGATGAGCCCCTCGTGCTCTGCGGCGGCGACGGCACCCTGAACTGCTTTATAAATAATATTGAAGGGATCGAGCCCGACCGCGAGATACTCTACTTCGCCTCGGGCACGGGCAACGATTTTCTCCACGACCTGCCCGATCAGTCGGGAGAGACGCCCTTCCCTGTCAACGAATACATAAAGGATCTGCCCACGGTCACCGTCAAGGGTAAGACCTACCGCTTCCTCAACAACGTGGGCTTCGGCATCGACGGCTACTGCTGCGAGGTTGGCGACGAGCTGAGGAAGAGCTCCGACAAGCCCGTAAATTACACCTCCATCGCCATCAAGGGTCTGCTTTTCCACTACAAGCCCACAAATGCCAAGATCACGGTGGACGGCAAGGCGTACAGCTTCAAAAAGGTCTGGCTCGCGCCCACGATGAAGGGTCGCTTCTACGGCGGCGGCATGATGGCCACCCCCGAGCAGGACAGAAAGAACCCCGACGGCACCCTCTCGGTCATGCTCTTCCACGGCAAGGGCAGACTTCAGACCCTCATTGCCTTCCCTTCCATTTTCAAGGGCGAGCACGTAAAGAAGACCAAAATGGTCACCGTCCTCACGGGCAAGGACATCAAGGTGGAGTTTGACAGCCCCGCCGCCGTTCAGGTTGACGGCGAGACCGTCCTCGGCGTCACCGAATACACCGCCACCGCCCGCGTCAAGGCCACGGTGTGACCAAAATATCGCAAAGAATTACCCGCCGCAATTTGCGCAAGGAAGCCCCGAGGTGACCCTCGGGGCTTCTGATTTTTTTAAAGAAGTATGCAAACAAGGCCGCTGGCGCCCTCGTTGATTATGCGCTCAAGGGTGTTCGCCAGCTTGGCGCGCGCGTCCTCGGGCATATGGTCGAGCTTGGCGTGCAATCCCTCGCCCGCCAGCTCGTAGAGAGATTTGCCGAAGATATTCGACTCCCAGATCCTGCCCGGATCCTCCTCAAACTCTCGGAGCAGGTATTTCACCAGCTCCTCGGATTGCTGCTCGGTGCCGACTATGGGGTTGATCTCGGTCTCGATATTGGCGCGGATCATATGGATCGACCGCGCCGAGGCGCGGAGCCGCACGCCGTAGCCACCCGCCTGCTTGATGATCTCGGGCTGCTCCAACGTCAGCGACGAGACGTCGGGCATAATAATGCCGTAGCCCTTCTCCTCTGCCTCGGCCAAGGCCTCGGCCGCCCGCTCGTACTCGGCCTTTTTCTCGGATAGCGACCGCAAAAGCCCGATCAGCTCGCGCTCGCCGCCGATATCGAAGCCCGTCAGCTCGCTGATCACGCGATAATAAAGCCCGTCGGCGGGGGTCAGGGCGATCTTTACGCGGCCGCTTCCCATATCCATTGACTCCACGCTCGCCGACTTTATGTATTCGTTGTCGGCAAGCCCCGCAAAGGCCTCGCGCACGTTACCCATTTTGGTGGCGCGCGCGGCGCACTCGCGGATGTCCTTTGCTATCGATGCGCGAATGGGGTGACCCTCATCGAGAGCGCGCACCCACTCGGGGGCATCGAAGGCCACCTGCGCGATGGGAAACTCGCCGAGCACCAGCTCGAGAATGTGTCGGATGTCCTCGGCGTTCAGATCCATACAGCTCACAAGGGCGATGGGCACGCCGTACTTTTCCTCAAGCTCATAGGCAAGGGCGGCGGCCTCCTCCGACGAGGGATCCGCCGAGTTCAGGATCATTGCAAAGGGCTTGCCGAGTGCCTTCAGCTCGTTGACCACCCGCTCCTCGGCCTCCTCATAGCTCTTCCGCGAGATCTCGCCGATGCTGCCGTCGGTGGTTATGAGCATCCCGATGGTGGAATGCTCGGAGATGACCTTGTGCGTCCCCATTTCGGCGGCCTCCACAAAGGGCATGGGCTCCTCGCGCCAGGGCGTGCGAACCATACGCGGCTTGTCGTTTTCGATAAGCCCAAGCGCCTCGGGCACTATGTAGCCCACGCAGTCGATCATTTTGACGCGGAGCTCGGCCGTACCGTCGCTGAGTTTGATGCCCACGCCCTCGTCGGGAATGAACTTCGGCTCGGTGGTCATGACCGTCTTCCCCGCCGCCGATTGGGGCATTTCGTCCCGCGCGCGGTCTCGCTCGTAGCCGTCCTCGATATTCGGAATGACCAGCGACTCCATAAACCGCTTGATAAAGGTCGATTTTCCCGTCCTGACCGGCCCGACCACGCCGATGTAGATATCTCCGCCCGTGCGCCGCGCGATATCGCCGTAAATTGAATGCTCGCTCATATAAGCCCTCGGCTTTCGCTTCCCGAAAGCCTTCCTTTCCACGATATATTTTCATTCAAATATATGTGGGTGGCGGCATTTATATTCTTATTTTTTTGACGATCGTCGCAGAACGCAGGGGGAACGCAGAGAACCGTACCCTGCACCGCTGTGTTGCGTGTTGCTTAAATTTATACGGGGCTTTTCTCATATCCCACGAGCAGGCCGCCGCGCTCGGCGTAAAAGCTGCAAAGACCTCGGCAACGCTCCACGTCCACGCGCACGTCGGGCAGCCTCTCCCCTATCATTTTCTTCAGCCGCATCGCCGCCGTCTCGTTGGCGCAATGGGCGATCCTGACGCGTCCCCGTCCAAGGTCGAGGCCTTGCAGAGTGTTGGCAATATGCTCAACGGCGCGGTGCTCTCCGCGGCACTTTCCCGTGGGCTCAAGGGTTCCCTTGTTGCTTGCGCGACCCACCACGCAAATGCCCACAAGCTCGGCAAATTTGGCGGTAAAGAGGGACACGCGGCCGTTGTTGGCCAGATTTTTCATTGATTTCAGCATAAAAAGCACACCCGTGCGCTTTGTGTGATCGGAGATACGTCGGCAGATCTCCTCGAAGGACAGACCCGCCAGCGAATATATCTCCAGCTTTTCGGCGATCAGCCCGATCTCGGGTCCTGCAGACAGCGAGTCGAGAACGAAAACGCGGCGGTCGGGATGCTCGGCCTCGTAGACCTGCTTGGCGAGGCAGGCGGAGTTGTAGCTGCCCGACAGCGCGCTCGTTATGGTAATGCAGACGACGTCGTCGGCGTCGCCGAAAGCGGTCAACCAATCGTTTACGTTGGGGCAGGAGGTCTTGGACTTGCCGCGGTAGCAGTCGAAAAAGGCGAGCATCGCGTCAACGTCAAGCGTAGAGTCGTCGATAAATTCGCGCTCGTCGGTGATGATCTTCAGGGGCGCGGCAGAAAAGCCCGCGCTTTTGAGCTCGGTTATATTTGAGGAGGAATCGGTAACTATCTTAAATTTTCGCATATAGAAAGCCCTTCCGCGTGCAAAATTGCGGCGCATCGCGCCACAGCACACTATGTGCTGATTATATCATACGCAAAAAAATAAGTCAAGGGACAAATACCTTACACGTGTATATTATTTTTAAGCAACTCGGCGGGACGGGTCTTCCGGTTTAATGATCTTCCGCTTCGAGAAATGATGAATGATGCACGCCTTTGGCGGATATGTTGCCCTGCGGGCAAGTGATATTCGTCCTTCGGACGAGTGATATGCGCCTGCGGCGCGTGATATTCGCGCGATGCGCGAGTGATATGTTGCCTGCGGCAACGTTAAGGAAGAAAACCTTCGGTTTTCGATTTTATTGGAATAGAACAGACCGATAAATCGGAGTTTATCCCCAACGGTTTGCGAAATTCAGGGTGCAAAACGAACGGCGCAAACCTAACGATTTGTAGGGACCGGCGTCCCCGACGGTCCACGAAGATGTGCAAGGCAAAATGGCGAAAAACCATTGATTTCATTGGTTTTTTTCGTATAATGGACCGTCG
>JAFTOB010000105.1 GCA_017451545.1 Clostridia bacterium | reverse complement strand
TTTTCGCTTCTTTTTCACTGAAGCAAGGGCCGCGTGGAGTATTTCGCGCATTGCGATGCGCGACCGGCGTTTCGGCGCCGGCTCCCGAAAAACTTTTGAAAAAGTTTTATCAAAACTTTCAAAGAAGAGCTCGGCTTAACCCTTCAAACTCCGATTTATCGGTGAGTTTCCCATCGGGGGATCGCGTGCGTTGCAAGATCACGTCACCCGATTTTTCGCCGTCGGCCGGTGCCGACCCGATTTATCGGTCTATTTAATGCCCTGCCCTCTCCCGAATTCGCGGGCGGCTTCGGCCATGGTGTCCAGAAGCATTCTGCGATTCTTTTCGGGATCGTGGTTCTTTCGCGCCAGCGCGAGGGCGGACTCTACCGTCTTCTCGCGAAGCTCTCGGTTCTCTATAAACTCCCGCAGGGCGGCCGCGGGGTCATCGTCCTCGGTTATGCAGAGGGCGGCTTTATTCTCGATCAAATAATCGATCGATGCCACCTCGGCGGGGCCGTATGCGATAAGGGGCGTTCCCGAGGCCAGCGAATCCGCGATCTTGGTGGACACCGAATAGGCCACCATTTTGCGTGTTCTGGCATCGAAGGACTCGGTGTGGATCACGGCCATACTGCGGCCGATGACCTCAAGCACCCGATCCGCGGGGATACTGCCGTGGAAGCGGATTCCGTTTTCCTCGGTCAGCAGCGCAAGCCTTTCCTCGCGGGTCTCGCCCGAATATACGTCTATAAACTCGGGCTTGCCCTCGGCGTCGACGGTCTTCAGCGCACGTCCCAGTTGCACGAGCTGCAAAAAGCGCTTGTATCCGAGGTTTCCTATATAGGAGATCGAGTTATCCTTTTCGTACCTCAGCGGCTCGCTGAAGGTCGAGGGTGTGCAAAGTGTGTGGTAGGGCTTGCCGAAGAGCTCGGAATAGTCCCTGCCCATTTTTTCGCAGATGGGATAGAAGCAGGTAGCATACGACATTGTCTTTTTTACCCGCTTCATAAACCGACGGTGCATAAGCTTGCCGCCGAATCGCTTCTCGTTTTTATTGTAAAAATAGTAATCGTCCATACAGGAGACCACCAGCGGGATCTTTCTCATCCTCGCGATCTTCTCGGCGATCTTATACATAAACGCGTAATCTCCCGAGGCGAAAAACACGATATCGGGATCGAACTCATCGAGCCAGGCGCGAAGTCTTTTGGTATTCCATTTGCCGAGACTCCACCAGGTATTACGGGCAAAATAGATGAACGGTCTCTTGGATCTCGCCTTCTGATAGAGCTTTGCGGTGTTTCCCGTATCGGTTCGCGTATCGGCGGCGTCGAGCTTTATATCGTCCTTGCCGAAGACCCTGCCGCTTCTGCGCGTGAAAACCGACTTTATTGCCTCTTTATCGGTTATGCGGTAATAATTCTCGCAGATGTCGTCGGTGGGGATCTCCGAATGGATATAAAACTGCGCCATATCCTTGCTGTCTACGCCGCGGAAATACGCGGAAAGTGTTTTGCCCACGTTGGACGTTTTCGAAAAAACGTTGTGGCTGACAACTAAAATCTTCATATACTCCTCAAATAACCTTCCTGATTATGTATCTGAAACCTTACCGATCCTCTCTCCGTTTTCGTCTACGTAATAGGCTCGGAACATATGGTGTGTCACCCGTTTGTCCTCGGGCGGCAGCTTCATATAATCGCCGTATATGGCCGAAAGGTATTTATCGTAATCCTTTACGGATCTGAAGCTCTTGTCCTCAAAGGAAATATACGTATATTCCTTGAAGAGCCGATCCTCCATGATCTCCTTTGCGCGGTAGGCGGTGCAAACGCTGCCTGCGTATTTTGAATCCTCAAAGGAATTCTTCGCGAGCTTCTTCTGTATCGACGCGATCAGCCTTTTTCTCGAGACAAATCGGCTGGCGACAAAGAAAGCGAACCTTATGGGCTCGTATTTCCAAGATCTCGTCTTGCTTCTGAAGAATTTTTTCCAGTTGCGAGCCACGAGAAGCTCTCTTTTGAATCTTGTGGACTTGAAGACCCGAAGGGCGTCCTCATAGGTGTCGCCCAAGCCGTCCACGGGGAAAATATCGACGCACACGCCCATCTCGATCCCCTTTGAGTCGGTGACGAACTCCTCGACTCTGGTGGACATATCCATTGCCTTGGCAAACAGATATCCGTATCTTTCGTCGAGCTCGGATGAGACGAGCCTGAAGCCCGTTTCGTTTGACCGACAATACTCGATAAAGCGGTTATAATCGGGGCGCGGCATAAAAAGATCGATATCGTCATCCCACGGGATGAAGCCCCTATGGCGCGCCGCGCCAAGCAATGTTCCCGCCGTCAAGGAATAGCGTATGTTTTCCGCGCGGCAGATCTCGTCTATTTCGATGAGGATCCCAAGCTCGACCGCTTTGAGATCCTCCAGCAACAATTCACTCATAATTCAATCTCATTTGTGCAATAATTTTTTGAACACCCACGCCCTAAGCCTGTTCGGCATAAGCGACACGGCAAGCTGAACGGTAAGGGTGTAATAATAATCCCAAAAGCCGATATATCCGGTCTTTCTGACCTGCTTGCGGCCCTTTTTGTATTTCAGAAAATAAGAAAAGCCGCCTCGCCGCCCGAACATATCCTTTCCGACACGGGCATAGACCGGCGCGTCGTCAATATTCATGGCGCGGATACCGAGAAGCATCATATTGACCCACAGATAGGTGTCCTCCATCAGCGGGCAGGACCTGTAATTACCTGCGGCGAGCACCTTGCTCTTCTTGTACATAACCGTCATATGATTAAAGGAATCCCGTCTTTTCTGGTACTTCTTTATTTCCGCATCGGTCAAGGGGACGGTTCTCGTCGCCACGGCGTTGCCGATCTCGCCCTCAAACTCGATAATATGGCTTCCGCAGATATCCAGCTCAGGGTCCTTTCGGAACTCGGCGAGCTGAAGCTCAAACCTGTCGGGGCGGCAAACGTCATCGGTGTCCATTCGCGCCACGAGCTCGTTTTTGCAATGCAGGATCCCCTCGGCCAAGGCGAGTCCGAGTCCGCGGTTGGTCTCAAGGGGAACCACCGTGTAAAGCTCGGGAGCCTTCGAAACGTATTCGTCGAGAACCGCCTCAAGCTCATCGGTCAGCGGGCCGTCCTTGACTATGACGATCTGATCCGGCAGGACCGACTGTCCGAGAATGCTGTCCATACACTGACGGAAATACTCCGCCTTTTCTTTTGCGTACAGCGACATTAAAACAGAAAAATTTTCCGTCATTGCTCATCTGCTCCGTTTTCGTCCTTTTTTTGACTGTCCTCGTAATCTCCCCGATAATCCTTGCCCAGAACGGCGAAGACCGTCATAAACATTATCTTGATATCGTGGAAAAATCCGAAATTTTCGATGGCCTTGAGATTGTAGTACATCTTTACGGGCAGGATCTCCTTGACGTAGGTCTCGTCGGGGTCGCTTGACGCGTCGAGAAGCCGACTTTCGTCCTTATAGTAAATGCTGGCCTCGGAGGTTATGCCTGCGGGCAAAAGGAGGGTCGCCATCATTTCATCGGTGTATTTTTCGGTGTATTTCGGAACCTCGGGGCGAGTGCCGACGAAGGTCATTTTGCCCCGCAGAACGTCTATGAGCTGGGGGAGCTCGTCGATCCTCACCTTTCGGATAAGCCTTCCCACGCGGGTTATTCTCGGGTCGCCGTTGACCGTCACCTGCGTGCCGATCTTATCGGCGTTTGCCACCATCGTTCTGAATTTGAAGATCCTGAAGGTCTTGTTGTACTGAGTGACTCTCGTCTGTCGGTAAAACACGGGCCCTCGGGAATCTATCTTTATGGCGATGGCGACGACGAGCATTACGGGCGACAGCAGTGCCAAAAGGAAGAGCGACACTACCACGTCAAAGCAGCGTTTGAAAAAGAGGCTGACTCTTTTTTTCTTGAGAATGGCGTAATAATACTCGGTCGCACCGTTTCTCATCTCGGGGGGCAGATCGTTTATCTTCTTCAATCTCATATATATTCTTTCAATATATCGACGTAATTATCAATAACGTACCGAACTTCCTCATCCGTCAGGCAGGTGTGGAGGGGCAACGTGATCTCGTTTTTGAATCTTTCGTAGGCATTGGGATAATCGTCGATGGAGAATCCGAGCGACTTATACGCCGTGTGCATTGGCAGGGGCTTGTAGTGTACGTTGCAGGCGATTCCCCGCTCTGCCATCTTCACGATGATCTCCGAGCGTCTCTTCTCGTCGCAGCCCGGCACGCGGGTCATATAAAGATGCCCCGAGGACACGTTCGTTTCGGTGTAGTGAGGCAGCACCTCCACGCCCAGAGGCTTGAGGGCTTCGTCATATACGCCGATGATCTCTTTTCTTCTCGCGAGCATCGAGGGGTATCTCTTCATCTGTGCGAGACCGAGAGCCGCCATAATGTCGGTCATATTGCATTTGTACCACGGGCCGACTATATCGTATTCCCAAGCGCCGAGCCGCGTTTTGGCCAGCGCATCCTTTGACTGACCGTGGAGCGAGAAAAGCTGAAGGCGGCGGTATATCTCGCCGTCGTCAATGCCGTCGACGGTGCGCCAGGTCAGCGCGCCGCCCTCTGCCGTCGTCAGATTCTTCACGGCGTGGAAGGAGAATGACGAGAAATCGGCAATGCTTCCTATCATTTTACCGTTTTGGGATGCGCCGAAGGAGTGGGCGGTATCGGCCATAACGGCAATTCTGCCGAGTGCCTTTTGCATATCGGTCTTCGGTGTGAACATACCTTTTTTTCTGTTTACGATATCAAAGATCCTGCCGTAATCGCAGGGCACGCCGCCGATATCCACGGGGATTATTGCCTTTGTATTCCCGTTTATGGCCGCTTCGAGCTGACCGTAGTCCATTTCGAAGGAATCCTTCGCGGTATCGATCAGAACGGGCTTCGCGCCCACGTGGCAAATAACGGACGCCGACGCGGTGTAGGTGTACGCGCTCGTGATGACCTCGTCGCCCTCGCCTATTCCGAGGAGACGGAGAGCCAGCTCCGCACAAGCGGTCTGAGAATTCAGGCAAACGGCCCTCGCCGTTCCCACGTATTCGGCAATATCGGCCTCAAGCTTCTTGGTTCTGGGGCCTGTGGTGATCCAGCCCGAGCGCAAGGCCTCGGAGACCTCATATATTTCCAGCTCGGATATATCCGGCGGAGAAAACTTAATATTCATCATAATAGAATCACCTTTCGGTAGGTATTTTATATGATCGCATAAAATTACAGCTTAAATTATAACACATAACCGTTATTTTGTCAAGAAATATCTGTATATTGGCGTTCTGCGGCTCTCCCTGACAAACAAAAGCACCGCCGAAGCGGTGCTTTTTGTCTGCATTAATCCTCTGCCGATTCAAAATATTTTGTCGGATCGAGCGGTACGCCATCATAGAGCAGCTCGAAATGAACGTGCGGAGCGGTTCCGATCTTCACACCGCACGGTGCCGCGATCGTAGCAATAATTTGCCCCTCACTTACGTACGCCCCTACTTCAATTCCTTCGGGAAGCTCTTTGGAAATGCCGCGATACACGGTCATATGCCCGTCTCCGTGGTCTATGGCTATGCTGTACCCCAGATCATAGGTATCCCAAATTTCTATCACCTCTCCCGGCAGTGCGGCATATACGGGATCTCCGATATCTCCGCTTATATCCACACCCGAATGCGCTCTGTACTCTTGAATTCCGGGATAATATACATGCATATCGCCACTGTACTTAAAAATTATTTCGCCCCCATCAACGATCGCCGTGATTCCTTCTAATTTCTTCCAATGAGCTTTTAATTCAAGGTCTCCGTGGCTTCCGACGGGGATCTCAACGTTCATTTGCGGCTCTTTAACTTCACCGAAAGTCCATCCGATGAAAATAGCATTTTCTTTTCTCGGGGACTCTATAATCACGCTTGTATCTGTCATATACGAGGAAGGATTTGACGGATCGTTTTCTCCGCCGTCGAGATCGTAAATGATTTTGTATGCGTTTATCTCTGCCTCGTACAGTATATGAGAGGTGACACCCTCACCGTCAAAGGCATCGTACACGCCGACCACCGCACAGCGGTAATATTTGTTCGGGTCGAGAGAGGTGAAGCTCACCGTTTTCCTTTCTCCGACGGTCAGCTCGGCGGAATCGACGATCTGCGCCTTATCAACGAGCACGGCCAGAAGCTTGCCCTCCGAAAGACCGATGAGCCCAAGCTCATCGCTCACGGTCACGTCAAAGGATATATCGGTGGTTGTCTTCGTCTCGTTCTCAACGGTGGCGGCGGGCTGCTTTTCGCTGTAAACGCCGATCTTGACGGTTCTGTCGCCGCCGATCTTAACGTCCTTGATGACTTCTCCGTCGATGTACTTGATGGCGTCAATGGTACATTCGGTAATGCCCTCGGCGTCCTCGGGAATGGTATATTCCACAATGAGATTTTCCATATCCGAGCCCTCAAGGAACATCTGGATTCCGTACTTTGCGCCGTTCAGCGTGAAGGAGAGTATCTCGAACTGGTCGGGGTTGTCGAAATGGATGGTGATGCGGATGGTCTCGCCCGGCTTTGCGTAGTAAAGCTCCTTGCCCGACGCGGGATTGAGATCGCTTTCGTTCACTATATCCTCAATGGGCTTTTTGTTCGGATTGTTGCTACTGTGATTGCCGTTGTTTCCGCTTGTGTTTTCGTTGTCAAGCAGTTCGATGGCAGACAGCGGGATCAGGGCGTTCGAATACACGACTTGCTGTCCGTCGGCGTGGGAAACCGACATACCCGTGTACACGGGCACCTGCTTGCCGTCGGGCGTAACTCCGGGCGTGACGGGATCTCCCGTAAGATTTGCGATGATTATGCCTGCCGCAAGTGACAGGAGGACTGCCAGCGCGGCGGCAATGGCAATAACCGGCGCAAGCTTTTTCGGTCTTTTGCCGCTCTTGAAGTATCTTATTCTTGTAGCCGTGGCCTTATCGACAAGCTCCTCGTCGATGCCCGAGACCACGTCAAGGCTTCTTTCTCTGTGCTTACTCATAGTCGTAGCCCTCCTTTTTCAGCCGCTCGCGCAGCTCGGCGCGCATACGCGCAAGCTCGCGCAGCACCGTTCTTTTGCTGATGCCGAACATATTTGCGATATCGTCGAAATGATCTGCGTAATAATAGCGGCAAATAAATGCGGTGCAGGCGCGGTCATCCTGGAAGCGGAGAAATTCGTTGAGTATGCGGCGGAGATCCTCAACAAGATTTTCCTCCTCCACCGACGACACCACGGCCATACACTCGTCGATCTCGTCAAGCGAGACCACAAGCTCGGACGGGACGTTCTTTTTCGCCGTGTTCTTTCTGTATCTGTCCACCGCGATGTTTCGCATTATTTTTGACAGAAACATCTGAAACACGCTCGGTCTGGCGGGCGGTATTCTGTTCCACGTGCCGAGGTAAGTGTCATTCAGACATTCCTCGCAGTCGAGCCCGTCGTGAACGATATTATATGCGATCTTATAGAGATACGAGCCGTATTTTTTGTCGGTCTCGCTGATCGCCTTCTCTTCCCTTTTCCAATAGAGCTCTATTATCTCCGTGTCAGGGAGAAACTGCTCGGATTGAATATTCTTTTCCCCTTTCATAAGCTCCTCTTTCTTTTTTATTTCGGGAAATATTTCCCTCTATAAATAACAGTCGTAAAATGCCACGGAAAAGTGACATTTTACGACTAAAAATTATTCCGAATATTTTTCGATAAACTCGATAACGGGGGCGTTATCGGCGGGGCCGTGGGGATGATGTCCGCAACCGGGCTTGCAGAAGGACGCAAAGGGGATGTCGGTCTTTTCGTAAGCGTCCTTGACGAGCTGACCGTTCTCGGGGAAAGGCACCGACAGGTCGCTGTCGCCGTAGACAAGCACGGCGGGGATGCGGTTCTCGATAAGGATCGGGATCTTATCCAGCGGATGCTCGCGGAAGGAAATGAAGGTGGACATGGTCAGCCCGTAGGCGTCGAGCAGCTCCTGCTTCACCTTTTCGGCCGTCCATATGGGGCAGTTGCCAAGTCCCATGGGCCAGCTCATAAAATTGACCACGGGGGCGTCTAGATAAAGCACGCTGACCGATTCGGGCGACATTCCCGCCAGCTTGATGGCCTGCAGGCCGCCGCAGCTCATACCCACGGGGATGCACTTTTTCGAAAGTCCGTACTTCTCGGAAACGTACTTTATAAATTCGACCTTTGCGGCGGTCTCGGGGTCGGTGCCGCATCTTTCCTTTGCCTTCAGGTAGGCCAGATGGTAGCCTCGACGGAGCAGATCGATCTCAAGGCCGGGGAATGCGCCGAAATACTCGGTGTGGAGCATCCACTTGCCGTTTTTCGTGCCCTCGGGCGGGAAGACAACCGTTGCCGCTCTGCCCTCAAAGTCAAAGCTCTCACATTCAAATTCATTTTGCCAAAGCATAAGATACAACCTCCTTATTTATCAGCTTGCCGTTTTTCCAAGCAAAATTGACCTTTTCGCCGGTGCGGGTGACAAATCCGCGTACCTCCCCGCTCTGCCATTCGTCGGGCAGGCAGGGCAGATATTCCACCGAATCCTCGCGGTAGTCCTGCATCAGCGCCTCGATAATTGCGGCGCAAATGCCGAAGTTGCCGTCGATCTGGAAGGGCGGATGGGCGTCGAACATATTGGGATATATGGATTTCTCGAACATCCGTCGCAGGCAGAAGGTGAAGCCGTCACGATCCTTGAGCCTTGCGTAAATATTGGCGATCCAGGCGTTCGACCAGCCCGTGTGACCGCCGCCGTTCTCAAGGCGGACGCGCAGAGTCTCCCTGACCGCGCTGACGTAGGGCTCGTCCACCATAACGTTTGCAGGGTGGAAGCCGTAAAGATGCGAGACGTGACGGTGGCCGAGCTGACGCTCGTCAAGCGGAACGCCCCACTCAAGAAGTCTGCCGTCATCGCCAATATATGTGGGCTTGAGACGGGAGAGCGCGCTTTCGTAATCCGAAACGTCACGGCCGAGTATCTTTCCGGCCTTGATTGCCTTGTCAAAAAGATCCGCCGTTATCTGCATATCCATGGCCGAGCCCTCGCAGACCGAGCACCGCACGCCGTCCACCATAAATTCGTTCTCGGGGGAGACCGACGGGCCTGTGGTCAGATAACCCTTTTCGTCCTCGTACAGCCAATCAAGCATAAAATCGGCCGCGCCGCACATTACGGGATAATATTCCTCGAGGAATTTTTCGTCGCGGGTATGGAGATAATGCTCCCAGAGATGGCGCACGCTCCACGCGCCGCCGAACTGCCAAAATCCCCAAAGCGCCTGTTTTGTTGCCTCGTAATTGAAGCGCCACAGATCCGAATTATGCCAGGACGCCCAGCCGCGCAGCCCGTAATGATTTCCCTTCTCCGCAAGCTCGGTGAGCATTTTGAAAAAGGGCTCGTGGCATTCGGGCAGGTCGCAGGCCTCAACGTGCCAATAGTTCATCTGGGTGTTTATATTCATAGTGTAATTGCAATGCCAGGGCGGGAGCATATGGCAATTCCAGATTCCCTGCAGATTAGAGGGCTGTGATCCCCCAAGTGACGATGCAACCGTGATATATCTCGCAAAATCAAAGAGCTGGGTAACGAGGCCGTTGTCAACCGCGCCCGCCGCGTAATTCTTTATTCTCTCATCGGTCGGCAGATGCGAAAAGTCCTCGCCATCGATACGGAGCGACACGCGGTTCATATATTTTGCATATTCCGCAGAATGGCGTGCCAAAAGCTCCTCAAAGCTGTATTTGCAGGCCGCCTCCAGCTTTTCTGTGCAGAGTGCGACCTCGTCGCGCCCCTCGCTCATAGGCATTTTGTTATAGCCGTTAAAGGAGGTGGCAAGGGAGAAAACAAGAGTTGTATCCTTGCCCCTTGAATAAAGCGTGGCACCCGTTCCATAGACCTCGAAATCGCACAGCACCTTCAGCATCGAGCAAAAGCGGATGCTCTCTTTATCCTGCTCATATTCGGCCACGCGGAGATGGCGGATAATATTCGTGGGGCATCTTCCGCTGTACGTGACCGTGTTGCCACGCGAGGCGGCCGCGTGCTCAAGATCCACCGATTGGCAGATCCGCAGGCTCAGATCCTTTTCGGAGCGGATATTCAGCACCAGAACGTCATCGGTAAGAGAAACGAAGGCCGTTTTTTCGACAGTCGTGCCGCCGTATTTATAGGTGGTCTTGACATACCCGTGCTCCATATCAAGCTCGCGACGGTAATCCTCCACAGCGGCGTCGGTCTCCGGGTATTTCATCTCGATAAGCAGCGAACCATAGCTCAGATATGATGCCGAAACGGCGTCGAGCATGGTCGCCTCGGTGGCGCGCATACCCTCGATCCACTTCTTTTCGCGCAAAAGCTTGCGCGCGCGCTGTATTTCGTCCATCGAGTGCTCGCGTGTCTCTTTCCCGGGGTATCCCGACCAAAGGGTCTCCTCGCTTATCTGAATACGGTCGTTTATCGGATCGGAAAAGACCATTCCGCCAATGCGCGAGTTGCCGATGGGCAAGGCCTCGTCCCATATTTTGGCCTCTCTTTTGTACCACAGCTTTTCCATACGCCCTCCCAATAAGAGTCAAATGTATAAGGTAAGTATATCACACGGCGCGTGCGGTGTCAAGCGCAAATAACCGACAAAATGCATAAAAAATCGGACGGAGAAGGCACGTGCGGCGTGGCCTTGCATCGCACGCAATACCCGACGGTGACGTCACCGATAAATCGGAATTTGAAGGCAAGACATCATCAAATCCTTGTAGGGGAGGGGTTCCCCCTCCCGCAAACCAAGACATTCTCCACGGGAGGGGAGACCCCTCCCCTACAGATAAATTTATTATCTCCACCGCCGCAAGCACTACAAACGGTATAATATAACACCGTAGGGGCGAACTGCGTTCGCCCGCAAAACAAATCCAAACTCCTCGAACGGGCGCACAAAGTGACGCCCCTACAGGTATGTAAAAAAGCAAAGTCACCGATAAATCGGAGTTTGAAGGGTTCAAACAAATTCCACCGCAACCGCTAAACAATCAATTACAGGTGGCTCTCCCTGCCCTCCTCCGGGCTCGGGGGAGGAGGGCTGCCGCCATTCGGCGGCGGGTGGAGGGGGCGGGTACCCGCCGCAGGCGGCGATTTTGCCTTACCCAACCTGTTTGCTTTGCGCGGCCTGAAAAAGAAGCCAAATTTTAGGTATTTCATACCCAAAATTTGGCTTCTTTTTCAACGAGCAAGGGCCGCGCTGGGAGAGAGTTTCGCGCGTTGCGACGCGCGACCAACGGGTTGCCGTTGGATCGCAAAAAACTTTTGAAAAAGTTTTATCAAAACTTTCAAAAATGTGTTTAGCTTAAACTTCAAACTCCGATTTACCGAACTCCGCGCAATAGAAACACGGGGCTGGTTCGGATGAATCAGCCCCGTGTTTTATAGAGAAGCTATAAATTTGTCGGCTTTGCGGAGCATTTCCCTTGTGTTTTCAAAGGTCAGGGCGGCATATGCTCTGTCGAAGGGGAGGATCAGGTATTCAAAATCCTCAAAGCCCTCGCTGTGGGCGGGTGTCTGCTCGGCAAAATCGGCGGCGAAATAGACCACCGTTTTATGCACGCCGTTTGACAGCACGTATGATATCTCGTGGCGAAAGCCGGGGCGTATCCGCACCGCCACCGAGGTCTCCTCCAGAGTCTCGCGGAGGGCGGTCTCCTCCTCGCTCTCCCCGAGCTCAACGTGCCCCTTCGGGAAGCCGCAATGCCTGCCGTCGGGCGACCTGATCAGCAAATAATATATCTCGCCGTTTCTCTTCGTGTACGGAACGGTTCCGCAGGATTTTTCAAACGTCGGTTTCATAGCTCAAATTCAAACCGCCGCGGTGTTTATGCCGCTTTTGTAGAGCTTTGAGTAGAAGCCCTGCTTTGCCGAGAGCTCCTCGTGGTTGCCCGACTCGATGACGTTGCCGTCCTTCATAACGAGGATCAGGTCTGCGTTCTTGATGGTGGAGAGGCGGTGGGCGACGACGAAGGAGGTTCTGTCCTTTGTCATTTCGTCAAAGCAACGGGATATCCTCTGCTCGGTTCGCGTATCGACAGAGCTCGTTGCCTCATCGAGGATGAGCATTGGCGGATCCTTCAGCATCACTCGCGCGATGCAAAGGAGCTGACGCTCACCCTGCGACAGGCTCTCGCCGCCGCTGATGACCGTATCGTAGCCCTGCGGCAGACGGGAAATAAAGCCGTGTGCGTGGGCGTCCTTTGCCGCCGCTATTATCTCCTCATCGGTGGCGTCGGGCTTTCCGAGGGCAATATTCTCCCGTATTGTTCCGGGCATTATCCAGGTCTCCTGAAGCACCATACCGAAATTCTCGCGCAAGCTGTGGCGCGTGACCTCGGCGGTCTTTTGTCCGTCCACCGAAATGCTACCGCTCTTTGTATCATAAAAGCGCATAAGCAAATTGATCAGCGTGGTCTTGCCGCAGCCCGTGGGGCCGACGATTGCCACCTTCATTCCCGCCTTGACGCGGAGGCTGAAATTCTCGATCAGCGGCCGCTCGGGAGTATAGGAAAAGCAAACCGCGTCAAAGGCCACGTCGCCGCGGACGTCACACAGCTCGGCGTTGCCCGCGTCATCGGGCTCGGGCTCGGCATCCATAAGAGCAAAGAGCCGCTCGCCTGCCGCCGCCGCGCCCTGGAGCTCGGTTATAACGCCCGAGATCTCGTTGAAGGGCTTGGTGTATTGGTTTGCGTAGCTGAGCATACAGGTCAGAGTTCCCACCGTGAAGCCCACGGGGTTGGCTATGGCCGTCAGTGCACCCACAAGAGCCACTATGGCGTAGACTATATTGTTGACGAATCGGGTGGTGGGGTTGGTCAGCGATGACCAGAACGTAGCCTTGAGGGACACTTTCTGCAGCTTGCCGTTGACCTCGTCGAAATCCTTTTGCGTAGCCTCGGTGCGCGAGAAGGTGCGGACTGTCTTTTGTCCCTTTATCATCTCGTCGGCGTAGGCCGTCTGCTGGCCGCGCACGGTCGCCTGCTCGCGGAAGAACTTATATGTCTTTCCTGCCACGAGCTTGGCCACCACCATGGAAAGCGGAGTGAGAAGCAGCACCACGAGGGCTATGATATAGGACTCGATGAACATTATAACGAGGGTGGCCACGATGGTCGCCACGCCCGTGAAGAGCTGTGTGAAGCCCGTCAGCAGGCCGTCGCCCACCTGCTCGGCGTCCGAGGTGACGGTGGAGACGATATCGCCCGACGGGTGGGAATCGAGATATGAAAAGGGGAGCTTTTGCAGCTTTGCAAAGGCGGCCTTGCGCATCTCGCACACGGTCTTGAAGGCGATGCGGTTGTTGACGAGGTTCATTACGTACTGCGCCACAGCGGCAACGGCGGTTGCAATGCCGATCTTGACGAGCAGCGTAAAGATGCCGTCAAAATCCACCCTGCCCTTTTCTATGGCGCAGTCGATGGCCTCACCCACGAAAACGGGTGTGATGAGCGACGCGGCCACGTAGACCACGGCACAAATTACGGTTACGGCAAAGAGGGCGGCGTACTTTTTCGAAAATCCGAGCAGCCTTGCTATGGTCTTCCCCGTGTTGGTCTTCTTTTTCATATGGACGCACCTCCCATCTGGGAATCGCAGATCTCGCGGTAGACCTCACAGCTCTCGTAAAGCTCGTCGTGAGTGCCGATTCCGACGGCCTCGCCGTTATCAAGCACCACGATGCTGTCGCAATCGCGGACGCTTACGGCGCGCTGGGAGATGACCACCACCGTGGGCTTGAACTCAAGGGCGGCAAGCTCGCGGCGGAGCTCGGCCTCTGTGATCTGGTCAAGAGCCGAGGAGCTGTTGTCGAGAATAAGTATCTCGGGGCGGCGAACCACGGCGCGGGCGATGGTCAAGCGCTGGCGCTGACCGCCCGAAAGGTTCTTTCCGTCCTGCCCCACTTCGATATCAAGGGTATTGCCTTCACCCTTTTTGATCTCGGATATACGGGCGACCCGCATAGCCTCGCGGATCTCCTCATCGGTGGCGTCGGGCTTGCCCCAACGCACGTTGTCGCGGACGGTACCGCGGAAAAGGCTGACGTTCTGCGCCACGTAGCCGATCTTGCCCCGAAGCTCCTCGCCCGCGAAGGACCGAACGTCACGACCGTTGACGAGAACCTGCCCCGAGGTGGCATCGTAAAAGCGCGGAATGAGTGCGGCGAGGGTGGATTTTCCCGAGCCCGTACCGCCTATGATGCCCAGCTTGTCCCCTCGCTTGACCGAAAGGCTGATGCCGCGCAGAGCCTCGCCCGAGGCACCCGCGTAGCGGAAATCCACATCACGAAGCTCGATAGCGGGGGCGTTTTTGTCCTCTTCGCCGCCGCCCGAAACGGGAAGCATATCGGCCTCCTCGTCCATGATCGCCGAAATGCGCTTGGCGCAGGCGATGGATTTGGTGACGGTGATGATCAGGTTGGCCATTTTAATAAGCTCAACGAGGATCTGGGTCATATAGTTGTAAAGCGCGATCATCTGACCCTGGGAAAGGGCGCCGCTGTCCACGCCCTCGGCGCTGAACTGAAGCAACAGAATGATGGCCAGATTGATGATAACGTAGGTCAGAGGATTGAGCAGACCAGAAATGCGGCCGGCCACGATCTGCGTTTTCGAGAGGAACTCGGCGCGGGCGGAAAAATCTGCGTTTTCGCTGTCCTCGCGGCAGAAGGCGCGAAGCACGCGCGCACCCGAAAGATTGGAGCTGACCTTGCCCGTTACGCTGTCAAGTCGACTTCTCGACTTGGTGAAAAGCGGAATACCCGCAAGGAGGATCAAAAAGACCACCACCAGCAGGACGGGAATGGAGACGGCAAACACCGCCGACGTGGCGGGAGCCGCGGCACCCACGGCAAAGGCCATGATCATAGCGCCGAATACCACGAAGGGCGAGCGCAAAAGCAGGCGCAGGGTCAGATTGACGCCCGTTTGCACCTGATTGACGTCGCTTGTCATTCGCGTTATCAGCGTGGGCGTGCCGATCTTATCGAGCTGCGGGAAGGATAGGGTCTGTATCTTCGCAAAAAGCGAGGAGCGCAGACCTGCCGAAAAGCCCACGGCGGCCTTGGCTGAAAAATACTGAGCCGTCAGCGAGAAGGCAAGTCCCACCGCGCCCATAAGTATGAGCAGAATACACATCTTGACCACGTAGCCCGTGTCCCCGTTCGCAATGCCCACGTCGGCTATTGCGGCAACCACGAGGGGGACGGAGAGCTCAAGCAAGGCTTCAAAAAGCTTGAAGAGCGGTCCGAGGACTGCGTGCATTCTGTATTTTTTTAAATGCACAAAAAGTTTTCTCATCGTCAAAGGTCCTTTTGTCTTCAAATATTTATCTTATATATTATACTATATCCCAACGTCTTTTGCAAGCGGGATTTGTATTTCTTTCAAAAAATAAAAAATCCCTTTCTCGGGGGGGCGGAGCCGCGGGGGGCGGGCGACGGAGTCGCAGAGGGTTCTGCTCGGTTTCCCGATATGCTCCGCTCCCCTCTGCTCCCCTCTGCTCCCCTCTGCTGTGCTATGCTCTGCTCTGCTTATCTCTGCTCTGCTAGGTGGACCAGTACCTACCCCGGTACCTACCCAAGTACCTACCCTAGTACCTACCTTAGTACCTACCCTAGTACCTACCCCAGTATCTACCCCAGTACCTTGTACCAAAACATTTTTACGGCGGGGCGACGGAGTCGAAAAGGGTGCGCTCACGCGACTGACCCCCCTCCCCTAAACTGACCTATCCTATCCTTACCTATCCTTACCTATCCTTACCTGTCGATCCAAATGGGTTCCACTTGGGTTCCGCTCAACACTCAAACCGGTAAATCGGAATTTGAAGAGATTTAAAATTTAAAAAACGAACAAATTTAGCAAGACGAAATATCTGTCACGGCGCGCCAGGAGGAGTTTTCACCGGACTGCGCGCCTGCGGTAGCGCGAACAAATTAGCCGATATAATATCTCAAACCGAACGTCCGAGTGAGGTTTGAAAGAGAAATTACCCAATCAAGCTAACCCGGGCGATAAAAGCTTCTTGGAGAGCTCGAGAACCTTCTCGCAAGAAGGTTCTCGAAAAAAGCTTTTCCAACAAACCCCGAGTTATCGGTCTGTTTTATCAAAAAAACGGGGCCCCGTTGCGGGGTCCCGTGAAAATCAAAGGTAGACCTTCATTTTTTCGATATTCTGCTCCTCAAAGGAGACGATGTCACGGGCGAGGTTCAGCTCCTCGCAGCCGCCGCACTCGTCCTCAGACTCGTGGATCTTGCGGAGCAGATCGGTCACGTTCATTGTGGAGCCCTGGATCATCATTTCCGCAATGTGGCTGGTGGTGGAATCGGTGAGCGTGTTCATTGTGATGCCCATCTTGGCCATCCACTTGCTGAATACCGACTCCTCCTTCGGCTCGTCGCCCGCCGACTTTATGAGCTTTTTGGCCTTCTCGGCGTACTTTTCGTAATTTCCGAGCTGTTCGGTCATCTCGCTCTTGATCTTCTCGTCCTTGACCTTCGGCAGGAGTGCGAGTGTGAGATCCGACCCCATTCGGACGTTCTTGTAAATTGCCTCGGAAAGCTCACCGAGGCGGCTGACTGTTTGTTCTGCCATAATATCCTCCAAAAATAAAAGTATGTGTGACTTTAGCATATCACACATACTTTATTTTTATACGGTCATTGCATTTTTATTTTTTGCGCGCGCACGTCCACGCCCTTGAAAACTATGGGGCGGTATTCGCCGAAGATACGGCTCGTGATGCGGTCGCTGTACCGCTGACGAAGCTCGCTCTGGGTCAGGTTGGTGCTGACCACCGTGGGCTTGCCCGTGTTGAGTCTCGTGTTTATGAGATTGTAGATCACCGAAATGCTGAACTGGTTGGTGATCTCGGTACCAAGATCGTCGATGATCAGCAGGTCGCAGTCAAAGCAACGGTCGGTGGACTCCACCTCGGCCGACATGGAGCTTCCGAATCGCTGATATTCGAAATTCGAGAGCATATTGATGGCACTGACGTAATAAACGTCGTAGCCGCGCTCGATGACCCGCTTGGCTACCGAGCTTGAAAGGTGGGTCTTACCGAGTCCCGTGCCGCCCATAAGCAGAAGATTCTCGCTTCCGCGGCCGCGGAAGCCGTCGGCGTAGCGCTTCAGATAATCAAGATTCATGGACATCAGCCGATGGGCCTCGGGGTTATTTTTGTAATAATCAAGCGAGAAGGTATCGAAGCTCTGTGTGCGCAGAAGATTGGCGATACCCGAGGACTCATATCCCGCCATGACCAGCTCGCGCTTCATACACTCGCACATATAGCCGTCAACAAAGCCCGAATCCGAGCACTTTTCGCACTCGTATTTCACGTCGGTATAGTCTGCGGGATAGCCTGCGGCCACCAGCATCTGCTCCTTTTGCGCACGGAGCCTTTCCGTATCCGAGCGGATCTGCGCGATCTTATCGGCACAATTCTCGCCTGCGCCGAGAGCCTCGGCCATTATACGCATACCAACGCTTGAAAGCTGACGGTCGATCTCCTCAAGTCCGGGGATTCGCGCCTGCGTTTCGGCGCGTCTTGCGTCGGCGGCGTCCTGAGCTATCTTATATTTTGTTTCGTACATCTCGCGGATGCGCGCGTAATTTTCACGGTTGTAGCCCAATTTAATTTTCCCCCTTCATATTTTCCATACTGCGGCGAAGCGCGGCCTCAAAGAAATCGTCGGTATCAAAGCTGCCCTCACCCGGGAGCTTCTGCGACTCGGCCGCCTCGATCTGCTCGAGGGTATCGAGCCCGTCGTTCTTCCAACGCTCAAGCACCGCGTTCGTGTAGGCCGGGCTGGGCTCGTGGATGGCATCGACGGTGATCTCGTAGGCCTTTTTGATGACCTCGATACCGTAGCCGAACTTGCCGACCCACTTTTCGAAGAACTTCTTTTCCTTTGTCGAAAGCTCGCGGTCCTTCATACCGAAGAGCGATCTGATCTGCCCCTCAAGGCTTGCCATCCTCTCGGTTCGGTCTATGTACGCGATGAGAGTATCTACAGTGGTCACGCCCTCGTCTACAAGCCCGAAGGCCTTTTTCTCAACGTAACGGAGCGATTTTTTGCCGAGCTTTGCGCAATACTCCACAAGCAGAACGATATACTGCCCGTCGAGCTCGAGATAATCGTTCAGCCCGAGGACGATATTGATCTCGTGGGTATTGAATATTTTGCCCAGCGCATTCTGACATTCGTCGATAAGCTGTGTGATCTCACGGCGTTGCTCGAGCAGATTGGCCAGCTCCTCTGTGGTATAATTCGGGAGCGCATCGGCTCGCTCGAGCTTTTTCGGTGCGGTCTCCGCTACCTTCGCGGGCTCGGTGGGAGCACTTTCGGCGGCAGTCTCGACCTGATCCTCGGTCTCTATCATACCCGCGCCGCGCCAAAAGGCCACGGATGCGGCAAGCTCGGTCTCGGTACAGCCGCAGACCCTTGCGAGCTCGCTCTGCACAGAGTCGAAATTCGCCGTCGCGCCCGGCAGGCTTGCCAGCGCCAGCAGCACCTTGATATCCTTTTTGGTTGCCCTGTCGATTTTAGAAATGACCGCGGCGGGCAGCACCGCGACTTCTTTTCCGTATTTAAAGTAAATACTCATTTTTCGTCCTTTTCGGCATTTTTGATATCGTTTTCGCGGAGGGCGTAGCAGAGCGACATCAGCGAATCTCCGAGATAAACGTCCTCGAAGATCATATTCTGCCCTGCGGTGATCTCCTTACCCGTGAAGTTCCACACACCGTGAACGCCCGCATCCGAAAGCTGATCCACCACCTCGTCGGCCGCCGCCTTCGGCACAGCTAAGACCGCCATATTGATGGTCTTGTCGGCGCAGAAATCCTTCAGAATCGCCATATCGTAGATCATCACGTCGTCCACCGATTTGCCGATGAGCTCGCGATCGATATCGAACATTGCCACCACGTCAACGCCGCGGCGCTCGAACATTCTCGTTCTGACGAGAGCGCGGCCGAGATTACCCGCGCCCACGATGATGGCGGAATAATTCTCACCGACGCCGAGGATCTCGCTGATCTTGGCGAAGAGATAGTTTACGTTATATCCGTAGCCCTGCTGACCGAAGCCGCCGAAGCAATTGAGGTCCTGACGGATCTGGGAGGCTGTGACGTTCATCATTCTCGACAGCTCACCCGAGCTAATCCTCGACTGACCGTTGCGGATGAGCTCGCGCAGATATCTGTAATATCTGGGCAGGCGGCGAATGACCGCAGGGGATACCGCGGCTCTGTCCTTATCTATGATCTTGTCCTTTACGTTACCTTCGTTCATCGGGTTTTATCTCCTTTTCGTACAGTTTGAATGGTTAAAATATTTTTTCAAAAGCTGTGGAAAACTCGCGCGATTCGACAAATATTCACTGAGTTATCCACAGTTTCAACAGCTTTTTCCACAGAAAAGCCTTGATTTTGCTGGGTTTTGCGCTATTCTCACGAATATTCGGAGTTCTTGCATATAAACTCTCTGTATTCGCTTTTGGAAATTATATCCAAATTTAAGTCACCTTGCTCGGCTCTAAAATAAGGACGAAAATCAGTCGTTTGCCGAGGCGTTGAGCTCGGTTCCCACGAAAACTCCGGCCGCATATTCGAAGTATCCCGCCTGCGCCACCATTGCCGCGTTGTCGCCGCAAAGTGAGATTGGCGGCACCGTCAGAGTCGCGCCGTGCTTTTTGCAGACCTTCTCGATGGCGGCACGCAGGTGCGAGTTTGCCGCAACGCCGCCCGCCAGAACCATTCGCTTATGTCCTGTCCGTCCGAGGGCAATATCGCACTTCTTTGCCAGCGCATCCACAACCGCGTGGGTATAGGAGGCGGCAATATCGGCGACCTTCAGCTCCCCGCCCTTCATTTTCTCGGCGTTTATGTAATTCAGCGCGGCGGTCTTGATGCCGCTGAAGGAAAAGTCCAGATTATCGCCCGCAAGCGCCGGTGACGGAAGCTTTATTGCATTGGGATCGCCCTCGTAGGCCAGCTTGTCCAGCGCCGCGCCGCCGGGGTACGGCATACCGATCACGCGGCCGATCTTGTCAAAGGCCTCACCCGCCGCATCGTCGCGTGTGCAACCGATAGTATTGAAGGTTCGGTGGTCTGTGACCTCAAAGATCGAGGTGTGACCGCCCGAAACTATAAGGGCGAGAAAGGGGGGCTCAAGAGCGGGGTCTGTGAGATAGGCCGCCGCGGCGTGAGCCTTGACGTGGTTGACCGCAACCAGCGGAATGCGCCGCGAATATGCCAGCGACTTTGCAAAGTTAACGCCGACGAGAAGCGCGCCGATAAGTCCGGGATTGGCGGTAACCGCCACGGCGCCGATATCGGCGAGGGTCACGCCCGCCTCGTCGAGAGCGCGGTAGGTTATGTTTGATATGGCCTCGATGTGGGCGCGGCTGGCGATCTCAGGTACGACACCGCCGTAGAGCCTGTGCACGTCGATCTGCGAGGCTACAATATTCGAAAGTATTTTTCGGGTCTCTCCGTCGACGACGGCCACGGAGGTCTCGTCGCAGGAGCTTTCCATTCCAAGTATAAGCATTACAGTTTTTTCTCCATTATTACAGCCGCTTCGGTTGGGAAGCGGTAAAATCCCTGCCGTTTGCCGATGGCCGAAAAGCCCAGCTTTTCGTAAAGGCCTATGGCGGCAGAATTTGATTCGCGCACCTCAAGTGTGACGAAGGTCAGTTCCCTTCTCTTCGCCTCTTCAAGCATAGCCTCGAGGGTGCGACGGGCAAGGCCGAGGCGGCGGAACTGCGGCAGTGTGCCGATATTCGTGATCTGCCCCTCGTCGAGAACGCAGATCATGCCTCCGTAGGCCGCCACGGTGTCACCCGCGCGGCATACGATGCCGAAGGCGTTTGGCTGCAGGAGCATCCTCAGCGCGTTTTCAGACCAGGGCTCGTGAAAAACCTCGCCTTCAAGTGCGGCAGCACCGGGAAGATCCCCCTCGGTCATTATCGATACCGAAAACTCCATCAATATCCGAACTCTCCCGACAAAGAATCGTCGTTCTCTATCCACTCGTTCACGTCAATGACGCGGAAATCGGTCTTGGTGTCACGGATGACCACACGGGCGATGCCCGCGTTGATGATCTGCCGCTTGCACATCATACAACTGCTGGTTCCGGGGACCACCTCTCCGGTTTTGGGGTCGACACAGGCCATATAAAGGGTGGAGCCCAGCATCTGCTCACGGGAGGCGGCGATAATGGCGTTGGCCTCAGAGTGGATGGAGCGGCACATCTCGTAGCGCTCGCCGCGTGGGATGCCCAGCTTATCTCGCATACAGTTTTTGAGGTCGGTGCAGTTCTTGCGGCCGCGGGGCGCGCCGTTGTAGCCCGTGGAAACGATAACGTCGTTCTTCACGATAATGGCACCGTACATCTTGCGCAGGCAGGTGCTTCTCTCGGCCACCGTCTGTGCTATATCAAGGTAATAATTCTCTTTTGAAACTCTCATATTTCTATCCTTTGATCAAAGAGTCTTGACGAACTCACGCAAAAACGCGCGAAATTCCTCGCCAAGCTCGGGATTTTTTGCGCCCTGAATGACGTTTGCGGTCAAAAAGCCCATCTTCGAGCCCATATCGAAGCGAGTGCCCTCAAAGTCCACGGCGGTCATGCCCGCGGTCTGCGAGAGCTTCTTCATTGCGTCGGTCAGCTGGATCTCGCCGCCTGCGCCGGGCTCAAGGTTGTCGATTATATCAAAGATATCGGGAGTCAGAAGCACGCGGCCGAGGATGGAATAATTTGACCAGATCTGTTCCTTCTTGGGCTTTTCGATCATATCGTCCACAAAAAAGCAGTTGTCGCTGCCATCAATGGGCGCGGTCTTGAGCGAGCAATACTTGGTCACAAGCTCCTCGGGAACAGCCTTGACGCCGCAGGCGGCGCGACCGTATCTGTCGTAGGCATCCATAAGCTGACGGCAGACGGGAGTCTCGGAGAAGATGATATCGTCGCCGTACAGCACGGCAAAGGGCTCGTTGCCCACAAAGGCCTTGGCGCAACCCACGGCGTGGCCCAGACCCTTTGTTACCTTCTGCCTGAGGAAGTAAATATTCGCCTTCTGCGCGCATTCGTACATGGCGTCGATCTCGGCGACTCTGCCCGAGGCGCGGAGCTTTTGCTCGTATTCGGGAGAAATATCGAAATAGTCCTCCATAATATCCTTGTCGCGGTTGGTGATAATGAGAATATCGGTGATGCCCGAGGCCACGGCCTCGTCCACGAGGTAGGAGATGGCGGGGCGATCAACTATCGGGAGCATTTCCTTGGGTACCGCGCGGGAGATGGGAAGCATTCTGGTTCCGAGACCCGCGGCGGGGATAACTGCTTTTTTAACGGTCATAAACGATCCTTTCAGCCGCAATTGCGGCGCGTGTGTTTTTCGTTTTGCGTAGAATTCCCCATATTTATATAAGTATACTATATTTTTTACAAAAAATCAAGGTGTTTTTGCGCAAAAAACGCAAAAGCGCAAAAAAACGCAAAATATGCGGGATAAAGAGAACGATAAATCGGAGTTTGAAGGGTTCAAACGGATTTCGCCAAGACGGATCGCGAACGGTTAAAATTAAACCCTGTAGGGACCGGCGTCCTCGACGGTCCATTATACGAAAAAACCAATGAGATCAATGGTTTTTCGCCATTTTGCCTTGCCCATCCTCGCGGACCGTCGGGGACGCCGGTCCCTACAATTTGTGAGGCGCGTGCCGTTCGTTTTGCGCTTTGAATTTTCAAATAAACTCCGATTTATCGGGATCTTCCTATGATTCAAAACCGTTCCGGTGCCGTTATTCAACATTTTCTCCCCAAAACCGTTGACATTCTGCCCTTTCCCGTGGTATAATGGAATTTATTAAATATATCTTTATTCGGAGTCTAATATGAAGATAACCGACATACTTGAAAAAAACAAGACCACACTTTCCTTTGAGGTGTTCCCGCCCAAGACCTCGGACAAATACGAGTCGGTCGAGCGCGCCACCGCCGAGATCGCCAAGATGCGCCCCGATTTTATGAGCGTGACCTACGGCGCAGGCGGCGGCACCAGCCAATTCACCGTCAGCATTGCCTCAAACCTTAAAAACAATTGCGGAGTTACGCCTCTGGCGCACCTGACCTGCGTTTCCTCCGACCGAGAGACCGTCCGCACCCGCCTCGACGAGCTTTCTGCGGCGGGCATTGAGAATATCCTCGCTCTGCGCGGCGACATTCCGAAGGACGCGCCCGCCAAGACCGAGTGGCACTATCACCACGCAAGCGAGCTTATGAGCGAGATCGCGGCACGCGGAGATTTCTGCATCGGCGGCGCTTGCTACCCCGAGGGCCATCCCGAATCAAAAAATCTTGACGAGGACATCGAAAACCTCAAGCGCAAGCTGGATGCGGGCTGTTCGTTCCTGACAACGCAGATGTTTTTCGACAATTACCAGTTCTACCGCTTTATGGAAAAGGCAAGGTGCGCAGGCATTTACGTACCCATCATCGCCGGCATTATGCCCATCACAAACGCCAAGAGCATCCGTCGGAGCTGTGAGCTTTCGGGCACGGAGATGCCCCGCAAGTTCCTCAATATCGTCGACCGTTTCGGCGACGATCCCGATTCCATGATGGAGGCGGGCATCACCTACGCCTGCGCGCAGATCATTGATCTTTTCGCCAACGGCGTCAAGAACGTGCACGTTTACACAATGAACAAGCCGGAGGTCGCGGCGCGTATCCGCCACGATCTGGCGCATATCATCCCTGTTCACGAATAATGGTGACAGTCAAAAATTACGGCGACGTTACGGTCACGCCCGAGGAAGTCTATCGCTTTCTCGGTATTCGAGACCCAATAGCGCAGGCCGAGCTTACCTCCGAGGTTGAGTCGGCGATCCGCGAGCTCGAAGCGGCAATAACGCCCCGAATGTGCTACGCGAGATTTCCTCTGCATTCCGACGGCGACCTGCTCGACCTCGGATTTACGAAGGTCGAAAGTCGCGATCTTGCCAAAAATCTGCGCGGCTGCTCGGAGATCATTCTCATCGCCGCCACCGTCGGGCTTGAGGTAGATCGGAGCATCGCAAAATACTCGCGCCTCTCCCCTTCCCGTGGGCTGATCCTGCAGGCGGCGGGGGCGGCGGCTGTGGAAAATATTCTTGACCGCGCCACCGAGGAATTTATCGCCGAGGGTCTTGCTCTCCGCCCACGGTTCTCCTGCGGCTACGGAGACCTGCCGCTCACTCTGCAAAGAGAGATTTTCGCGTCTCTCGATTGCCCCCGGAGCATCGGCGTTTCGCTGACCGACTCCCTGCTTATGACACCCACAAAATCGGTTTCGGCCATTATCGGAATCGAATAAATTCGGAGAAAACTATGATTTTCAATAAAAAACGGCTTATATTTGACGGCGCAATGGGCACCGAGCTTCAAAAGCTGGGGCTTGCCGCGGGCGAGCTGCCCGAGCGCTGGAATATTCTGTACCCCGAACGCATCGCATCGGTGCATCGGGCTTATTTTGCCGCGGGCGCGGACGTGGTCTGCACCAACACCTTCGGCGCAAACTCGCTGAAATATAGCGACGGCGAGCTCCGCGACGTTATCGAGGCGGCGGTTCGCATTGCCCGCGCCGAGGCAGACGCGGCGGGTGGACGGTACGTGGCGCTTGACATCGGACCTCTCGGTAAGATGCTCGCCCCCTTCGGCGACCTTGATTTTGAGGATGCCGTTGCCATTTTTGCCGAGACCGTGCGCATCGGCGCAGCCTGCGGCGTGGATATGATCGCCCTTGAGACCTTTGCCGACTCCTATGAGCTGAAGGCGGCAATGCTGGCGGTCAAGGAGAACTGCGACCTGCCCGTTCTCGCCTCCTGCGCCTACGACGCCACGGGGCACGTTATGACGGGCGGCGATGCTGTCTCCATGGTCGCTCTGCTTGAGGGTCTCGGTGCCGATATGATCGGCGCAAACTGCGGTGTTGGGCCCGATCTGATCCTGCCCACTGCCAAAACTCTTGTAGAATACGCATCGGTTCCCGTTCTCATCAAGGCCAATGCGGGTCTGCCTAAGATCGTTGACGGCAAGACTGTATTCACCGTCACTCCCGAGGAGTTCTCTAAGGACGCAAAGGCCCTGGCCGAGCTTGGCGTTTCGGCTCTCGGAGGCTGCTGCGGCACCACGCCCGAGCACATTGCCGCTACCTTATGCGCTGTGAAGGATGTTCCCTTCACTCCCGTACAAAATAAAAATTACACCCTCGTTTCTTCATATTCCCACGCCGTGCGGCTTGGCGACACGCCCAAGCTCATCGGCGAGCGCATCAACCCCACGGGCAAAAAGCTGCTCAAGGAGGCTCTGCGAAGCCGCAATATTTCTTATATCCTCGCCCAAGGCGCGGAACAGGCCGAGGCGGGCGCGCAGATCCTTGACGTAAATGTGGGTCTGCCCGAGATCGACGAGGCCGCGATGATGAAAGCAGTAGTATGCGAGCTTCAGAGCGTGCTCGATCTGCCACTTCAGATCGACACCTCAAGCCCCGAGGTCATGGAGGCCGCCGCAAGAATTTACAACGGCAAGCCCCTGCTCAATTCGGTCACCGGCAAGCGCGAAAGTATGGAGGCCGTTTTCCCCATCGCCAAAAAGTACGGCGGCGTGGTGGTGGGTCTGACCCTTGACGAGGACGGCATCCCCGACACCGTTGAAGGTCGCGTATCTATTGCCGAAAAGATCATCAATACCGCCGCGGCCTACGGAATCGACAAAAAGAATATTATAATCGACCCGCTGACCTTGACCGTTGCCACCGACCGTGAGTCGGCCAACGTGACCCTCGGTGCCGTCAAGGCCATAACCGAGCGGCTCGGCGTTTCCACCTGTCTCGGCGTTTCAAACGTATCCTTCGGTCTGCCCGCGCGCGAGAAGATCAACTCGGTCTTTTTCGCCCTCGCCCTCAACGCGGGGCTTGGCGCGGCCATAATGAATCCGCTTTCCGAGGCGATGATGAACTCTTACAGATCTTATCTCGCCCTTGCGGGGCTTGACGAAGCCTGCGCCGATTATATCGAGTTTGCGAACGCATCCGCGCCCGCGCAGACCTCGTCGCCCGTCGGCGAGCTCTCGCTCAGCGAGGCCATAATCAAGGGACTTGCCGCGCAGGCGGCGGCTCTGACCAAAAAGGAGCTCGGCGCGCGCGATTCCATGACGATAATAAACGAAACTCTCGTCCCCGCCCTCAACACGGTGGGCGAGGGCTTTGCCGAGGGTCGGGTCTTCCTGCCCCAGCTTCTCATCAGCGCCGAAGCGGCCAAGGCGGCCTTTGAGGTTATCAAGGGCTCTATGTCCACCGCCGCCGTGGCAAAAAAAGAGAAAATAATCCTCGCCACCGTCAAGGGCGATATCCACGATATCGGCAAAAACATCGTGGCGTCGCTGCTTGAAAATTATAATTACGAGGTCATTGACCTGGGGCGTGACGTCTCCCCCGAGGCGGTAGTCAAGGCCGTGACCGACCGCGGCGTGAAGCTCGTGGGTCTCAGTGCGCTGATGACCACGACCGTGCCGGCTATGGCAGACACCGTCCGCGCCGTTAAGGCCGCAGCCCCCGATTGCCGAGTAATGGTCGGCGGTGCGGTTCTGACGCAGGACTACGCCGATATGATCGGCGCGGATCACTACGCCCCCGACGCCATGGAGGGCGTAAGATACGCCGAAGAGCTTTTCGGGCACTGAACAGATCAACCGCCGAGAGTGGATAATCCCTCTCGGCGGTTAAATGTTTTTATATTTTACCTTCGATCTCCCTTGCATACCCCAAGGCCTGCTCGGCCTCCACGTCGTACCCGTTTTTGCGGTGAATATCCGCAATTTCAAGATAGATCCGATATGCCTCTTTGAATTTTTCAAGCTTGCGGTAACACATGGCTATCGCATACTTTTCGTCGCAGAAAAATGTTCCGAGCTCGCCCGCTTTTTCATAGCAGGCGATCGCTTCTTCGTATTTTTGCATTTCCCGGCAGATCTGTCCCGCCGAGCAATACAGCTCCCAGCTATCGGGGAATTTTTCCATGGCCTCACGGCAGAGGGAAAGCGCCTTTTCGTATTGCTTTGAAAACGCATATGCGTCTATAAGCAATTTCCATTCGCGCATATCGAGCTGCCCGTCCGCTTCATCCATTTTGCGCCGGCGTTCCTCCAGATCCTCTTTCCCTTTTCCGAGGTGAAACAGCATTGATTGCTTCATTTCGGCCGCGCGGCGGTACGGGAGAGAGTTTTTGTCGGTCTCGTCGGCCAAAACCGCGTCAAACCATTTTAGTGCTTCCTCTTCGCACGCGTACATCATAGCCTTATGCAGCCAGCCGTAGTTCCACTTGTCGTAGGTCGACAGCTCGCCCGACCTCATCAGCCTTTGATATTCAAGACGGCATCTTAAAAAATCCTCGGGGTCTTTGCTTATTTCATAAAGCGCCGACAGCCTCTGCGCGTAATTTTCGTAAGCCACCGACTGCTTTTTGAAAAGATCGTCCACCAAAACGCCGTAAAGCTCTGCGATCTCGGGCAGCAGCAGAACGTCGGGCAAGGTGGTGCCGTATTCCCAGCGAGACACGGTCTGCGCCGTCACGCACAGCTTTTCGGCCACCTCCTCCTGCGTGTATTTCTTTGCCGATCTGAACCTTTTCATATTTTCGGAAAACACGGTTGAGTTCATATAAAATCTCCTTTTTGATTTTTCGTAAGCCTACGGTTATATTATAACAGCGGTGAAGCAAAATATCAACGTCGCATTTTATGATAAGACTCTCGTTTTCTGCACGGGAGGCTGTTTTTTTATGGACAAATCAAAAAATTTGTGATACAATTTTATAAAAGAGCGAATCATCCGAAAATTTCTGCAACTAATAGGGTGAAAACAGCCGAAAGCGGCAGAAAGGAGGAACCTTTATGATCGGATCGCCAAAGGAAAATTTCGAAAAGGAGTGCGGAGAGTATCTCGAGTATCTCTACGCGCTGGCCGAGGCGCGGTACAGCGATTGCCCCGACGTGGACGGGCTCGTTCAGGACACCTTGACCGTATTTATTATGAAGCTCCACGGCGGTGACGCGGTCGAGCATCCGAAGGGCTTTTTGTCGGCGGTTATGAAGAACAAATACAATGCCCTGCTCCGCGAAAAGTACAGGTCGCGGATCGTGGAATTTACCGAGGGCAATCTTACGGCCAACGCAGAGGCCGAAAGCCCCGAGCTCAGGCGCGAGGAATACGAATCGGTGCGCCGCGAGATCGGGCGGCTGATCCGCATCTACCGCGAGGTGACGGTGCGGCATTACGTTCACGGTCAATCGGTGGAGCAGATCTCCCGTGAGCTCGGCATTCCGCGCGGAACGGTGCTGTCACGCCTGTCCGCGGCACGCGATCAGATCAAAGAGGGACTTGAAAAAATGGAAAAATATTCGCACATCAGCTATGCGCCGAAGCAGGCGAACGTGGGCATCTGGGGAAACGCGGGGCTTCAGGGCGAGCCCTTTACACTTGTGCGCTCGGAGATCGAAATGAACGTTCTCATCCTCGCCTACGAAAATCCCGGGTCCGTG
>JAFTOB010000104.1 GCA_017451545.1 Clostridia bacterium | reverse complement strand
TATGTTATTTTACAACAGTTGCGCTTGTTGCGGTGTTATTGATGTCGGGAGTACCGGTGATGGTGGTATTCACGATCGTCAGAGTGGAGTAGTCGGCGGTTCCGCGAAGAATGATGGTTGCATCGCCCTCGTCATTTGCAGACTTCAGAGTGCAGTTCTCGATCTTGTAGGTCTCAGCCGCGCCAACGCCGCCGGAGCTCTCACCGAAGCGAACGGCATAGCCCTTAACGTCGACGGTGCAACCCTTAACGGTTACGTTGTCGCTGTTGTTGAAATTCAGACCGTTCTTGGAGTAGACCTCGCAGTTCTCAACGAGAACGCCGTCGATACCCTTGGCCTGAACGAGGGAGTGAGCATTTGCGGTAGCGGTGCAACCGGTGATGGTCAGGTTCTTGTCGCCGCCGGTGTAGGACTTAACGCCTACGGCACCGGGAACGTCAAAGGTGCAGTTATCAACGGTCACGTTGCAGGTGTAACGGGTGTCGTTATTGTTTTCTTCGCCCAAATTGATGCAAGCATCAGCGGAGATGCTGTCGGCCTTGAAGGTAAGGTTCTTGATGGTCAGACCTGCGGTAGTGTAGGTGGCGGACTTGCCGTCAACGGTGATAATACCTGCAAAGGTCTTGCCGTTGCCGTCAAGCACGATCTTGACGTTGGGCTTCTGGGTCACGGTCACGTTGCCCTCGATATCAGCGATCAGCTTGATCACGTCGCCGTTTACAGCGTTATCCAGAGCAGCCTGCAGCTCTGCAAGGTTGTTGACCGGAATGCCGCCCTCAAAGGTCAGCCAGTCGGAGGTCACAACGCCGCTGCCGGCGATGTCCTGAGTCTTGAAGCCTCTATCGAAGCTGCCTGCGGTAACGGTTGCCTTCATGTTAGAGCAAACATTGCTGAAGTTCAGCAGACGGACGTTTGCGGTCACGTTATCTGTGGTCACAAAGGTACCGCCGTTGATGTTCAGCACACCGTAGCCTGCTCTATTAGTAGCGGGATCTTGGAAGCTGACACGGTTAATGATAGTGCCGCCGTTGATGGTAACGGTGGTAACAAGGGTATCGCTGTTGCAGAACATACGAATGGAATCGTAGTTAGCACTCTTCACGGTACCGCCGTTGATAGTGGTGGTAGAGCCCTGATAGCAGTCGATAGCGTGGGGATAGCTGTAGCTCATAACCTCGACAGAGGTCAGATTTTCGATGGTGCCGCCGTTGACGGTCAGCACACCGGTATTTCGAATGGTGTTGGAAGCCCAACCGATATCCGAGGTGTATGGGGTGGCATCGGTAAAGCTGATCTTGCCGGTGCCAACGCTGTCGTTGATGGTAAGGGTGCCCTTGTTATCAATGAGAGCGTGAGCGGCGGTCAGGTCGCTCTTGGTCTGGCTGATGGTCTTGCCGTTCAGGTTCAGGGTAACGGTTACGCCATTAGGAACGGTCATTCCCTCGTCCAGAGCGACGTCGGCGGTCAGCACGTAGTCACCGCCGTTGGCAAGAGCATTCTTCAAAGCGGATACAGTCGAAACCACCTCGACCTCAACGAGGTTGTTGGTGATGTTCTCGGTGGTGTTGTTCTCCAGAGCGAAGTTGGTGTTGGTCGTGCCACTGTACGAAGCGCCGTACAGCTCATTGTAAGCAGAGTAGGCAACGTGAGTGCCATTCATGGTTACGTTCTTTGCGGTGTTGTTTTTCAGAGCGGTGGTTGCCTTTGCATCATAGCTCCAGCTACCGACAAGCAGACCGACAGCGGGAACACCCTCTGCACGGGTCTTGGTGAGGGTCACGTTTTCCACAGTGCAGCCGGAAACGGTATGAGCCGCGGGGACGTAGCCCTCCACACCGGCAACGTTAGTCCAGCCGGTGATAGCAAGGTTCTTGACCTCGCAATCGGTAACGGTTGCGCCATAGTTCCAGCCCATAATACCGCCGACAGCATTTCTGTTCTCGGAGGTCAGTACGCCGGTACCGTCAGCGATCACAGAGCAGCCGGAGATATTTGCATGGCCGTAGCCGACAATGCCGCCCACGTATGCCCAATCAGCAACGATGCTGATCTGACCGGACACGTGGCAATTTTCAACGGTAGAAGTCTTGGAATAGTCGCAGCAATAGCCCACAACGGCAGCAGCAGTGCCGTCAGCCAAGATATTCACGTTCTTGACGTTGATATTCTTAACGGTTGCACCGCCAACGACAGCGCCAAACAAGCCAACGCCATTTGCTGCGGGATCAACGATCTTCAGATTGGAGACGGTGTGGCCCTGACCGTCAAAGGTACCCTTGAAGGCGCCATTAACAACATAGGAACCGTCGCCTGCTCTGTCAAAGGTTACGTTTCCGATAGGTGTCCACTCAAAGCCGTTCAGATCGATATCGGAAGCAAGCTTGATGGTCTGTCCCTCAAAGTCGTCCTTGATAGTAGTCTCGGTGGTATCGGTGGAGAGCTTGGAGATATCGGACTTTACACCGTTTACGATAGCTGCAAGACCTGCAAGCTCCTCTGCTGTGCTGACAGTAAGCTCTGCAGCATCGGCATCGTACCAGCTGATATCAGCCTGACCGAGCCAAGGGGTTGCCTTGTCATACTGATCGTCAAAGCTATCCTTCTCGGAGGTGAGCTGAGTTGCAAGGAGCTTGATGGCGAAGCTGTCGCCGATCTGCTTGCCCTGATACTCGTTGCCTGCAGTTTCCTGCATCTTGAGGGCGATAGTAACGGTGTCGGTCTCGCCTGCGAGCATAGTTGCGCTCGAGAGCTCGGTCATCTTACCGAGAACCTCGGTGAGAGTACCGATCTTGTTGGCATCGGTGAGCTTGTCGCGTCCGGTGACCTGAACGGCGGGATCGACAAAGTAAACGTCGATAACGTCTGCAAGGTCGTCAACGGTGCCGGTAGCCTATATAACAACTGTGTACTTGAGAGCGAGAGTTCCCTTGTTCTCGATCTTGATGTGTCTTACCTCGGCATAACCGGGCTCCCAGTTGTCATAGTCAAAGATAGCGCCGGTGGACGCATCGGTCCACGTTGTCTGTGCGGGATCGGTGGTACCGTCAGCCCAAGACATGGCGATATCAAGAGTACCCGACTTGATGATGTTACCTGCGCTGGTCACGCTGTCGGTGAACCACGCGAAGGTAGTACCAATAAGCATCGAGAAGCAGAGCAGCAGAGAAAGTGCGCTGAATATCAATGCCTTCTTGGTGGTTTTGCGATTAGTCATTGTAGTTTTTCCTCCTCTTAATTTTTGACTACGCGATGATCGTGTAGACATCTTTACAGATATCTATACACATTAAGGATACCATCAAAATATATACCAAATATGAACAAAACTTGCAAAAATTTTAATTTTTTGTAAACAGTAGTCAAAAAAATTAAAGCTTTTGGAGAAGGCTAAGAGAGCCTGACGGAAAAACGGTTGCGGTATTCCTCGGGCGTGACGCCGACCCGCCGCTTGAAGGTGTAAAGAAAGCCCGAAAGTGATCCGAAGCCCGAGTCAAAGCAGGCCTGCGAAACGCTGACCCCGTTCTCAAGCAGCATCCGCGCGCACTCAAGCTTTCGGCCGTTCAGGTAAGCAAGATAGGTCTGCCCCGTGACGCGCTTGAAGAGGCTCCCGAAATACACGGGCGAAAGGCAGGCCTGCGCCGCCGTTTGCTCCAGGGTCGGCGACTCGCGGAAATAGGTGTCGATGTAGAGTAAAGCGCGACCGATGGGGGTCTGCTCGCCGCCTTTGGCGGCGGGCAGGATCAGATCTGTAAGATATGAGATGAGCGGACGGAAATTTGGGCTCTCCTCGCCGCACTCGGCCAGCAGGAAATCGGCGGCGCGGTCGAGCCGAGCCAGCATATGGGGAGGCACGTCGCGCTGAAATCCGCGGCACTCGGTCAGACGGGTCAAAAGCTCGGCATCGGGCAGGGAGCTGTCAAAGGAAATGTTCCAGATCTCGGTGCCCTTGGCAAGATCCACCCTGTGGAAATCCGCAGGAGTGAGAAGAGTAACGCTCCCGGGCAGGAGGTCTGCCTCCACCGAGTTTAAAAGCTGACGTCCGCCGCCGCGCAGGACGATCTCGATCTCAAAATAATCGTGAGAGTGCAGAGGAAAGGACAGAGGTATCCTTCGATCCACCCGAATATGCCTACCCCCTCCGATGCTCTTACTGCCCTCAAGTCGCCGTGCTTCCATAGCCTGCCTCCAAATTGTTTTTTAAAATTATATCACTAAAATCAAATAAAATCAATAAAAATCTTGATTTTTTGCTGATATATCTTTATTTTTGTATTGTGCGACCCAAAAAGCAAATGTATAATAAAATCAGAAAGAAAAAGAGGTGATATTTTGGCTTTGCTTTGCGGAATTGATATAGGCGGCACAAAATGTGCCGTGGTGCTCGGCGACGAGCGCGGAAGGGTACTGAAAAAGCTCAGGCTTGAGACGTCGAATTGCGAAGAAACACTGAAGGGAATAATCGCGGCCGCGGATTCTCTCGGTGGCTTTGATGCTATCGGGATCAGCTGTGGCGGCCCTCTTGACGAAAAACGCGGAATAATTAACTCGCCCCCAAATCTGCCGGGATGGGACGGAGTCAGGATCACCGATATGCTGACCGAGCGGTACGGTGTGCCCTGCGGCATACGCAACGACGCCAACGCCTGCGCTCTTGCCGAGTGGAGATACGGCGCGGGAATGGGTACCGAAAATATGGTCTTTATGACCTTCGGGACCGGGCTCGGTGCGGGCTTGATCCTTAACGGACGTCTTTACGGCGGAGCAACGGGTAATGCGGGCGAGATCGGTCATATACGTTTGGCCGAGCACGGTCCGTCGGGCTACGGAAAGTGCGGATCGTTTGAGGGCTTTTGCAGCGGCGGCGGACTTTACGAGCTTGGCCGCGCCAAAGCGCGGGAATATCTCCAACGCGGCATACGCCCGGGCTTTATAGGCGATACCGCCGACGGTTTTTCGGTGGCCGATATGGCCGAGGCCGCCCGTGGCGGAGATGCGTGCGCGCTTGAAGTTTTTGAGCTTTGCGCCGTGATGCTCGGTCGTGGGCTTGCTATGATATGCGACCTGCTCGATCCCGAGCTTATCATAATCGGAAGTGTTTACGCCCGTTGCCGCGACCTGCTCGAAGAGCGTACCCTTGAGGCTATGGGGCGCGAGGTGCTGCCGCCGATAAAAGAGCGCGTGAGGATAGCAGTTCCTGCCCTTGGGGAGGGGATCGGTGATGCGGCCGCACTTGCCGTTGCCCTTGAGACCTTTGAAAGGAGTGCTGATAAATAATGAAGCACGTAGATCTGTTGATTGAAAGATATCCCTGCCTGTCTGTATGCCGTGAGGATATTGAGGCGGCGGTGGAGGCCGCCGTTCGTATGCACGGCGTAGGCGGCAAGCTCCTTTTGGCGGGGAACGGCGGAAGTGCCGCCGACTGTGAGCATATTTCGGGCGAGCTGCTGAAGGGATTTTTGCTTGAAAGAAAGCCGACCGAGAATGAGCTTGAGGGACTTGACCCCGATATAGCCTCGGGACTTCAACGGGGGGTCGCGGCCATACCGCTGACGTCGTTGACCGCCCTTTCCACCGCCTTCGCTAACGATGCCTGCCCCGAAAACGTGTTCGCTCAACTCGTTTTCGCGCTCGGGCGGAGAGGCGACGTGTTTCTCGGCATATCCACCTCGGGCAATGCAGAGAACGTTTGCCGCGCGGCCGAGACGGCACGTGCCCGCGGTCTTTTGACCGTAGCGATGACAGGAGAGAGCGGAGGGAGACTTGCTCGGATCTGCAACATTTCCATACGCGTTCCCGAAAACGAAACATATAAAATACAAGAGCTTCACTTGCCCGTTTACCATGCGGTCTGCGCGCAAGTGGAAGAAATACTTTTCGGAGGTACTGAACAATGAGAAAATCAACGTTAATAGAAAATTGGAAGGTGGCGATCGTGCCGCACAAAAACGTGAAGGACGGCTTTTGCGCCACCACCGTCGAGGGTGTCCGCCTCTCGAACGAAAAGATAATCCCCGCCGCCGTGCCCGGCTGTTATGAGCTTGATATGCAGGCCGCGGGTCTGCTTGACGATCCCTATTACGCCGACAATATCATCGGTCTGCAAAAGACCGAGCATCTCCATCTTTGGTATTTCACCGAGTTCGATTTTGAAAACCGAGAGGGCTTCGATGCTTTCCTGAGCTTTGGCGGTATCGACACGGCCTCCGAGATATATCTTGACGGCGAGCTTGTCGGCAAGACCGAAAATATGTTCATTCCCCACACCTTCCCGCTGAACGGCCTGTCCGACGGCCGCCACGGGCTCGTGGTACACATCATCCCCGCAGGTGTCTACGCGCGTAGCTTCAAGGCCGCGCTGACCGGCCATATTCTCCGATATAACACCGACGCGCTGGTCATCCGCAAGGCTCCCTATATGTACGGCTGGGATATTATGCCCCGCGCCGTCTCGGCGGGACTTTGGAGACCCGTTGAGCTCGTTTACCGTCCGAAAAACCGCATCGATCAGGTCTACGCTGCCACCATGTCGGTGCAGGACAGTTCGGCAACTGTTCGCGTGACCTTCAACATCGACACCGAGGAGGAGCTGCTCACCGACTTCTCTTACAAGATCGAGATGACCTGCGGCGAGTCGGCGGCTACCTTTACGGGCAACGTTTTCGGCTCGCAGGTCATACGCCTTGCGGTGCTTGAAAACCCTAAATTCTGGATGCCCAAGAACTACGGTGAGCCCAACCTTTACGATTTTAAGCTTACATTATATTATAAGGGCGTTGAGTGCGACGTTTACGAGGATCGCATCGGCCTGCGCATCGTGGAGCTTGAGCATACCTCCTGCTCGGGCGATGACGGCGAGTTTGTCTTCCGCGTCAACGGGCAGAAGATATTCTGCCTCGGCACAAACTGGGTGCCGCTTGACGCATTCCCCTGCCGCCACGCCGAATTACAGCCCCGCGCCCTCCGTATGCTTGACGATATCGGCTGTAATATGGTGCGCTGTTGGGGCGGAAACGTCTACCCCGACGAGGATTTCTTCCGCTTCTGCGACGAGCGCGGCATACTTGTCTGGCAGGATTTCGCCATCGCCTGCGGCTATTACCCCACCGACGAGCGTATGCTTCGCCTCTTCCGAGAGGAGGCCGAGAGCGTGGTATGTCAGTTCCGCAACCACGCGTCGCTGGCTCTCTGGTCGGGCGGTAACGAGTGCGATCAGTACATCAAGCACCACAAAAAGAGCGGCGGATTTTTGACTCTTAACGAGCACGGACACCTGATCTGCCCGCCCGATTTCAACGAGCACCCCGTCACTCGCGGCGTTTTCAAGGCCGTCACCCGTGACAATGATTTTGCCCGTCCCTATTTGCCAAATTCGCCCTATATGGATGCGGAGGCTCTGAGAACCGGCAGACCTGCCGAGGATCATCTGTGGGGACCGCGCGACTTCTTCAAGGGCCCGTATTACGGCACCTCCGAGTGCCATTTTGCATCGGAAACGGGCTATCACGGCTGTCCGTCCCCCGAGACTCTGCGTAAGTTTATTCCCGAGGATAGGATCACGGCATTCGGTGACACGGTGCGTTGCGACGACACGGTCTGGCTGACCCACGCCGCCTGCATGGAGCCCGTTTGGGGCACGCCTTACTCCTACCGCATACCGCTTATGAGCCGCCAGGTAGAGCGCATTTTCAAGGAGCTGCCCGACGACATTCAGCGCTACGCCCTTGAAAGTCAGATCTCTCAGGCCGAGGCGAAAAAGTATTTCATAGAGCGCTTCCGAATCGCCAAGTGGCGCAAGACGGGCATCCTTTGGTGGAATCTCATCGACGGCTGGCCTCAGATCTCGGATGCCATCGTGGATTGGTACGGTCAAAAGAAGCTGGCGTACAGCTACATCAAGCGCTCGCAGTCGCCCTTCTGTCTTATGATGGACGAGCCGCAGGACGGCAAGCTGACCCTCGTTGCAGCCAACGATTCCCGCGAGACTCTGCGCGTTTCTTACACCGTGCGCGAGCTTTACACGGGCAGGGAAGTGCTTCGCGGCGAGCTTGAGGTTGCGCCCGACCGCGCCGACCGCGTGGCGCAGATCCCCGACACGGGCTCGGCCTTCTATCTCATCGAGTGGAGCGGCGACGTCAGCGGCAAGAACCACTTCACCGCCGCCATCGGCGACGGCATCGAGCTTGAAAAGTACAGCGAATGTATGAAGCAGAGCGGATTCTTCGACGCCCTCGAGGGCTTTAATATTTGATTTTACCGAGACCTCTTTCAGAGAGGTCTCGGGTTTTTGTTGCATTGAACCGATAAATCGAATAAAAAGAGAAGGCAATATCCATTCTTGGATATTGCCTTCTCTTTATTTTATTTCCTGTTCCAGCTCGCGGAATTCGGGGGTGTCGAAAAATTCGGTCAGCGTTATGCCGAAGCCGTCGCATAGCATTTTGATGGTGACGATTCCCGGGTTCACGCTTTTTCCGTAAAGAATATTTTTGATCGAGGACGGTGCAACGGCCGATTCCATTGCCAGCTTGTGTATTGACATTCGTCTCTCATCAAGCAACTGAATAAGTCTGTCCCTGACTGCCGAGTAGGTGTTCATTATGCCCCCCATTTTTATTCGTATAGTCTAATTATAGCCTAAAACTCTTGACAAAATGGGCTATATATGATACAATATAGGCTATAAATAGCCCATTTGTGCAAAAATAATGCAATTTTGCAAATGACGTGCATATTTATGTCAAAAGAAACGAGACTTGACCGACAGACACCGTGTGGCCTGCGTCCCAAGGAGGGATATTCTTGAAGAAAATATTCGGTAAATATATGGGAAAAGAGGGCGGTGGAGCGATGTTCCGTCAGCTTCTCGCCGCTATGCTCGGAATTCTGATCTGTGCCGTTGCATTTTGTTCCACCACCTATGCGTGGTTCGTCAGCAACGTGGAAAGCGGAGGCAACCGACTTGAGACCGGCAGATTTGAGCTTGACGTCAGCATTTCGGATCAGGTGACAGTGACGAAACGTGCCGACGGGTCTTTTGAATGTGATTTTCCTGCGGCGGGTAGTTATACCGTGACTTTGACCATGAAGGCTTCCACGGTCTCACGCGGATTTTGCTGTGTCAAGGTCGGCGATACCGAGTATATCACGGACGTTATCGGAAAATCGGCGGACGAAAGCCGTGAGACCGACCCTTTCATTTTTTATCTGGAGGTTAATGAGGCAAACACGAAAGTCAGATTCAAGCCCTGCTGGGGAATACCGTCGAGTTATACGGTAGTAAACGGCGGCGAGCTGTCGGTGGGTGAATGACCGAAGGAGGGCAAAACGTGAGCTGTCCCGATAAAAACTATCATTATATTAATATAAGCGGAAAGAGGTTCAAGCGGCTGGTCGCGCTTTACCCAACGAAGGAAAGGACTGCGCGCGGAAGCGTGATCTGGCATTGCCGATGCGATTGCGGAAAAGAGCTCGACGTGTCCTACAACGAGCTTATGTACTCCAACATTTGCAGCTGCGGCTGTCAGAAAAAGGAGCACGATGCCGAGCTGAGGCAGTTTTTGACCCGCGCCTCGGGTACGTCGCTCGACATGCTGAAAAGCAAGAAGAATTTTTCGAGCAACACCTCGGGCGCGCGCGGAGTTTACCGTGTCAAGGGCAGGTGGATGGCTAAGATCGTATTTCAGCAAAAGGCCTATTATTTGGGATCTTATATTGAGCTTGACGATGCGGTGGCGGCCAGAAGGAGGGCCGAGGAGCTTCTCTTCGAAAACACTGTGCGGCAGTACGAAAAATGGAAGGCTCGGGCGTCGGTCGATGCCGAGTGGGCTGAGAAAAATCCTTTTGAGGTCTCGGTCGCAAAGACTGCGGACGGTCTTGAGGTGCGATATTTGCCCGACGCGTATGAAAATGAAAATCAGTAAAGGCTGTACGCTTGAAATTTGAAGCGCACAGCCTTTTTTGTCTTGACACGGGGCTGATTTTTCGGTATAATGGTGTAAATCCTTTGAATGTGGAGGGGACTTGTATGATTTTCAAGAATGCAAAAAGAATATGGATCAACGACTCGCCTAAAAGCGAGGAATACGGATATTTTACCGATAAATTCGTGTGGGAGGGCGGCGAGACCGTCTATCTCAAAATTTTGGCCGAGACCGACTATATCGCCTATATCAACGGCACTCGCGTGGGGCACTGTCAGTTTGCCGGCTATCCCCACGAAAAGTACTACGACAAGCTGGACGTGACCTCGGCCTGCCGCGACGGCGAAAATCTGCTTGAGGTGACCGTTCGATATGAGGGTGTCAACAGCGCTTGCCATATTGACGACGGCGCAGGGCTTGCTTATTCGGTGGAGTGCGGTGACACCAAGCGCCGTCAGCTTGCTTACAGCTCTGCCGCCACCCTTTGCGCGCCCGAGCACCGCTACGTTTCCCACAAGGTTCGCGAGATCACCTGCCAGCTCGGTCTGACCTCGACTATGGACAACGCCACACCTGCGTTCCCCTTGTCTCCCGCCGTGGAGCTTGAGGATTTTACCGCTACCGCAAAGGTTCGTCCCGTCAAGCTCTGCGAGGACTGTGAGCCCGTAGAGGGTAGGGAAGTGATCGGCGATACGCCGCGCCTTTACGATCTCGGCGACGAGTACGCGGGATATCTCTATCTGAAGGTCAGCTGCGCCGCGCCCTGCGAGGTGAAGGTTGCCTACGGTGAGCACATTGAGGACGGATGCGTCCGTCAGCTCATCGGAGCCCGCGATTTTTCCCTTGATTTCGTCTGCCGCGAGGGTGCGAACTGCTTTGAACAGCGCTTCGTCCGCCTTTCGGCGCGCTATTTGCAGGTCATCTGCGATGCCGACGTGACGGTGGAACAGATCGGGCTCATTCCCGTGCTTTATCCCGTGACCGAGCGCCCCTGCAATCTGACCGGCCTTGACCGCGAGATCTACGACGCCTGCGTTCACACTCTGAGACTTTGTATGCACACCCACTACGAGGACTGCCCCTGGCGCGAGCAGGCGCTTTACGCCCTCGACAGCCGAAATCAGATGCTTTGCGGCTACGCGGCCTTCCGCGAGTGGGAGTTCCAGCGCGCAAACCTTGTGTTTATGTCAAAGGGCAAGCGCCCCGACGATACTCTGCTTGAGCTGACCTATCCTGCCGTCAACACCCCCGCCATACCCTTCTTCTCGGTGATGTACCCCGTGGCTGTCTACGAATACGCCGAAAAAACGGGCGACGTGACCGTGGTGTCAGAGGTCTACGAGACTATGCGCGGCATTCTGCAGAAGATGGTCGACCGCATCGGCGAGAACGGGCTGATACGGAATTTCCCCAAGCCCCCGTATTGGAATTTCTACGAGTGGAGCGAGGGCTCGGACGGTCGCGCACCCGATGCCTCCGAGCGTTGCGATCTCATCCTCAACTGCGCCTTCGTCTACTCGGCCGAGCGCTTCCGTACCCTCTGTCAAGTGGTGGACAAGCGCTTTGACGTGGATCTCGGTGCTATGCGCGAGGCCATAAAGCGCGAGTTCTTCAATGAGGAGACGGGCTTCTTCCGCATCGCCACCACCGACAGCGGCTATTCACAGCTCGGCAACGCCTTCGCGATGCTCATCGGGCTCGGTGACGAGCGCACGCTTGCGGCCGTTCGCGGCTGTGAGGGAGTCGTGCCCGCCACGCTTTCCATGCTCGGCTACGTTTACGATGCCATACTCGCTCGCGATAAGAAAAACGGCGGTGAGTTCGTTTTGTCCGACATCCGCGAAAAATACGGCTATATGCTGTCGAAGGGAACAACCACCTTCTGGGAGACTCTCGACGGTGCCGAGGCCTTCCATCGCGCGGGCAGCCTTTGCCACGGCTGGAGTGCTATGCCCATCGTTTACTACAAGCGCCTGCTGCACGAGTTCTTTTAATAGAATGTAATAAACAAAATAAAACCCGACCGTTGCGTGCAACGGTCGGGTTTTATTCTTTGCTCAGGCGTTTGGGTTAATTACGCCATTGCGTTAAGCTTCTTTGTGAATCTGCTCTTCTTGTGAGCTGCAGCGTTCTTGTGGATGATTCCGCGAGCGGCTGCCTGGTCGACCTTCTTTACTGCAACAGCGTAAGCAACAGTAGCCTGTGCCTTATCGCCGGCTGCAACAGCTGCCTCAAACTTCTTGATATCGGTCTTGAGCTGGGTGCGGAAGATCTTGTTCTGGAGTGTCTTTGTCTTGGTGACAATAACACGCTTCTTGGCTGACTTGATGTTAGGCAAAGTGTTTCACCTCCGTAAAAAATCGTTATTTGTAATACCGACCCCGAAACTCGGGTCACGGCTTACTTGCCTCGGCACCTGAGAGGGTGTGCCTGCGCGTTCGTCCATACAGTTGAATATAATACCACATTTCTTTCCAAATTGCAATAGCTTTTGAAAAAATTTTTTCGGAAAAATGCAGAAAGTTTTAAAGGTTTACAAAACGTTAATTTATTATTTACGCAAATTTCATAAAAAAGATTGACAAATCCGACGGAATATGGTACAATATTAAACTGCATTATAATTGCTATTTATGCGCAAAAATCAGGGTGGGTTTTTGAGAAGTTCCAAAAAATTCACATAATATTTACATTTTGCACATAAAAGCGAGACCAAACAGATGCTTTTGCGGATGTGCGACCGCAAGGGCTAACTACATTGAATGGAGTGATAAATTTAATGGTCAATGTAAAAGAGCAGAAGCTCGGTCAGAACACGAGAATGAGCTTTTCGCGCGCCAAAATGACGCCGCTTGAGCTCCCGAATCTGGTTGAGATCCAGACGAAATCCTTCAAATGGTTCCTTGAGGAGGGACTTATGGAGGTGCTGCGTGACGTTTCTCCCATCACCGACTTTTCGGGCAATCTTTCAATAGAATTTGTTTCCTATTCTATTGATTCCAAGCCGAAATATCCGGTTGAGGAGTGCAAGGAGCGTGACGTTAACTACGCCGCCCCCCTTAAGGTCAACGTTCGCCTTACCAACAAGCAGACGGGTGAGGTAAAGCAGACCGATATCTACATGGGTGAGTTCCCCTTGATGACCGAAAGCGGAACCTTCGTTATCAACGGTGCTGAGCGTGTTATCGTTTCCCAGCTCATCCGTTCCCCCGGTATGTACTACGCTACCGATATTGACAAGACCGGTAAGCGCACATACACCACTCAGGTAATTCCTTACCGCGGCGCCTGGCTCGAATACGAGACCGATATAAACGGCGTGGTTTACGTCAGAATCGACAAGAACCGCAAAATGCCCATCACCATGCTTATCCGCGCTCTCGGCGTTATTCCGAAGAGCGATATCCCGGAGGCAGACCGCATCTCCCGCAGCGACAACGATAAGTACGATTGCCTGCTGGATACTAAGGAGGACGTATACGCCCTCTTCGGCGAGGAGCCCATGCTGAAGGCTACCTTCGAGAAGGATGAGTGCGACGACATTGCCGACAGAAACCGCACGCACACCGGCATCGAGGCACTCAAGGAGATCTATAAGAAGCTGCGTCCCGGCGAGCCCCCGCTCACCGATACCGCACAGCAGCTCATCAATAACTATTTCTTCGATCCCAAGAGATACGATATTGCCGCTGTCGGTAGATATAAATATGATAAGAAGCTTGCCATTTCGTCGAGAATCGCAAACCGCAAGCTGGCTGAGGCTGTTATCAGCCCCCTGACCGGCGAGCTCCTCTTTGAGGAGGGTGCGATCATCTCTGCTGACGACGCTTTGCTCATCGAGCGCAACGCCGTCAACGAGGTCGTCCTCGAGCTTGAGAACGGCGATCGCGTCAAGGTATTCTCCAACAACACCATCGAGCCCGAGTACATTCTCGGCTACGATCTCAAGGACTGCGGAGTTCTTGAGAGAGTCCGCATCCCCGTAATGCTCGAGATCCTCGAGAAGTGCGGAGACGACGTTGAGGCACTGAAGGAGGAGGTTCGCGCACGCTTTGCCGAGCTTTGCCCCAGACATATCACGAGAGACGATATCTTCGCCTCCATCAATTACCTCTTCTGCCTGACTCACGATATCGGTAAGTACGACGATATCGACCATCTCGGCAACCGCCGCATCCGTTCCGTGGGCGAGCAGCTCCAGAACCAGATGCGCATCGGCTTTGCCCGTATGGATAAGATAATAAAGGAAAGAATGACCACTCAGGACAACGAAAAGCTCACTCCTCAGGCTCTTATCAACATAAGACCCGTGGCAACCGTTATCCGCGAGTTCTTCGGTTCCTCCCAGCTTTCTCAGTTTATGGACCAGTCCAACCCTCTGGCGGAGCTCACGCACAAGCGCCGTCTGTCGGCTCTCGGTCCCGGCGGTCTCTCCCGTGACCGCGCATCCTTCGACGTCCGTGACGTACACTACACCCACTACGGCCGTATGTGTCCCATCGAGACCCCCGAAGGTCCTAACATCGGTCTTATCTCCTATCTCGCAACCTATGCGAAGATAAGCGATTACGGCTTTATCGAGGCGCCTTACCGCAAGGTCGAGCACCTGCCCGACGGTCGCGCACGCGTCACCGATGAAATTGAATATATGACAGCAGACCTTGAGGACAACTACGTTGTTGCTCAGGCTAACGAGCCGCTGGATGACGAGGGCTACTTCGTCAAGCAGCGTGTAACCGTCCGCGACAAGGCAGAGATCACCGAGGTCGACCGCTCTCGCGTCGACTATATGGACGTCTCGCCTAAGATGGTGGTTTCCGTCGCTACCGCATCCATCCCCTTCCTTGAGAACGACGATAACTCCCGTGCTCTGATGGGATCGAACATGCAGAAGCAGGCAGTTCCGCTTATGGTCACCGATTCCCCCATCGTCGGAACCGGTATGGAGTACAAGGCTGCTCTTGACTCCGGCGTCGTTATCATCGCAAAGAACGACGGTTACGTCGACCGCGTTGAGGCCGACCGCATCATCATTGCCCGCGAGGACGGACAGAAGGACGTTTACAACCTCATCAAGTTCAAGAGAACCAACCAGGGTACCTGCTACAACCAGCGTCCCCTCGTTTCCAAGGGCGATACCGTCAAGGCCGGTCAGGTCATTGCCGACGGTCCCGCAACCAGCAAGGGTGAGATCTCGCTCGGTAAGAACGCTCTCATCGGCTTCATGACTTGGGAAGGCTACAACTACGAGGACGCCGTTCTGCTTAACGAAAAGCTGGTACGCGAGGACGTTTACACCTCGCTCCATATTGAAGAGTACACCCACGAGGCCCGCGACACCAAGCTGGGCCCGGAGGAGATCACCCGCGAGATCCCCAACGTCGGTGAGGATGCCCTGAAGGACCTCAACGCCGAGGGTATCGTTAAGAAGGGTACCGAGGTCAGAGCCGGTGATATTCTCGTCGGTAAGACCACCCCGAAGGGCGAGACCGAGCTGACCGCAGAGGAGAGACTTCTCCGCGAGATCTTCGGTGAAAAGGCCCGCGAGGTCCGCGATACCTCCCTCCATATGCCTCACGGCGAGTCGGGTATCGTTGTTGACG
>JAFTOB010000103.1 GCA_017451545.1 Clostridia bacterium | reverse complement strand
TGGATCGCAAAAAACTTTTGAAAAAGTTTCATCAAAACTTTCAAAAATGAGTTTAGCTTAAACGTCAAACTCCGATTTGTCGGTGACGTCACCGCTAAAAAAGGACTGTCCCGAACGAACAGTCCTTGATTTTTAATTTGCGCTTTTTAGGGTCATGCCTTGCTCTTTTTGTATTCGTAAGGTGCGAGGCCGTAGGCCTTGCGAAACATTCGGTAAAAATCCGAGACGTTGCCGAAGCCCACGCGCTCGGCCACCTCGGCGACGGGGAGCTCGGTTGAGGTGAGCAGCTCGCAGGCGATGCGGCAGCGCAGGCTGTTTCGGTAGGCGATGGGCGGCTGGCCGTAGGATGCGATAAATCGGCGGCGGAGCTGACTTTCGCTGAGATAGCACATGGCGGCAAGCTCGGATGCGCTGTGAGATTCCGAATAATGGAGCGAGATAAATTCGGCCACGCGCTCCTCGGCACCGTGGTTCTGGGTGCCGCTCGGTTCGACCGCTGTCAGCCCGAGCAGATCCTCGGCCTCCATAAGGAAAAGCGCCAGACGCAGAAAAGCTCGCGGTGCGGCTACCTCAAGGCTTTTGCGGCAATCCTCGACGAGCTCGGAGAGCAAGCGGTGCGCGCTCGGAAATTCAGAGCGGCGGATCACCGTGGGAACTTTTCGCGCGAGGGTCTCGTATTTTGCTCGGTCGGGCGAATGAAGCTCCAACGTGGCGCGGATAGGGTCGGGCCGGAAATAGAAAAAGCGACAGCTGCAGAGGGCGTTCGGGTATATCGACCGCGAATAATGCCGCGCTCCGGGGGAAATGAAGATTATATCGCCTGCAGACAGCGCAGAATATTTACCCTCGGATAGGAAAAGTCCCTCGCCTTCCTCGCAAATGCCGAGTTCGTAGCGGTCGTGGTAATGGAGCACGGGAAAATCCTCGGCGTAGGGCAAACGGATCTGCTTTTTGTCGCAAAAAACGTCGGAATCGGAGGGTAGGGGAGCGAACAGAGTTTTTGAAGCTTGAAAAGATGCGCGTTTTTGCATTGTATATGCGTACCTTTCTTATAGAAATTTGGAAAAACAACCTTTATAATAGTATTATAACACATTTTTTTGAAATTTCAAGTGCGGAGGTCGAAGTATGTTTATTTTAGACAATGCAAAAATAAAGCTCGCCGTTGATCTTGAGGGCGGTTGCATTAGGTCTGCCGTTATTGGCGGCCGAGAGTGGATTGCCGAGGGGATGCCGCTTTTCAAGGTTGGTCTGCGCGACAGATCGGGCGCGAATGTATCCGTCGATGCCTTCGGCGCGCGGAGCTGTGAGCTGACCGAAAATGGCGCAGTTTACACGGGCTTTGAGAATGCAGACCTTGAGGTCGAGGTCTTCCTTACAGAGAAAAATTGCGAGGTCGAGTGGCGCATCCGCGTGACTCCGAAAACCGACGGGCTTTGCGCAGAATGGGTGGATTTTCCCCTTGTTGCGTTACCGAAGCTTGCCGAAAACGGCGGTGGCGGCGAGATCCTTTTCCCTTATAACGAGGGCGCGTTGGTGCGTGATATGGATGCTCGCGAGGGCAGTCCCTTCAATCATAAAGAGCCCGTATATCCATCCCACGGCAGCTATGCCGTTTTCCCCAATATGGTCTGCTCCCAGATGTTAGCATATCTTTGGGGCGATTGCGGACTTTATATTGGCGCGCACGATCCCGCACGTGGCGTGAAGGGAATTGATTTTTACCCCGTCGATAGCGGCGTGGCCATGCAGATCCGCCTTTTCTGCGGTGTGGATTTCGGCGAGACCTACGCGCCCGATTTTCCCGTGGTCTGGTCGGTCGTTGGCGGAAATTGGGAGTCGTCGGCCGAGCGTTACCGCGTTTGGTTTGAGTCGGCTCTGCCCGAGGGAGTGAAGAAGGTTGCGGAAAATCCGCGCCTGCCCGAGTGGTACAGCGACTCGCCGCTGGTTCTGACCTACCCCGTGCGCGGCACACACGACAAGGACGAGATGAAGCCCAACCGAATGTTCCCCTACGTAAACGCCCTGCCTGCGGTGGAGCGGATAAAGAAGGTGACGGGCAGCCGCATTATGGCGTTGCTTATGCACTGGGAGGGAACAGCACCTTGGGCACCGCCCTACGTCTGGCCGCCTTACGGCGGAGTTGAGGCTTTTGGCGAGTTCCGCGACAGGCTTCACGAAAACGGCGACCTTCTGGGCGTTTATTGCTCGGGCTTCGGTTACACGTTAAAGAGCAATCTTGACGATTATGAAAGAACCGACGAGTGCCGCGAGCGCGGACTTGAGGCGGCTATGTGCGAATCTCCCGAAGGGAAGGTCGAGATCAGCCGCATTTGTACATCACAGCGCTCGGGCTACGATATATGTCCCGCCTCCCGTATGGGACGCGAGCTGTTGCTCGAGGCCTATTCTCCGCTTTTTGAGGGCGGCGCGGACTATGCGCAGATCCTTGATCAGAACCACGGCGGCGGTCAGTATTTCTGTTACGGACGCGATCACGGTCACCCGCCCGTCCCCGGTGCATGGATGACCGACAATATGCAAAAAATGCTTGCGACCTGGCAGGATAGCGCGCCGAATATGCTGTTCGGCTGTGAATCCGCGGCGGCCGAGGCCTTTATCGGCAATCTGCTCCTCAGTGACAATCGCTTCGAGCTGAACTATTATATCGGTCGACCCGTGCCGCTTTACGCCTATATTTATCACGAATATCTGCGCAATTTTATGGGCAATCAGGTCAGCTGTCCGATTGACGATAACTGCGACGACGGTCTGGCTTACCGTATTGCCTATGCTTTTTCGGTGGGAGACTGCCTGACGCTGATTTTGAATCAGGACGGCGGCATTATGCCGCGCTGGGGCAAGGTGGTGCAGGAAAAGCCCACAGACAGTGAGCGAATGATCCGCCTTGTGGCCGTGCTTTGCGAGTTTTACCGTGAGAGAGGTCGGGATTATCTGCTTGACGGGCGTATGGTCGCGCCGAAGCCCGTCGAGTGCGAAAGCGTGACCTTCCCGCGCCGCAAGAGCGAGCGCACCCTGACCCTGCCGTCGCTTCTGACCTCGGCGTGGGAGCGCGCCGACGGCTCGCGCGTTCAGATTCTCGTCAATCCTTTTCTGCACGACGTCACCTGCCGTGTGGACGGCCGCGAGCTGACCGTCCCCGCCGAGAGCGTAACGGAGATCGAAATAGGATAAAGGTGCGCTTTGAGACGGTGATGTCACCGATAAATTGGAGTTTGAAGTTTAAGCTAAACTCATTTTTGAAAGTTTTGATAAAACTTTTTCAAAAGTTTTTTGAGATCCAACGGCAACCCGTTGGTCGCCCGCGCACGGGCGAAATCCCCCCCCTACGCGGCCCTTGCGTATGTGAAAAAGAAGCGAAAAATTGGGTATGAAATACCTAATTTTTGGCTTGTTTTTCAGGCCGCGCAAACGATGAGGTTGAGCAAAGCGATATTTCTGTTCGCGCATCTTCGCCGCTCATCCACCCGCGACCCCCCACCCCCTCCCCCGACCGCAAAAGCGGTCGA